>CAMHAV010000034.1 GCA_946182865.1 uncultured Clostridia bacterium
TCTCTCAAATGTCCATTCCTTGGGCTTTTCAGATTTTTTTAGCAGACACTAATTAGCGAGATACATCTGTGTCCTGCTGCACCCCGCCGCGAGTGCGTTACGAAGCAACCCGTCTTTCTGTGTCGTACCGATAAACCAAGGACAGAGTATCGCGACCTCTGACGTCACAGGTATAAACCATGCAAACAGAATCGTCGTCAAAGGGTAAAACGCCCCCACGGTACTACTCCAGCAATAAACGTCAGCCGTAATATAACCGTTTGCGACGGCGATCGCCGCCATCGACAGCCAGAACCATTTGTTTTTGAAAAGGCAGTAAAAACCCGCCGAAAGTAAATGATGCATATTTCTCCGTTCTCCCTTTCCTTATCGGACGTCTTTCCTGACAAATGCCGCCATTCCCGCCGCCGTGCAGCCGACCATTTCGCAGACGGAGAAAACCATCATGCGCGGCGGTCTGCCAAATAACGAAAAATCGTAATCACTGATCTGCATCGCCTGTGCTGTCGGCAGCAGATCGCACCACCAGATGCAGGCGCGTCGCCTGGTTCCGTCAACATACGCCGGATTGGGTCGCGTCAGCCACTCCACATCATGGGTTCCGATGACAGGCTGCTCCGTCCAGATCAATGCTTCTTCGCGCAATGCATTGACCAGCCGCAGGGAAACAAACGTCATCACCAAATACCATCCGATACAGACCGCCAGCGCCAGCGCACGGTGGGGCGTCAGCGAGGCAAGAAAGGTAAACATCGCACACAGCGCCGCCATGCCCAGCAGCAGAACAAGCGTGTCATACAGCATGGCGGACAGCGGCAGGGCGGGAGGCTGCATCACCGCCGCGCCCAGCGTGCAGGACAGCAGCAAATAAACGCCCGCCATCATCATTCCCGCGCTGACACATACCACGACATGACAAAGATACATCTGTACTCTGTCGCATCCTCCCGCGAGTCTGATGCGCAGCAAGCCGTCCTCCTGACTTTCACCCACCAACCAAGCGCAAACCAGCGCCGTCACAAATCCCACAGGGACAAACCATTCAAAGAAAATCCACGTCAGCGGATAATACTGTCCCTCGCCCGTGCCGCGATTCATCAGATAATTGGCAGCCGTCATATAAAGCTGGGAGGCGGCGACAAATGCCATCGACAGCCAGAACAGCTTGTTTTTGAAAAGGCGGTAGAAATCCGCCGAGAGTAAATGATACATATTTCTCCGTTCCCCTCCCTATCGGATGTCTTTCCTGACAAATGCCGCCATACCTCCCACCGTGGAAGCCGCGGTGATCCCCAGCGAACACAGCAGCATTCTCACGGGGTTGCCGTACAGGGAATTCGCGGCCAGCTCAAACGACTGTGTGAAAGGCAGAAAATCGTAAACAAACAAACAGACCTGCCGCCTGCCGCCCGATACATAATGGGGATTGGGGTACATATCATATTGTCGGAAGCCGTCCGACGTCGAAACCACATAATCATACCAGTATTCCGGCAGGGAGAGCGCGTCATAAATGCGCATTCCCACCAGCACCGTCAGCGCCAGAAGACAAAAGCATACCGCACCCGCGACGGTCTTATGCGGAATCAGCATGACAACAAAAGCGTTGACGGAACAGCAGGCGGTCACTGTCCCCACCCCGATTGTCAGCATCAGCAGTATATGGGCAGGCGAACTGATCGGTTCTTCCTGCAATACCATGCCAAGCGTGAAGGAAATCAACCAATCCGCCGCGACACACAGCAGCATACCGCCTGTGGACACCAGCCAATTGGCGAGATAAACCGATGTTCTGCGATACCCCTTTATCAGACGGTGGCGCAGTGTGCCGTCCGCGTAATCCCCGCCGATCAGCAGGGGAATAAGAATGCACGAGGTAAGCAGCGCGATACCCGCGTATTCATACAGCAGTTCGTCAAACGGTATGCCGGCGTTGGTTCCGTTGCTCCGCAATCGCTGCACATTGCACCAGTTATGCAAGAGGCTGTAGGTTTTATACGCCGCTTCAAACGCCAGTACGCACCAGAACGCCTTGTTTCGGAACAGCCGATAAAATCCCTCCGACAGAAGGTCACGCATGGTTGCCGCCTCCCATCAGATTGATGTAATAATTTTCAAGACTTTCGCTGCGCTCGTGCAGCGAGAGAACCTCGCAGCCGCTTTTTTGCAGCGTCACGACAAGCCGGGTGATATTGACCTCCCCGAATACGTCCACCTCGCTGTCGGACACAACGGCATATTCGACCTTGCCGCCCGGCGTCTCCCCCATGCCGTCGAGCGCACAGCAAACCGCTTTTGGGTCGGACACCGTCAGGCGAATGCATTGGCGGCAGCTTGCCTCCCATTCCCGCGCGCTGATTTCCTTCACGGTCGCGCCGCTGTCGATAAAGCCATAATGCGTCGCGAGCTTGGAAAGCTCCTCCAAAATGTGGCTCGAAATGAGAAAGGTGATCTGCTGCTCGCGGTTGAGCCGCAGAATCAGCTCGCGTATCTCCACAATACCCTCGGGATCCATGCCGTTGACAGGCTCGTCCAGCACGATAAAATCAGGATGACCGCACAGCGCGACGGCGATTCCCAGACGCTGCTTCATGCCGAGGGAGAAGTGCTTCGCTTTCTTTTGACCCGTATCGGACAGCCCCACCATGCGCAGAATCTCGTCAATGCCGTCATAGGAGGGCAGCCCCAGCGCCTTGTATTGCAGCACTAAATTGTCCCGCGCCGTCATGTCGCGACAAAAGGCAGGCGTTTCCACCACTGCCCCCATGCGGCGGCGAATGTTTCCGATATTCCTGTCGCTGCCGTCCACGCCATAAATCGTATAATGCCCGCTGTCGGGTCGCTGCAAGCCGCAAATCAGACGCAGCAGCGTCGTTTTGCCCGCACCGTTGCGCCCCACAAGTCCGTAAATCGCGCCTTTTGGGACATGCAGGGTCAGACCGCTGAGCGCCTTGAACCGCCCGTAGCTTTTGCATAAATCATGTGTTTCCAGACAATATTCCATTAAAAAAGCTCCTTTCATTGCCGGGATGACAGCATTATAACAGGCAGCCGTCAAGAAAGCGGTCAAGAAAACCGTAAAGATTCAGTAAAAATAATGTGAAATGTGAAATGAAGGAGCGCTTGCGGCGCTGAAAAATATATTTTCAAACCCGCAGGGCTTCCAACATTTTCTTCTTTTTTCTTACCTCACTAAATTCTCATTTATTACTTCTACAATCATCTCATAATACTTTTTGAACAGGAGAGATAGCTATGTGGCCTATGTTCTGGCCGATCGCGTTGGTGGTACTCGCCAACATCTTCTACAACATCATCACCAAAAGTACACCGTCCGACAGCAATGCCATGCTGTCGCTGACCGTCACCTATCTAGTGGCAGCGCTCTGTACTTTCACACTCTACTGTACGGGAGAACATCAGGGACTCGCAGCGGACATGGCAAAACTCAATTGGACGTCCTTTGCGCTGGGACTGTCCATCGTGGGTCTGGAATTCGGCTATATCCACGTCTACCGCGCCGGATGGAATGTCAACACCGCACCGTTGGTAGCCAACATCGCTCTTGCGTGCGCGCTTCTCTTTGTTGGCTATCTGTTCTTCCATGAAACGCTCTCGCTCCGCCAGTTGATCGGCGCGGTAGTATGCGTTGGAGGACTGATTCTCATCACCAATTGACAATTTTGTAACAATCTTTTCATATTAAACCGGATATTTGAAAGAATTTGTCATGAATTGTTAAAAAACTCTTGACATTTTTCCTTTTTTATACTATAATTTACTCAACGAAAGCATTCCGAACGTGGATTTTGTCTGCGGTCAGAAGTTTTCTGTTACATATCTTTGCTTATGTCTTTTTTATATCGTTCCCCATCCACAAATTGCAAAACCGTCCTTGGTATCACAAAGGACGGTTTTGTAATTTTTTCCTTGTTTTTTTGTTTATTGTTTTTTTTTGACATTGAAAAAATTATAATTTGTTGTTTTTTGTTATTTTCTGTTGATTTTTCTTGTTCCATCTTTTATAATAGTAGTGATAAAATTCATGGTGAAAGGAGCCGGAAAAAAATGCAGACCAATATCAATGTGATGATAGTGGAGGACGATCCATCCGTGTGCCGTTCCTTTGCCGAATGCTTTGAAAAAACAGACGGCATCACCTTGGTCAAAACAACAGCCAGCGTGCCGGACGCGCTGCTCTATGTGCGCGAACACCGACCCGACGCGGTCATTCTCGATTTGGAGCTTCACAGCGGAGTGGGAAACGGCATCAGCTTTCTGACGTCTTTGCGTCAGATGCCTGCGTCGCTGCGGCCCTATGTGCTTGTCAACACCAATAATTCCAGCCAGACCACCTACGATATGGTGCGGGCACTCGGCGCGGGATTTGTCATGTATAAGCATCAGGAAGGATATTCCCCCGAAGGTGTGGCGGAGATCCTGCTGGCCATGAGCGTGCTGCAAGACGGGATTCCCCTGTCTTCCGCGTCGGCAGCCGGAACCTTTTCCAACGCAGCGTCTGCCCCAACGGAGGAAGAAAGCCAAAAGCAGCTCATTCGCCGCATCTGCGCGGCACTTGACAGCGTTTCCATCAGCCCCAGAGCCGTGGGTTACCGCTATCTGACCGAAGCAATCGAGATTTTTGTCAATGAGCCTGTCACCAACGTATCGCTGATCATCGGCCGCCGCCACGGCAAAACCGAGGCAAGCGTGGAACGCGCCATGCAGAATGCCATCGGCCGGGCATGGGCAAGCGCAGATATTGACAAGCTTCTCTCCAATTACACCGCACACATTCATTCCAAAAAAGGCATTCCCACTGTGACCGAATTCATCTGTTACTTTGCCAATAAGATCAAGAACGAACTCTGACAATAACAGACAAATTCACAAAAAAAACAACAGAAACCAATAAAAAATGCATACCCGAAACCAATTTACAGCGCTTTCATAAGGTGATATACTGTATGGCAGAAATATTATTTATATGACTGCACCCCTATTTCATATCACCTTACAAAGCTCTCTGCGATGTTACCACAGAGAGCTTTGTTTTTTCTTTTTACTCTATCGTCAGAAGGTGATTGCCTGTGCTTGCCATTATCAAGCCACTTGTGGAAGGCGCCGTCAAATATTCCATCCTGTGTCTGTGCGCCTATTATGTCTTTCTCTGCACTTTGCCCCATTTCCCCGGCAAACGCCGCTGCCTGATCGGGGCGCTGCCTGTGATTCTGCTGGGTGTGAGCATGCAGTTTCTCAAGCCACTGCTTGGGCCGTGGATGATTCTTTATTTGATCACATTTCTCACATTATATCATTATATGTTTTTCCGTTGCAAACCGGGGCAAACTGTCACGCTGTCGATTACCGGTTTTTGTCTGTGCTACGGCATCTTCCTGCTGGTAGGGTTTCTGTCAATCTTTTTGATGTACTGGTACAATGTAATCCTTACGCCCTCTAAAATGTGGCGCATGGATCTGAAAACCGAAAACTGGCTCAATGTGGCAGTGTTCCTTTTTCTCGAAGGGCTGGTGGCCGCAGCCGTTTTCTTCCTGATGCAAAGCAAACGCATTCAAAGCGGTCTGACCCATATCGGAAACTTTGGAGAAAAAGACGCGGGTATTTATCTGTCGCTTATGCTGATTCTCACCGCGACAGCTTTTATTTACTACAGTCAAAAAGATGCGAGTTCGGTTTTCTCCACCGCCACTATGCTGATGACGTTCTTCTTCTTTTTCTCGCTGATCTTCTGGATACGGTATGAAATCCATACGGTATATCTCAACCGGCAGCGGGAAGCGGACTTTGCGAAAATGGAGGATGATCTGCGCATGGCGGAGCAGGAAATCGCCGTACTCCGGCAGGACAACGAGCGCCTTGCCGCTGTCATCCACCGGGACAACAAGCTCATCCCCGCTATGGTCGCCTCCGCGCGGCAATGCGTCACTACGGCCGCGCTGCCCAAAAATGAGAACGTCCCCGCCCCGTCTGCGGAGATGCTGCTCGAAACCGCCATGCAGCTTGAAGCAATTTACGCCCGGCGAATGGCCGCTGTCGAACAATATGAATGCCACGACCATCCTTTGGAGAAAACCGGCCTCGTTTCGCTCGACGCCATTCTCTCCTACATGCAGCGCCGCGCCACTGCCCAAAACATCCGCTTCACCCTGACAGCCGCCCCCGATCTGCCGGAACGGCTGGCGCAGTCATCCGTTGACCGCCGCCATTTCGGCACCATGCTGGCCGATCTCATCGAAAACGCGCTCATTGCCGTCCAGAGCGGGGGCCTCAGCGCCAAGGCGGTAAGCGTCACCGTAGGACGCGATCCCCAAGAACATCTTTTTCTTGCCGTAAGCGACAGCGGTGCGCCGTTTGCCCCTGATGTACTGAAACTCATGGGGAAAAGGAAAATTACCACACACCGCGACACGGGCGGCAGCGGCATCGGCTTGATGACGCTGTTCGCACTGCTCAAAGAATACCGCGCGAGCTTTTGTCTGGAAAATTATACCGACAGATCCGGAGGCGATTCTTTTCACGGAAACTTTACCAAACGCTTGACGGTTACGTTTGACGGCGCGGGAAAAACGGTCATTCCCTCTTTTTCTTCGTGCGAATGAGTCAAAAAGACATCCTTTTACTCTCTCCCTATCGGTGACTGCTTATGAATCATATCTTATATTCTCTTTTCAGCGTTGGCATCAAATACGGCACGATTTCGCTGTGCGCCTACTCCGTTTTTTACACGGCACTGCCCCAAAAGCCCTCTCCCAAACGAAACGCCGCCGTAATTGGCTGTATTCTTCTTTATGCTGTCGGCCTATCCCTTTTCAGGGATAGGATTCACCCCTTTCAGGCCACAGTTACGCTTGCCGTCTTTACATTGATCGTCTGTGCGGTTCTGAAAATCAGACTGAAAGAAGCAGCAGCGCTTTCGCTGCTTTCTCTCAGCGGCAGCTTCGCCGCCTATTTTGTGGCTACTATGACAGGTGCCGCAGTAATGGGCAGCATCAATCAGCTTTTTTTCCCGGAAATTGATTTGCACAAAGAGCTTATGCAGGGCAATGTGCTGTTTCATATGCTGTCCTTCCTGCCCATTTCTCTGCTGCAAATTCTGCTGCTGGTTCACTTCCTGCGCTCCAGACGCATCAGAAAAGGATTGGCCGCGATATCCAAATACGGCGACAGTGCCGCAGGTCTGTATATCAGCATCATGCTGATGGCCGCCATGACCGGTTTTACTTACCTGTCGGTTCGTTTCCCGACAGGACAATATACGGAAATTATGGTACCGTTGGTTTTTCTCTGCATCTTTACCCTCATTTTCTGGATCCGCCACGAAATCAAAGCCGTGTACCTCCTGCGCCAGCGGGACGCGGAACGGGAGCGGATGCAGCAGAGTCTGACCGACGCAAGGCAGCAAAAAGAGGCACTGCAAGAGGACAATAGGCGACTGGCCGACATCATCCGCAAAGACGGCAGCCTCCTCCCCGCTATGGTGGCGTCCGCGCGGGAATGCATCGCCCAAATGGAAAGCGCGGAAAAGGATAAAACCACGCTTCTCGAAACTGCCCTCCAGCTCGAGGAAATTCACGACGAACGAATGGCGGCCCTTGCGCAATATGAGCAACACAGCGGCACATCCTCCAAAGAGAATCTGCCGTCCCCCTGATTTCCGCAACGCAAAATCCCCGGAAGAACCTGACCTGTGTCATGCCTTCCGGGGATTTGATTATCATGAATGTATGGGGCAATACCGCGATTACATTGGTGTAATTGCTTACACCGGATGCACCTTTGCCTTCAGATCGGCGTGGGCGCTGTCGATGCCGTATTTGGCGTCGCGACGCGCCTTGAAGAACTTGGTCGCCACCTGTCCGAAGCAGGCATAGGAGAGAACGTCCTCTTCCTGTTCGAGATATTCGGTCATTTCGGCACGCAGCTTGTCAAGCTCCGGTTCGAGAAGATCGGCGGGACGGCAGTCGATAGGCTCAAGATCGCCGATAATCTTCTTGCGGAATGCGGGATCAATCGGCATGGGAGTCTTGCCGTAGGTACCCTGCACCAGACCCTTGAATTCCTTGGTGGTCATCTTGTAGCGTTCGCCCATGATGACGTTAAAGACGGCCTGTGTCCCCACAATCTGGGAGGTAGGCGTGACGAGCGGAGGATAGCCCGCATCCTCGCGCACACGAGGCACTTCGTTGAGTACGTCGGTGAGCTTGTCGAGTTTGCCCGCTTCCTTGAGCTGGGAAACCAGATTGGAAAGCATGCCGCCCGGTACCTGATAGAGAAGCGTCTTGGAGTCAACCTCCAGCACCTTGGTGCTCATCAAACCGCTGTCAAGGTACTTCTGACGCAGCGTTTCGACATAATCGCGAATCTTCGCCAGCAGATTGAGGTCAAGTCCGGTGTCATACTCGGTGCCTTTGAGCGCCGCCACCATGGATTCGGTCGCGGGATGGGAGGTGCCGAGCGCCATCGGGGACATCGCCGTGTCAATCACATCCACGCCCGCTTCGATACCTTTCAGCAGGGACATGGAAGCCAGACCCGATGTGTAATGGGTGTGCAGCTGAATCGGAATCTTGACCGTTTCTTTCAGCGCTTTCACCAGTTCATAGGTGTAGTAAGGTGTGAGCAGACCCGCCATATCCTTGATGCAGATGGAATCCGCACCGGCGTTTTCCAGCTCTTTGGCATATTGGGTGAAATATTCAGTGGTAAAGACCGGGCCGGTGGTGTAGGAGATACATCCCTGCACATGGCCGCCGTATTTTTTGGCGGCATTGATGGAGGTTTCCAGATTGCGGATATCGTTGAGCGCGTCAAAGATACGCATGATGTCAATGCCGTTGTCGATGGACTTGGCGACAAAATACTCCAGCACGTCGTCCGCGTAGTGGCGGTAGCCCAGCATATTCTGGCCGCGGAAGAGCATTTGCAGCTTGGTGTTGGGGCAGGCCTTGCGGATGGTACGCAGACGCTCCCACGGGTCTTCGTTCAGGAATCGGAGGCAGGCGTCAAAGGTCGCGCCGCCCCAGCATTCGAGGGAGTGAAAGCCGACCTTGTCCAGATCGGACAGCATGGGAAGCATTTCTTCGGTCGTCATACGGGTGGCGATCAGAGACTGATGCGCGTCACGCAGCACAGTCTCCGTAACTTTTATCTGTGCCATGATCGTGTCTCCCCCTTATCAGCCCAACGTGACAAGCACGGTGCCGGACTCGACGGTCTGGCCCTTGGTCACCGGAACGGCTACTACCTTGGCGTCCTTAGGAGCCACGATGGCGTTTTCCATCTTCATGGCTTCGAGCACCAGCAGCGTATCCCCCGCCTTGACCGAATCGCCGGGCTTTACTTTCACGTCAAGCACAGTGCCGGGCATGGGAGATTCCACAGGCTCGCCTGCTGCCGGGGCAGCGGGAACTGCAGGAGCCGCCTTGGGTGCGGCAGGGGCAGCGGCAGGAGCGGCTGCGGCGGGTGCGGAGAAGGCAGCGTCGCCGCCGACTTCCTCCACTTGAACGTCATAAGCGACGCCGTTTACGGTAATCTTTAATTGTTTCATGGGAAATTCCTCCTGATATATGTCAACAATTCATTATGATGAAGAGAAAATCGTTACAGTTGAATATTGGAATGCTTCTTGGCCATGCGGGTAACTTTCTTGGAGGCCAGCATATCCAGTGCCATAACGATGGAAGAGCGGGTTTCAGAGGGAGCAATCACATCGTCGATGTAGCCGTTGGCTGCCGCTTCCGCCGGAGAAGCAAGGGTGTCCTTATACTCGTTGACAATCTCGCCGCGCTTGGCAACGGGATCCGCCGCGCCTTTGAGCTTGTCGGCGTACATAATCGCGGCAAACGTCTCAGGGGCAAGGGGTGCAATGACCGCGGTGGGCCATGCCAGCGTGAGGTCGGCATTGGCCGCGCGACCCGCCATCGCGACAAAGGCCGGGCCGTAAGCCGCACCCGTGACAATCGCCAGTTTCACGGTAGTGGCTTCCGCGTAGGCGTGCGCAAGCTTGGCCGCGTCGCGCACGGAATTGAAGCCGTAGGTATCCACCAGCGTGACAATCGGGATGGAAAAAGCATCACAGAAACGCACGAAACGCGCCGCTTTCGCCGCGCCGTCCGCGTCGATCTTGCCGACGTTGTAGCGGCTTCGGGAGGAAACCACACCCACGGTGTTGCCGTTGATGGTAGCCAGTGCGGTCAGCACGCTTCTGCCGAATTTCGGTTGCAAATCCACCAGACTGCCCGCGTCCACAATGCCGGAAATGATGTAGGAAATCACGCGCGCTTCCGTAAAGACGGAGGGCGCTACCGCGTCAAGCTCATCGCCCGAAACGACAGGGGGCGCAAAATCCACGCTCATCGCCATGCCGAGGTTGTTGGAGGGAAGCATCGTGATCATCTTTCTCGCTTGGGCGATCGCCCCATCGGTATCCGGCGCGAGAATATGTACGCTCTCCGCCACGTCTTCGGCTTTCTTTTCGCTGCCATTGGTTTCGATGCCGAAGTCGGTTTCCTTGGTCGCGATGACGATGTCGGCGCTCACCGCCAGCAGCGCGTTGGTGCCGACGCAGGTGCCCGCGACAATGGAAATCTGGGGAACCACGCCCGACAGACTGCTGCTCCAGAGCAGCATATCGCCGTAAGCCGCGAGAATCTCGTCGCCCTGCTTCAGACGGGCGCCTTGGGAATCGTAAATGCCGACGACAGGCGCGCCGGTCTTGGAGGCAAAGTCATAAATCTTCTTGATTTTGACTGCCTGCGCCTTGGAAATCGCGCCGCCCGACACATCGCCGTTCTGTGCAAAGGAATACACAGGCAGACCTTCCACCGTGCCGTAAGCCGTCACGACTTCCGCCAGACCGCCCTCAGACTTGACCAGCGTGTCAAATTCGACCATAGAGCCCTCGTCATAGAGCTTTGCGAGGCGTTCGTGGGCGGTGGTGCATCTGACGGCCGCCTTGGTGTCCAGAACCACCTGCAATTTGCTTTCTAAACTCATTGCTGAACCTCCTACCATGTAAAAACAGCGGGCTGTGGGAAAGAAAGTCCCTACTCCCCCACTGTAATGGTTTTGTATATTATATACATTATATTACACCCGCGCCGTCAATACAAGCACTTCTTTGCCTGTGAGTGCTAAATTCCCTATTTTTTACAGAAATGCACCACTTTATCTGTGGAAATTGATATATTTTGTGCATCGTCCTGAAATCCGACCTTGGCAAACAAGGGATTGCTCAGCGTCTTAGGCGCTTCCAGCTTCGGGATAGCATGGTTAAAGGCATACGATACCGCCGCGCGGATCAGCAGCTCGCCCGTGAAGTCGTCGGCACAGTCAAAAGCGTGAATTTTCAGCACTGCGTCCTGCGCGAGTCCCTCGACCGTCATCGCGATGTTGCCCGTTGTCTCATCGTTTTCATACGCCCGCAGCACCGCCGTATTTTCGGCGCTGAGGGAGAGATTTTGCTCGGTTATGTAGGCTTTGCATTCGTTTTCGTCCTGAATCGGGTGAATTTCCAGCATGTTGTCAGTTCCTTCCTTGCTTGTTGTTCTTTTTGTTGTTTTTGTACGGCTTGTAAACCGCCTTTTCGGCCGCCTTGGCGGCACGCTTCTGCCGCGAAGCGGAGATTTGCGCCGACGCCATCAGCGACCGCAGCTCGTCGTCGCTCAGGTCGCGCCATTCGCCCTGCTTGAGCATGCCCAGCTTGACGTTGCCCACGGCGGTGCGCTTGAGGCGGATGACGTCGAGTCCCAGTTCCTCGCACATCTTGCGAATCTGACGGTTGCGGCCCTCATAAAGGGTAATCTGCATCACGCAGCGGTTTTCCTCCTTGGTGACGAGATTGACGTCGGCGGGAAGGGTCATCTGTCCGTCGATCATCAAGCCCTCCGAGAGCTTGGCGAGCATATCCTCCGTCACCTGCTGACGGACGGTCACGCGATAGGTCTTGGAGACGTGGCTGCGCGGGTGGGAAATGCGGTTGGCAAAGTCGCCGTCGTTGGTCATGAGCAGCAGTCCCTCGCTGTCGCGGTCGAGACGTCCCACAGGAAAGACGCGTTCCTCCACATTGTCCACCAGCTCCGCGACACATTTGCGCCCCAGTTCGTCGTCCATCGTGGTGACGAAGCCGCGCGGCTTGTGCAGCATGATGTAGACCTTGCGGCTGTTCTGGGGCACCAGCTTGCGGCTGCCCACCGTCACCTTGTCGGAGGCGGGGTCCACCTTGTCCCCGATCTGCGCCACGCGCCCGTTGACGCGCACCTTGCCCTCCTCGATCAACTGCTCCGCCTTGCGGCGGGAAGCAATGCCGCAGTCGGCAATCATCTTTTGCAGCCTGATTTTTTCTGCCATGGTTTACTTCTTCCTTTGCGTTTTTGTCATAATGTCATGATGTCACAAATACAGCAAAACAAGCACCGCTTGCGACGCGGTGTTTGTTTTGCCAAACATATTTTTTTGATTATTATCCGTTGCTCAAGCTCTCGCGGTCACGAATCGCCTTGATATAATCCGAGAACCAGCCGTTGGTGTCGGCCTCGACGGTTTCGGTGGCGGTGATGGGGAATTCCTTGATAATCACGCCGTCCGCGACATATTGCAGACGACCGACCACGTCCCCCTCCTCGATCGGCGCGTAGAGGAACCGGTCAAAGACGACCTGTTTTTTCACGGTATCCTTCTGGCTTTTGAGGATGTTGTACGTTTCATCGGGGGTACATTCCACCGACACCGTATTCTTTTTGCCGCCCACCACCGTGGCATTGAAGTCGGAAATATCGGTATCCACCGGCACCTGTTCATACAGGCTCTTGGCGTAATTGTAGAGAACGCGGTGATCGTGCCAGCGGTTGTAATTGTTGAGCGAAGCACAGACAAAATGCTGTCCCTGATCGGTGGTGACGTGAGAAACCAAGCACTGCCCCGCGAGATTGGTCACGCCTGTTTTAATGCCGTCACAGCCCTCATAGCCGTACCGCAGCCCCTCCATCAGATAGTTGTGGGAGAAAAGCTCATAGCCGTGTTTGCTGTATTCTCCGAAATAGATTTTGCGCGACTTCGCACTCACAATGGTGCGGAAGTCGGAATTCTGCATGGCGTATTTGCCCAGCAGCGCCATATCATAGGCGGTGGAATAATGCGCGCCGTCCGAAAACTGATCAAGTCCCGACGGGGTGTCGAAATGCGTGTTGAGCATGCCCAGTTCCGCCGCCTTTTCATTCATCATGGAGACGAAATTGCCGATGCTGCCGCCCACCGCCACAGCAGCTGTATTGGCCGCGTCGTTACCGGAATACATCATCATTCCCACGCAGAGATCATAGATCGTGATGGTGTCGCCCACTTTCAGACCGATGCGGGTGCCGTCGAGCAAATCCATGCAGTCCTCGGTGACGGTGATGTAGCGTCCCACGTCCCCGCTTTCCAATGTCAGAATGCAGGTCATGATCTTGGTGGTACTCGCCATCGGCATTTGTTTGTTTTCGTTGACGGCGTACAGCACCATGCCGGTGTCACAATCCATAATAATGGCGGATTCGGCACTGATGTTGGGGGAGCCGTCCTCCTTGAGTTCGGCTGCCGCCTGCTCCGCCGCGGTAGGTTCATCTTTTCGGATGTCGTTTTCATTCTCCTCCGAAAATGCCTGCGTCGTGGTGGTAGTACGGGCTGCCGAAGTGGTCGTCTTCGCCCCTTTTGGGGTGGAGGATGCGGCGGTCGTACTCGTGGTCGTCGCTGTCCTCGCGCGGTAGGCATTGTTCATCGGATCGTAGGCCGTTGTCGCGGTAGTAGTGGCTTTGGTGGTGGCCTTGGTCGTGCTCTTCGCCCCCGAACGAGCCATCGCGGAGCCGGCGGACGAAGCCGGCTGCGACGCAGCGGAAGCGCCCTTGGCGCCCGCCGTGACGGCGCACGACACCGCGACGACAGCCGCGATCACGAGGGCGGCGGTGCGTCTGCCCGCCGGGGCCGCCCTGTGCAATAGATAAGAAAACATTCGGTTCATGGTATCCCCCTGCCTTTTTTCGTTCGTTTCAATCGTGTGTAGTGTATGCCGAACGGAACAACATATGCATCGCACGTTGCAAGGAAATTTCCCCAAAAAATCAGCCCTCTATGGTTTCGTCAAGCATGAGCACTTCGGCTTTTTCGGCTTTCTCGGAGGCCACCAGCGGTTCTTCCTCCTTGTCCTGTTTGCCCTTGGAATTACCCGCCAGCAGATCGCTGACCTGATCGACCAGATTGGGAATCAGACCCACCGCCTTGTCGAGAGAATTCATATTGTTGTCGATCTGGAGCAAACGCACATTGCTGCCGTGGATGACCAGAAAGGCCACCGGCTGCACCGTCACACCCGCGCCTCCTCCGCCGCCGAAGCAGCGGTGGCCCGACTTGCCGTCAAAGTCCGAGCCGCCCGAAGCAAAACCGTAGGACATTTTGGAGATGGGAATAATGGTCGTTTCTCCCGCGATCACCGGGTCGCCGATGATGGTGGAAACGTCCACCATATCCTTGATCTTGGAAAGCGTCGTGTCCATCAGGCCCTTGATGGGATGCACCGCCGCCTTGGCCTTTTCGGACGCTGCTTTTTCTTCGGCGTCCACCGTCTTTTTTTCTTCTGCACTCATGAATGTCTCAGACCTTTCTGTGTTTTTATATGATTAAGATTGGGATTTGTTTTTAAATGTAATCATAATCTGTGAGACGGCAAATTTGATGACAGCCCACAGCAGATGCCCCACCACGAGAATCGGATAAACCGTGAACGCGCCGACAAACGTGACGCGGATCCCTTCCCCCCCGAAATCAGGGGTAATCTCGATGTCGGACATCTTTGGGGTGTAATGCCGCGTATGTTCCAGCAGGAAAGAAAGCGCCGGGAACGCGCCGGAGCAGATTTGTCCGTATTTGATGGAGGTGTCCGCCGCATCTTCTCCCGTAATGCGCACGCGCAGGATAAATTCATCCACCGCCACACCGCGGTAGATCCGCACGAGCGAACCGCCCAGCGCCTTGCCGAGATCGACAAAGAATTTCAGCGCGCCAAAGAAGCCCCGCTGCTCCCGCAGCGCACCGAAAAAGCTGGGTTCGGGCGGCTTAGGTTCTTCCTCTTTCGGCGCGGGTCGCTTTTTCTTTTTGGGTTTCGGCTTGAAAACCTTGCGCCACTGGCGCTTCACAAACGCGAAGAATCGTTTGACAGCCGCCACCGCTTGGGAAATCAGCCAGACAATGCCGGCCAGAATCAGTTTGATCAGTTCCCACACGCGCGCGAGCAAACGCCGGAACCGTCCCGGAGGCTTGGACTCGGCGTCATCTCCGCCGATAAAATCATAACGTATGAACAGCCAGCGAATGCCGAAAGTGACCTCCGGCTCGTATTTCACCCGCAGTCCCACCGGAACACACAGCACCGCCAGCAATAGTATGAGCACCGCCAGCAGAAGAATTCCGATGAATTTGAGAAGAGAGCCGATAATTTTTAAAATGATCATGCTTCTCTCCCCTTTCGTTCTTTCTTATCGCTTATGATTCATTCGCTTCCTCATTTTCTTCCCCTTGCCGGATGGCTTCTTCGATGCTGATCTGTGCCTCTCCCTGCGGGATTTCGGGCAGCTCGCCCATGGATTCCAGACCGAAGCACCGCATGAAATTGGGGCTGGTCGCGTATTGCATGGGTCGTCCCGGCAGGTCAAGCCGTCCGCGTTCTTCGATCAGACCGCGCGCCAGCAGCGTATTGACTACGCCGGAACAGTCCACCCCGCGCACCCGTTCCACAAAGTTTTTGGTCACAGGCTCGTTATACGCGATCACCGCCAAAACCTCCATCGCGGCATTGGACAGCGGCGTATCTTTTTTGAGGTCGAGCAGCGTGCGGATGATCGGCGCGTACTCATCCCGGGTGGAAAGCTGGTACTGCTTTCCCATCCTGACCACCCGCAGCGCGCTGCCGTTCTGCTCATAAAATTCGTTCAGCTCGGCACACACGCTGTCGATGGTGTTGAGACTCACGCCCAGCACACCCGCCATTCTCTCGCAGCTCACGGGGTCTCCCCCCGCGAACAGCATGGACTCTACGGTTGCTCTGAGTCCGCTTTCGCTTGCATCCAATTGCGTTCCCCACTCTCGTTTATCGTCATAATGTCGTTATCGTCCATATTCACCCTGCGGTTGCGGATGAGATCCAGCACCGCCAGAAAGGTGGCGATCAACTCGCTCCTTGACTCGGCTTTTTCAAACAGACTGGAAAATGGCAGCCGTTTGGATTTATAAATGCTTTTGAGCACAAATCCGATGCGCTCCGTGACCGAGACAATCTTCTTTCCCACTATCGCGCGGAAATTCTCCTTGGAGGGCGGCTTGCGGCGCATGCCGCGTCCCACCGCGTTGATATACGCCTTGATCAGCTCGTTCGGAGAATGCTTCCGGCTGTAAGTCGTGTCATGATTGATCTTCATTTCCTTGCGGGTGAAGCCGTCAAAGCTCACCTGCTCGGCCAGCTTGCCCGCCATCTGCTTGCAAAGCTGGTACTCGATGAGTTCGCCGCTGAGTTCCTTTTTGAGTTCCTCGGCTTCCTCCTTGCGCGGCATCAGCATGGCGGTCTTGATATAAACCAGACGCGACGCCATCGTGAGAAATTCGCTGGAAACGTCCATATTTTCCAGCCGCATCATGTCGATGTGCGCCATGTACTGCTCCAGCAGCTCCGCAACGGGGATATCGTAGATATTGAGTTTGTTTTTGGAGATCAGAAAGAGCAGCAGATCGAGCGGCCCCTCAAAGACCTCCAGCTTATAGGAGATTTTTTCTCTTTCCATGCAATACGCCCCTGCCCCGCTTGATCAATACGCCGTCAGGATCGACACGACCGAGTCGGAAATGTGCAGACCCAGCGCGTCAAATAGCGAATGCACGCCGTCAAACAGACCGTAGAACAGGCTGTATTGCAGCATACCCAGCGGGCGGCTGATGAGACTCACCAGCACATAGAAAACCACGATGTAGACAATGGGATTAATCCGGCTGATAAAGTGCTCGATCTTGTACATCAGCCTGTCCGGCATAATCCAGTTGAGAATGCGCGAACCGTCGAGCGGCATGATGGGCAGCATATTGAACACCGCCAGCCCGATGTTGAGGATGACAATGCGGAACATCACAAACGTAAAGCTGGTGTAAAAAGCCTCGTTCATTTCGAGACACAGCACCCCGCGGTAGATCAGCATAGCCAGCACCGCCATGAGCAGGTTGGAGAGCGGCCCCGCAAAGGCAACCAGCGCCATATATCCCTGACGGCGCTTCTGATTTCTGAAGCGGACGGGATTGACGGGAACAGGTTCCGCCCATCCGAAGCCGATCAGGAACATGAGCAGCGCGCCGTAAAGATTGAGATGCGCCATCGGATTGAGCGTCAGCCGTCCCGCGCGTTCGGCGGTATCGTCGCCCAATGCTTTTGCCATCAGACCGTGTGCACACTCATGCACCGGCATAATGAAAAAAATCATCAGGAACATGGTCAGCAAATAGAGCAGCATTTCCTGCACGTCACCGAGCGTTGAAAAAAATCCCATACCATTACCTTCCTTACGAAAATTAAAATGAGGGCAAACTTCCCATTAAACTATGATCTGTATTATTATAGCCGATAGCGATGAAAAAAGCAAGCAATATATTGTGAATAACATGAAATGCATGACAAAAAAGGCGGCAGGGAACGCCATGTTCCTCGCCGCCTCAGCCGCCTCGAATATTCTTTTTTTCAGTCCACGGTATAATAATCCAGTCCCAAAAAGCCATGCCCCACGGTCACATCCAACGTGTCTCCCGTCGAAAGCCCTTGGGCATAGGTTTCATCCACCATCAGATCAAATGTCCGTTCGTCTCCGTAAAACGATTCTATCGTCACCGACGCATCATCGCCCCACATAAAAGCAATATCGGTAATACGACAGGAATAAACCTCTTTTTGGGAAGTATCAAACAACGCGTTGGCCAGTGTGATGGAACCGGTTGCGGTCAGAAGCATCATCCCAAATATAACAAGGGTAATCAGTCCCCGCGAAAGCTTGATTTCTTTCCAGAAACGCGTTACAAAGACCATCAGCACGACGATCGACGCCAGAATTCCCGTGTAAATCACCAGCCGCCCGCTTACCACATAATACGCCTCCGACTTGTACCAGAGCACGCAGGGAAGCAGAAAATGCGGAATGTTTAAAACGCCGAATTTTATCGAAATCAAATCCATTTTAAGCGTCAGAATCAGCAGCACCGCCAACGCGTACACCGCCACATCCAGCAAAAAAACAACTCCGTTAAACACAAACAAGCTGACAATCACCATGATGGCTGACAGAGCACTGTAGCCGATTAACGCCCACGTCTGTCCCTGATCTGGTTTTTTCATTGCAAACATCTCCCGAAGAACCATTTCTATAACAATATCATTATACATATTTTTATTACAATGTCAAATTTTTTATGAGGTTTTTCTACACATTTGTTCAAATTTTTCAAATTTTTCAAATTTAGTAAATTCTAAAAAAATCAGTGAAACGAAGCATAAAGCAGGCATTCGTTTCACTGATTGAGGTTATTGTCATTAAATGGCAATAGCAAGGGCTACTTTTCTTTTTTCGGATGAATTAACCGCGACGAATTAGCCACGCAGAGCAGGCACACACCCACATCCGCAAAGACCGCTGCCCACATCGGCGCATATCCGAACGCCGCTGCAAGAAGTACCGCCGCTTTGACCGCCAGCGCGAAGATGATGTTGTTCCTGATAATGCCCATCGTCCGGCGGAAATGCCGGATGGCGCGCGGCAGAGTCGCCAAGTTGTTGGAGGACAGCACCATATCTGCCGCCTCGATGGCCGCGCCGGAACCGAGTCCCATCGCGATGCCGACGTCTGCCGCCGCGAGCACCGGCGCGTCGTTGATGCCGTCTCCCACAAAGGCCGTCACCGCGCCGCCACGCTTCATTTCCTCAATGGCTTCCACCTTGCTTTCGGGCAGCAGTTCCGCGCGGAAATACTCGATTCCCACACTGTCCGCGACCTGTTTCGCCGCGTCGTATCCGTCGCCCGTCAGCATGGCCACCGTATCAATACCAAGCGATTTGAGATCGCTCACCGCCGCTGCCGCGCCCTGCGCCGCCTGATCGCTGATGAAAAGAGAACCCGCGAATTGTCCGTCACAGGCGACATAGGCCTGCGCCTTGGCGCCGTCCGGCACGGCAATGCCGTTGCTCCGCATCAGCTTCAAGCCGCCGCAGAGAACCGTTTGTCTCTCGGCGTTTTCACAGCTCACGCCGTGACCCGAAATTTCGCTGTAATTCTGATAGCCGCTGTTATCTATCTCACTGCCGACATAGTCCCGTATTGCCTGCGCGTAGGGGTGAACCGAGTGAATTTCCGCCGCCGCCGCCATCCGGACGACTTCTTCGGGGGTGAAACCCCCGGCATTTGTCACATCGTTGACACGGGGCTTGCCCTCGGTCACGGTGCCGGTCTTGTCAAAGGCAACCGCGCGCGCCTTGGCCAGCATCTCGGCAAAGTTGCCGCCCTTGACCAGCACGCCGAATTTCGACGCGCCGCCGATGGACGAGAAGAACGCCAGCGGCACCGAAATCACGATCGCGCAGGGGCAGGAAGCAACCAGAAACGTCAACGCGCGAATCACAAAATCATGGAAGCTGCCCATATGCAGCAGCGGAGGAATCACCGCGATCAGCACGGCCAACGCCACCACAACGGGCGTATAGACCAGCGCAAAGCGGGTGACAAACCGTTCGGCCGCGCCCTTGTTTTCGGTCGATTCGGTGACAAGGCTGATAATACGCGCCGCAGCCGAATCCTCATAGGTATTGATGACGCGCGCCGTCAGCGCGCCGTCGCCATTCATCATGCCGCTGAGCAATTCGCTTCCGGCTTCCACGGAAACAGGCAGCGATTCGCCCGTGAGCGCGGAACTGTCCACTGATGAGCTGCCTTCGGTCACGACGCAGTCGAGCGGTACTCTTTCATGCGGACGGATGACGATCACATCGTCCACATCCACCTCCTCGGCGCGCACCGTCTTTACGTTGCCGTCATGCTTTACATTGGCCGTGTCGGGGCGAATCTCAGCAAGCGCCTCGATGCTCTCGCGGGAATTGTCCACCGCCTTGTCCTCCAGCCATTCCCCGATGCGGTAGAGAATAGCGACCATCGCGCCTTCAAAGAATTCTCCCAGAATCGCGGCGGCCACCATGGCAATTGCCATGAGGGCGCTCTCGTCAAGGCGCAGCCGACAAATGGACTTCACGCCGCTGATGATGACATCGTAGCCTGCCAGAAGAATCGCGGCGATATAGCCCACCGCCGAGACGATCTCATGCGCCGGAAACGACAGCAGCGAGGCCGCTACGCCGACGCCGCCCGCCACCAGCGCCAGCACGGTGGTGATCACCATAGCCTTGGTGTTTTCCTCTCCCCCATGCTCATGTCCGTGGGAATGCTCGTGTGTATGTTCATGTGTATGTTCGTGGTGGTGCTCATGTGTATGAGAATCGCTCTCCGATTGGTACGGAGAAACCGTCACACCGCCCAGCACGCCGTCGATCAGCTTTTGAATCTCTTCCAGCGCGTGAGGATTATCTTCCTTGGAATGAACGGACAACCGTTTATTCACAAAATCGACTGACGCGCTCTCTACCCAATCCGCCTTGTTGACCGCCGCCTCGGCCTTTGCCGCGCAGCCCGCACAGTCCAGCCCCTCAAGGGTAAATTTCATCTTTGCGGTATGGTCGTGGTCGTGATGATGTTCATGGTCATGGTCATGATCTTCGCAGCCGCAGGAACTGCTTTCCCCGTGGTCGTGGTGATGTTCATGTTCATGCTCATGCTCATGGTCGTGATCTTCGCAGCCGCAGGAACAGCTTTCCCCGTGGTCGTGATGATGCTCATGCTCATGATCTTCGCAGCCGCAGGAGCAGCTTTCCCCGTGGTCGTGATGATGCTCATGGTCGTGATCTTCGCAGCCACAGGAACGGCTTTCGCCGTGATCGTGGTCATGGTCATGAGGGTGAGACTGCCCTGTTTTAGAAAAATACTCTACCACCGTTACGCCGCCTGTCACGCTGTCAACCAGCTTTTGAATGCGTTCTTTCGCGTCGGCAGGGGGATTTGGGGCATTGACCACCAGCCGCCTGCTTACAAAATCCACCGTAGCGCTCTCGACCCAATCGGCTTTGTCCACCACCGCTTCGGCTTTCGCCGCACAGCCCGCGCAGTCCAGACCTTCCAATGTGTACCGCATTTTTTCCATGTCATTCACCTTTCCGCCGTCAGTCTTTCTCTGTGATATGCTCGAAACCAAGCTCGATAATCTTCTTCACATGGTCGTCGTCGAGCGAGTAAAACGCCGACTTGCCGCAGCGCCGCACCTTAATCAGTCCCGCCGTCCGAAGCACGCGGAGCTGGTGGGAGATCGCGGACTGGTTCATTTCCAGCGCGTCAGAAATATCGCAGACGCACAGTTCATGGTGCAGCAGCGCCGACATAATCCGCAGACGGGTGGAGTCCCCGAAGATTTTGAACAGCTCCGCGAGGTCGTAGATCGTGTCGATGTCGTACATATCCTCCCGCACCAGACCGACATAATCCTCATGCGACTCGCGCACCTGACATACATCCGGCAGCTCGTCATCGGATGCCGGCTTCCCGTGTTTTTCGACAATGGTAATCTTTTTCGGTTGTTCCATCTCTGTCAGCTCCAATCAACAATTGAACATTTATTCATATGTTTATTATAGCACGATATTTTCAAATGTCAAGAGCTTATTCAGGAAACGCAGGGAAATCAATTTTCCTCAATTTTTCTATCGTGCTTTTTCATACTTTCAAAAGAATAGCCTTGTTGTTTTTTGACAAGAATCAGCTTTCAAACGTGCTTGGGCGCGGGGCGCAGGCGAATATAGGCTGGAGCGTCTGCCGCATTGTTGCTTTCCTAAAAAGAGAATTTTCTCTTCCGCAACAGGGCTTTTGCCCCGATGCACGCGACGGGGGCGAATATTGCCAGCGGCAACACCCTTTACAGAGGCAACGCCGTTGAGGCTGGCAACCCGCGCAATTGGCGCGATGGGTCTGGTCATGGTAAAACATTGCAACTTTTTTGTAACCGAGTAGGGGGATATATTTATTTTTCAAATTTATAACAGGACTACCCTCTAATCCTGTTGAGTCAGATGTCTTTTTATAGGATATCATTTTAACTGTTCACGGATTTTCAAAATTGATTTCCGTGCAGGAAACACCGCAAAAAAGGCAGCGCCTCACGCGTTGCGCAAAGCACTGCCTTTCATTGGCATTATGGAAGATCGTTCACAGGAGCGCAAACGGCTTCGCTCTCCCGCTCCCGGCTCCGTCTGTATTCATCCGAATTTTATTCCACTGTGACGGATTTAGCGAGGTTTCTCGGCTTATCCACATCGCAGCCGCGGGCGCAGGCGGTGTAGTAGGCGAAAATCTGAAGCGGCACAATCGCCGCGATGGGACGGATGAATTCATCCACATCGGGGACTTCAATGAGATGGTCGTAGATAGTGCTGTCCACCTTTGCGCCCTTCTTGCAGACCAAAATGACCTTCGCGCCGCGTGCCTTGACTTCCTTGACGTTGCTGACCGTCTTTTCAAAGAGCCGGTCGCCCGACGCGATCGCGATGACGGGCATACCGGGTTCGATCAGCGAAATGGTGCCGTGCTTGAGTTCGCCCGCCGCGTAGGCTTCGGAGTGGATGTAGGAGATTTCCTTGAGCTTGATGGAAGCCTCCCAGCAGAGTGCGCAGTCGTAGCCTCTGCCGATAAAGAAAAGGTCTTCGCAGTCCTTGTAGCTCTCGCTCATTTCCTTGTAGAGATCGGATTTCTTGATTTCCTCCGTGACCACATCGGGAATCTGCCGCAGCAGTCCCGCATAACGCTCGAGTTCCTCATCGGAGATCGTGCCGCGTTCGCTCGCAAAACGAAGCGCCATCATGAGCATGACCGCCACCTGACAGGTGTAGGCCTTGGTCGTAGCCACCGCAATTTCGGGGCCGGCCCAGGTGTAAAGCACGATGTCCGCCTCGCGCGCGATGCTGGAGCCCACGACGTTGACAATGGCAATGGTGGGAATGCCTCTCTCCTTGGCAATGCGCAGCGCCGCCAGCGTGTCGGCGGTTTCACCGCTCTGGGAGATGACCACCACCGCGTCGCCTTCTTCAAAGAGCAGGCTGGAATAACGGAATTCCGACGCAACCTCGGTGAAAACAGGCACCTTGGCAATGCGCTCGATCATATGTTTGCCCACCATACCCGCGTGCAGCGCGCTGCCGCAGGCCACGACATGAAGCCGCCTGATCTTGGAAATATCGGGCATTTCCTCCGCGAAAATGGCCTTTGCGCCGTTCTTCAAACGGGGCAGGATGGTATCGGCCAGCACCTTGGGCTGCTCGTTGATTTCCTTGAGCATGAAATGGTCGTAGCCGCCCTTTTCGGCTGCCGAAACATCCCATGTCGCGGTGAAGATTTCTTTGTTAATCGGCGCTCTGTCCTTGCCGAGAATCGAGATGGACTCCGCCGTAATGACCGCCAGCTCGTTTTCCTCGAGCAGATAGTAACGGTTGGTTCTGCTGAGAATCGCGGGGATATCCGACGCGATAAAGTTCTCCCCCTCCCCGATGCCCACGATCAGCGGGCTGTCCTTGCGGATGGCATAGAGCTTGTCGGGAAAATCGTCAAACAGCACGCCGAAGGCGTAGGAACCGCGGATACGGGAAACCGCAGTAAATATCGCGTCGATGGGGTCGCCGTCGTAATATTTGTCGATGAGCTGGGCCGCCACTTCGGTGTCGGTTTCGGAGAGGAACACTCTCCCCTCGCCGCGAAGCTGCTCGCGAAGCTCGGAGTAGTTCTCAATAATGCCGTTGTGAACCAGCGTGACCTTGCCGCTTCTGTGGGGATGGCTGTTCACGTCAGACGGCTCGCCGTGAGTCGCCCAGCGGGTATGACCGATGCCGCAAACGCCCTGCGGCACCTCACTGCCGATTTTGTCCTCCAGATTCTTGATGCGGCCCTTGGCCTTGATCACATTCACGCCGCCGTGCTCAAAAACCGCCACGCCGGCCGAGTCGTACCCTCTGTATTCGAGTTTTTTCAGACCGTCGATCAGAATCTCGGTCGAATTTTTATCACCTATGTATCCTACGATACCGCACATTTTTCATTAACCTCCTAATCAGAACAGAGTGACGGCGCTTCTGTCGCGCGGTTGCCCGCGTTTTTGTACGCCGTCTGGCGGCTTCTCTGTCAAGCCGGGAAGCATCCGCCGAATTTCGATGAGCTTCCATCCTCGTCATCCTCTTTGCCCCGCAGCAAGCATCGTTTTGATTGATAATTCGGGTAAAAAGGCTCAGGCGCTTCATTCTATCTCATTTTGCCAAATATGACAAATCAAACGCTTTTTAAGCCACCTCCTCCATGATGCTATAACAATTATTAAAGCATAAAATACACAATTTGTCAACCTTTTCTTTTACATATCCGACAAATATTGTCACAAAAACGTGCACAGATTTGAAAACTATGATATACTATTTTCAGCATATGAATCATATTCCAAAAAAAGAACAGCGAAACGCATGAAAGACACACGTCCCGCT
>CAMHAV010000035.1 GCA_946182865.1 uncultured Clostridia bacterium
ATCTTTCACACAAGTCAGACAAACTGACTCCGAAGGCGTCGCATCATTTAAATACAGCTACGGCATTCAGGAAGGAAAAGCCACAGCGGATTATAACGCGGTCTTTTCCACGGGCAGCGGATTTGCAGCGGGAGAGGTGACCGTACAGCAGGCCATTCACCTTGTCTTGCAGCGCAAAGCCGATCTGCTACTGTATCAGAATCAGATTATCGGAACAACGCCCGGTGAGAATAACGGCAAAGTAATCGACGTACCCGACAACTACGAGATATGGACAGGGGAAGTGCATCAGGGTGCCATCGTCATTGGCTCAGGGGAATGGCAGCGTGCCCTGAACGGGGAAATTACAGGTCTTTCCGCCGGTCAGCATATCCTTCGGGCAGGTGAATCGGTGAATGAGACAACCCATACCTTTTATTTTGCCTCTGACTACGCTGATTTCTTTGTTCCGAGAGGCTTGTGGAAAGTGGCTGTGGATGTTTCCGCGTCGGAGCATGTTTCTTTCCCGCAGGGAACCGAGCTGACAGCCGAGCCGGGTGTGGAGGTGTACCTGTATGCGCAGCCCGAGGAAGGCTACCGGATTAACGCTTATTCCGTTGATAAGCCGAGCCGTATCGGTACGCTTGATTATGATGAGGATAACGGGTATTTTATCATTAAGGGCGTAAGCGGAAACGTAATCTTGACGGTTACTGCCGAGGCGGTTCAAGAGGAATCGGAGGAAGAAGAATCAGACGACAAAGAACCTGCTGATGAAGAACAAGTTGACGAAGAACAAGCTGAAAAAAATACGACGGAATATGTCTTTCTTGAAGGCAGCGATGGAGCATGGTTTAAGGAAAGCAACACGTTTTTGCGGTTCAGAGTTGACGGAGAGTATGAAAAATTCACCGGAATCCAGATAAACCATGCGCCGGTTCCGGACACCGCTTATATTTCTGAACGCGGAAGCACTATTATTATTATCAAACCCGAATATCTCGAAACGCTTTCTTTAGGAAAGTATACGCTGACCGTCGGATTTTCAGACGGTTCCGCGCAGACGGAATTCACTGTCAATCAGGCGAAGTCAGGGGGGAATTCTCCCGCGACAGGGGAAGGAAACGGAATCGCGACCGCATTGGCGGCCATGCTGCTTTCCCTCGTGGCTGTAACATTTGCGTATAGAAAAAAGATCAGAAGTCTTATCATCAATTAAGTTTGCAATCAGAATGAACCTAAGGAGAGAAACATAATGGCTGAAGGATACAAAACACTGACTGCGGAGCAGTTTGCTTCACTGGATTATTCCCAATACACCCTTGTTGATCTGCGTGAACCTGCGGAGCTGGTTGTCAGCGGCATTGCAGGCGCGATCAATATTCCTTTTTCGCAATTTGCGAAAAAGCTTGATACGATACCCAAGACAAAGCCCGTTATCGTCTATTGCCGTGTAGGAGATTTCAGCGAGGAGGTCGCCGATATTCTGTTCGACAGAGGATATGACGTTGCCCATGTCGCAGGCGGTTTTAAAGCATACCGTGAACTGACCGAGGGGAAACAATCCGCCAAGACCGTAGAAGCGCCGGAACGAGCGTCCGTTCCTTCGGACGCGGCAACCGCCGAACCCGTGTTCATCGACGCAAAGGGATTGAAATGCCCAGGGCCGATCGTCAAGGTTTCGGATTTTCTGAGCGATAAGCCGATAGGCACACGCATTCACGTCGAGGCAACCGAGGACGCTTTTTACTCGGATATTCAGATTTGGTGCGAGAGAACGGGAAACAGGCTTGATGCGATTTCCTTTACTGACGGCGTGATCAGGGCGGATATCACACGTCAGAACGCTGCTCCGACAGCCGCGGCAAGCGAAAGGCACGATAAGACCTTCGTTGTGTTTTCGGGCGACCTCGACAAGACCATTGCCGCTTTCATCATGGCAAACGGCGCGGCCGCAATGGGTAGGAAGGTAACCATATTCTTTACCTTCTGGGGACTGAACATTCTGCGCAGACCAAAAAAAGTCAGGGTAAAAAAAGCCTTTATCGAGAAAATGTTCGGTAAAATGATGCCGCGCGGCACCAAAAAGCTTGGTCTTTCACGGATGAATATGGGCGGAAAGGGTGCAAAGATGATACGCAAAATCATGAAGAAAAAGGGCGTCAGTTCGCTGGAAGAACTGATGCAGTCCGCGATTGATCACGGTGTGCGTCTGGTTGCCTGCCAGATGTCTATGGATATCATGGGAATCCACAAGGAAGAACTGATTGACGGCGTAGAGCTGGGCGGCGTGTCCACCTTCTTAGGCTCGGGAGAACAGTCGGATATGAGCTTGTTTATATGAAAAACGAAATGGAGGCAGATCAAATGATCGTATTCGTCAACAGCGATAATTTTGAAGAAGAGGTAATCCGATCCGATGAGCTGGTGCTCGCTGATTTTTATTCGGAAAGCTGCATTCCGTGCAAGATGCTCTCTCCAATGCTCTATGAGCTTGACGCGCAGTATGAGGGAAAAATCAAAATCGTCAAAATCAAGGTCGACACGGAATTTGAACTGGCACAACGCTTTGAGATCAGTTCAACACCTACTGTTCTTTTTTTCCGGAACGGAAGAAAGCTTGAAAGTCTCACCGGCTACAAGGACAAAGATACATGGGAAGAAATCATCAACAGCTATATTTAATCACAGGAGGAACTGACTATGAAGATAACCGTTGCAGGCACATCCAAAGAGGTCACGGAAGGTCTGACCGTGGCGCAGCTCATTATTGACGAACAGGTGGAAACACCGGATTATGTGACCGTCAGCGTCAACGACGAATTTGTGGAAAGCGGTGCTTTTAAGACAACCAAGCTGCGTGATGGCGACAGCGTCGAATTTCTGTACTTCATGGGAGGCGGAAGGTAATGGCTCTTACCAATGAGCAGCTTGAGCGATATTCACGGCACATCATTCTGAAGGGCATAGGCTCGCGCGGGCAAAAAAAATTGCTTGCTGCCAAAGTCCTCATTATCGGCGCCGGAGGACTTGGCGCACCGGCGGCGATGTATCTCGCGGCGGCAGGCGTAGGTACCATCGGAATCGCTGACGCAGACGAGGTCGATCTTTCCAACCTGCAACGCCAGATCATCCATTCCACAGGCGACGTGGGAAAGCCGAAGGTGCAGTCGGCGAAAGAAACAATGCAGGAGATCAACCCGGATGTCACGGTAGTTACACACCACACATTTGTTTCCGCCGGAAATATCATGGATCTGATCAAGGATTACGATTTCATACTTGACGGCACTGACAATTTTCCGGCGAAATTCCTCATCAATGACGCCTGCGTCATGGCGGAAAAGCCCTTTTCACACGCCGGTATCATCCGTTTTCAGGGGCAACTAATGACCTATGTTCCCGGGCATGGACCCTGCTACCGATGCGTCTTCAAGCAGCCGCCTCCCAAGGACGCCGTTCCCACCTGCAGTCAGGCGGGCGTCGTCGGCGCAATGGGCGGTGTGATCGGAAGCCTGCAGGCGATGGAGGCAATCAAATACATCACCGGTGCGGGAGAACTTCTTGTGGGGCATCTGCTGACATACGACGCGCTGAAGATGGAATTCCGCAAGATCAGGCTTCCGTGGAACGGCAGTCATCTGCATCAGGAAATCACGCGGCTGGTGGATTACGAACAGAAAGAATGCGGGGGGATTTAAATGATAAAGCTCAACCAGGCAGATTATGAAACCATGCTGTCGCACGCGAGACTGTCGCTGCCGGAGGAAGCCTGCGGTCTGATTGCCGGCGTGACAGACGGAGAGGACAAAATTATCCGGAAGGTTTATCTGCTGACAAACATCGACCATTCTCCCGAACATTTTTCCCTCGACCCTAAGGAACAGCTTGCGGCGATCAAGGATATGCGGCTTCACGGGCTTGTGCCGCTCGGCAACTGGCACAGCCATCCGGATACGCCGTCCAGACCAAGCGAGGAAGATAAGCGTCTTGCCTACGACAGCCGGGCAAGCTATATGATACTTTCATTGATGAATAAAGACAATCCGGTTTTGCATTCCTTCCGGATTATCGGAGCGGATGCCGAAAAGGAAGAGCTGACGATTCTTCCGGATTAAGCGTCCGAATGTAAAGCCATCTGACGAATATCGCCGTGCGATGAGATTTGTCAGATGGCTCTTTTCACTCTTTGTATTTCAAAAGTTCCTCCACGTATGCCCGTCCATACACGGACAACGCGCTTTCCTTTCTGGTGATATACCCGATGGTCAGCGGATCTTCCTCCCGCAGTTTGACAGCAATCATTCCCCGCAAAATGACGTCGTCGGCAGACAACATTCCACAGCCGATGGAATACCCGTCGAGTCCGGCGATGAGTTCCATGGAAGTCGCCCTGTCATCTGACTTGATCATTTTGTCAAAGGAATAATCCGCCATGGCTTCTTCCGTCAGATAAAACCGGCTGTCATCGCTCTGATCGAAGGAAACGCAGGGATAGTTCCGCAATTCGTCAATGGAGATATGACTTCTGCCGGCAAAGGGATGGGTTTCCCAGACATACGCATACGTTTCTCTTGTCATCAGCGGTGAGAAGTCCAGGCGGTAGTCCCGTATCAGCTTTTTGATCACCGCTTCGTTGGAACCGGAAAAGGAAATGACGCCGACCTCGCTTTTAAGGCTCCTGACGTCGCTGAGCACGTCTCCGGTTTTGGTTTCATGTATGGAGAACATATACCTTTGAGGCTTCATTTTTCTGACCATATCCGTAAAGGCTCTTATAGCGAAATTGTAATGCTGTGTTGAAACGGAAAAATGCTCCTTGTCGCTGTCCTTTGTCAGATACCTGTCTTCCAGAATCTGATACTGTCCTACTGCTTTCTTGGCATAGCTGACAAAATCTCTGCCCTCATCTGTCAGGGAAATACCCTTGTTGGTTCGTTCAAACAGCAGTATGCCGAGTTCTTCCTCTAATTCATGAATGCTGGCGGACAGCGCGGGCTGGGAGATAAATAATCTTGTGGACGCTTCTCGCATGGAGGATGAATCTGCCACTTCAAGCACATATTTCAGTTGGTTCATGTTCATGTCCGTTCACCTTACCTGATCAGCAAGAAATTAACTATTAAGTCTATTGATATTATAAGCTATTAAGCATCTGCTTGCAAGAGGTTTCTTTAAAGTCATTATGATTTGTTATAGCGAAAATCTATATCCAAATATGATTTTCATGTATTGGACAAATCAAAACGAATGGGTTATAATTCCGACATAACACTTGAAGGAGGTAAGCAAGTCATGACAAGAAACGTTTTATGTAGCAATATGTGTTCGCAAATGATGCGGCTCAAGGCTTGCTCTGTTGTGGAATGTTGTGTGGAACGAATGTGACGCTTTTGTCACAATGCTTTTTTCTGCATCATCACAGCACAGGAAGCCACTGTCAAAATGGCTTCTTATTTTTTTGTCAAAAAATCAAATCATAACATAAGAAAGGAAGTCGGGAAAATCCGACTGTATGGTGAACTAAAATGAAAAACAAAATTCTCTCTCTGGCGCTGTCCGCCGTTATCATCTTATCCGCTGGTCTCGTTGGCTGCTCGGACAGTTCCGGCAGCACATCCTCCGCCGAAGGTGAACCCAAGAAGGAAATCGTAACGGTAAAGCTCGGTCTTTCCGACGATACAAGCAAAATACTGTGGGATCCGATCGTGGAAGAATTTAAAGAAAAAGACGTCAACATTGAATATGTCGTTTTCAGCGATTATACCCAGCCAAATGCCGCGCTGGCCAACGGTGAAATTGATCTCAATTCCTTCCAGCATTACAATTATCTGAATAACGAAAAGGAAACTTTTGGTTACCAAATTGATGCCATCGGAGACACGCTCATTACGGCACTCAATCTGTATTCCAAGAAGATCAGCTCCATTGACGAACTGAAGGAAGGCGACAAAATCGCCGTTCCCAATGACGCCATCAATGAAAGACGCGCTCTGTCGGTCTTGCAGGCTGCGGGACTGATTAAATTCGATGACACCGGCGACAGTGTAACCAAGTCCAGCATTACCGAGAATCCCAAGAAGATTGAAATCGTGGAGGTCGACGCTTCCCAGACCGCCTCTCTTCTGCCTGATGTGGCAGCGGCGCTTGTCAATGGCGGTTATTCCAGAGACGCGGGCCTTAAAAAGAGCGATGTGATCTTTGCCGATGATATCAACGCTTATGATCCGGATGTGATTCACGGCTACATCAATGTCATCGTGGCAAGAACAGAAGATAAGGATAACGAGCTTTACAAGGAAATTGTGAAAGCCTATCAGACCGACAGAACCAAGCAGCTCTATCAGACGGAGTTTGAAGGAATTTATGTTCCTGCATGGGAGTAATTTTTTGGATACAAGGGGATTCGATATGAATGATATTGCTTGAAAATATCAGCAAGACATTTCACGCAAAAGACAATACCGTTGAGGCAGTCAAGGAGGTGTCCCTTCGGATTGACAAAGGTGAGATTTACGGCATTATCGGTTATTCCGGAGCCGGAAAATCCACACTTGTCAGGTGCATCAATCTTCTGGAGCGTCCCACATCGGGCAAGGTGTATGTTGACGGCACAGAACTGACGGCACTGTCTGACGGTGCGCTTCGCAAGGAACGGAAAAAAATCGGAATGATTTTTCAGCAGTTTAATCTGATGGCGTCCAGAACGGTGGAAGAGAATATCGCGCTTCCGCTGGAAGGCAGCGGTAAAACACGGGAAGAGATTGTCTCCCGCGTCAAAGATCTTCTTGCCTACGTAGATCTCAGCGACAAAGCGAAGGCGTATCCTTCACAGCTTTCCGGCGGACAAAAGCAGCGGGTAGCCATCGCTCGTGCGCTTGCCAACGAGCCGAAGGTGCTGCTGTGTGATGAGGCAACCAGCGCACTTGACCCTCAGACAACCAAATCCATTTTAAGTCTGCTCAATAAGCTCAACAAAGAACTGGGAATCACCGTTGTCATCATCACACATGAGATGTCGGTGATCAAACGAATCTGCCACAGAGTAGCGGTGATGGAAAACGGAGAGGTAGTGGAAGAAGGAAACGTGTATGACATTTTTGCCAGTCCCCAAAAACAAATTACAAAAGAATTTGTCAGCACTACCTCCGTGTTATCATCCGTATTTGAGCTGATAGAAGACGATTCTCCCGTGGTAAAGCTTGAAAGAGGAGATGTGCTGATTCGTATCAGATATTTGCAGGCAGATGTTTCCGAGCCTTTGATTTCCGAAGTCAGCAAGCGTTTTGACGTGACATTCAACATCCTTTTCAGCAATCTTGAGATTGTGGATCATGCGCCGATCGGCGGCACTGTCGGTATTCTCAGAGGTTCTGAAGAAGGTGTGAATAACGCAATCCGATATTTTGAGGAAAAGAACGTAAAAACGGAGGTGTTGAAAAGATGCACGGCATACTTGAAAATCTGATTCCCAATGTCATGTCCAAACCCGATGAACTTTGGCAGGCATTGCTCGATACCTTCGTCATGGTAGCGTTATCAGGCATCATTGCCTTCTTTCTCGGGCTGTTTTTCGGAGTGATTCTGAACGTAACCAAAAAAGACGGAATTCTGTCGAATACCGCCATCTATCAGGTGATCGACAAATTGATCAACATTTTTCGTTCGATTCCCTTTATTATTCTGCTCACGCTGGTGCTTCCGCTGACGCGAGCCGTTGTCGGCACGGGCATTGGCGTGCAGGGTGCTATTGTTCCACTGATTTTCGGCACAGTTCCTTTTTTCTCCCGCCAGATAGAATCCGCACTGGCGGAAGTGGATAACGGTGTGATTGAAGCGGCACAGGCTATCGGTCTGAGTCCCGGTGCGATTATTTTCAAAGTGTATCTTCGGGAAGGAATTGCTTCCATCGCACGAGCTACCACCCTGACAGTCATCAATCTCATAGGGCTGACTGCCATGGCCGGAGCAGTAGGCGCGGGAGGATTGGGAGATTTTGCCATTCGTTACGGTCATAACCGTTTTCAAGAGGACATAACATGGGTGACAGTCATTATTATAGTCGTCATTGTCACACTGTTGCAGGTGATTGGCAATTGGATTGTCCGAAAAAATACACACTGATTCATTGAAAATGCGCTGCGCTTCGTAAAGTTCAGCGCATTTTACGCTATTTGAGAGGAGTTTATGAGAATGTCAGATTTTTCATACAAAGTTGATGAGGAATATATACGGGATACACGGCGGTATCTGCATTCCCATCCCGAACTCAGCGGACAGGAATACGCTACAGCGGCTTTTATTCGCTGTGAACTGGAACGCTTCGGAATTCTCTATCGCAACGTCGATAAAACCGGCACATGGGCACGTATTGACGGAAAATCCGATGGAAAGTGCGTGCTGCTGCGTGCGGATATTGATGCGCTTCCTATGCAGGAAGAAACAGGACTGGATTATGCCTCTAAAACGCAGGGCGTCATGCACGCCTGCGGTCACGATTTCCATACAGCGGCATTACTGGGTGCTGCCAAATCACTCTCTGAAATCAGGGATATCTTTTATGGAACCATTTTTCTGGCTTTTCAACACGCGGAGGAATTCGGACACGGTTCGCAGCATTTTGCGCAGATAGGATTGACGCGCGGATATGACCGTGCCTTTGGTGTGCATATCACACCGTTTTTTCCTGTGGGGAGCGTGGCAATCAATAACGGCGCCGATATGGCGTCTTGTGATTATTTTAAAATCGCGGTCACTGGAAAAGCATCACACATCACTAAACCGCACCTTGGTATCAATGCGCTGACCGCTGCGGCGGAAATCGCGTTAAAGCTGCCTGGTTTGCCAGCGACGGTACTCAGTCCATTGGAAAACGCATTGGTTGGCGTGGGGAAACTTCAGGCGGGCAGCAGTTACAATATTATGGCCGGGGAGGCAGTATTAGAGGGATCATTGCGGGCATTTTCAGAGGAAGTCAGGGCACGGTTGATTGAAAAAATAACGCAGACTGCCAAAAGTGTTGCCCAAAGCAGCGGCGCACAGGCAGAAGTGTATTTTGAAAACTTCACACCGGCTCTTGTCAACGACTCGGACGCATTTAAGGAAGCAGTTGCCGTTTCGTCAGAACTGTTGGGAGCGGAACATGTCTATCAGAATCAGTCCAAGGATTTCGGTTCGGATGACTTTGCAGAATATCTCAGATATGAAAAGGGGGTTTATGTTCATGTTGGCGCGGCAAATGAACAGGTCAATTCAAGACTTCCGCTGCACGCCTCTTCACTGACTCCAGATGAAGGTGCGCTGCGTATAGCTACGGAACTTCATGTGAGGTATGCGCTGCATATACTATCAAATTAGACAAGGTGGGACACAATAGATGTTGCATATTGGAAAAATTGATATCGAGCAATAAAAAATAACTATTAGACAGATCAAGATAAAAAGAATAAAATATACCATAAACATATATATTTTATAGGCTTTATTCAAAAGGAGATTGGTATTACACATGAACGATAAAGCATTATCCACCCGTCTTATACACAACGGTGACGGACAGTATTATAAGAAAATGGCATCGTATCAATCTATTCCGGAGGTACTGCCCATTTATAACACATCCGTATTTGCCTTTGACGATGTGCCGTCGGTAGATGCAATCTACGATCACGAAGCGGAAGGCTATATTTATTCAAGAATCAGACATCCAAACAGTGATGCGGTCAGTGAAATACTGGCTTCCGCCGATGAAGGTGAAGACGCTTTGGTATTTTCATCGGGAATGTCTGCCATTGTCATCAGTGTGCTTTCTGTGGTCAGTCCTGGTGATCACATTCTTTCTTCTCCCGTACTTTATGGCGGCGTCCACGGATTTTTTCAAAACGAACTGAAACGATTCGGCATTGATGTAACCTTTGTTGATTTTAACGCAGAGGATATCGAGAAATACATCAGACCAAACACGAAATTGCTTTATACGGAAACCATTTGCAATCCATTAATGGCAGTGCCCGATATTCCGCGTCTGTCACAAATTGCCAGACGTCATGGATTACTTTTCTTTATCGACAACACTTTTGCAACGTCAGTTGTTGCAAAACCATTGACACTGGACGCCGATGTGGTACTTTACAGTGCGACAAAATACCTCGGCGGTCACAGCGATATTGTAGCGGGTGCTGCCATTGGCAGTACAAGTGTGATAGATAAAATTCGTGGGAAGCTCGTAACTTACGGAGCGATACTCGGAGCCAATGACAGCTGGCTTCTGGCAAGAAGCCTTCGCACGCTGGAACTGCGTGTCAAGCAGCACTCACATAACGCGTTGAAGGTGGCGGAATTTCTGGAAGGTCACAGTAAAATCGAAAAGGTCTTTTATCCCGGACTGCTTTCTTCCCCTGACCATGAACGGGCTGCCGCACAATTCAGCAAGGGTCTGTTTGGCGGTATGATCAGCGTCAATCTGAAAGGCGGCGAAAGAGAAGCATCGACTGTCATCGCTTCTCTGCCTACAATCAAATATGTGCCAAGTCTGGCGGGTACAGCAACAACCGTTTCTTACGCCGCCAAAACCTCTCACCGTTCATTCAGCAAAGAACAGCTTGACGAGGTTGGCATCACATACGGGCAGCTTCGATTCTCCATCGGATTGGAAGACGCAGAGGATATTATCTCGGAAATTGATGGCGCGTTAGACAGGATTTAGTTTCTATTCTTAAAAGAAAGGGCAGGTGAACAAATGATGGACGCAGCGACAAAATCTGATTTAAAAAAGAGAATAAAGCGTGAAGCAATCAAATTAGGCATGAATCTGATCGGTTTTGCGAGTGTGGAGCGATGGAGCGAATTTGCCGAAATCGACCCTGCCTATTATCCCCAGACAATCTGGCCATGGAGCAAGACTGTGATTGTCCTTGCTGTGCAGATTTATCTGCCCATGATTGAAACAACCCCCTCTGTGGTTTACTCCGAACTCTACAACACCACCAATCGAATGCTTGATGAATCAGCCTATCGTATCGCCAATTTTCTCAATCGGCATGGCTTTCGTGCTCACTTTTTCCCACGCGACTGCTACGGCGACATTTCCGTATTGGTCAAAAAACCGGAAGCCGCATTCTCACATGTGATAGCCGGAAAATATGCGGGATTGGGAACCATTGGAATGAATCATACGCTTCTGACTCCTGAATACGGTCCAAGAATCCGTCTGGTGTCTGTGATCACTGACGCGGAGATCACGCCGGACCCAATGGTGAAAAAGAATCTTTGCATACAATGCGGTCTTTGCGCGAAGAACTGCCCCATGCAGGCGTTCACACCCAAAAGCGGTAAAGAGATTGCCGAAATGGATCAATTCAAATGCGCGGCATATCATCAAAAGCTGAAAAATGAATTTCGTTATCCATGCGGCGTTTGTACGGCGGTATGTCCCATTGGCGACGACCGCAAGGTGTACGGACGATGTTCCGTCTCCCCGGACGGAATCAAACATTGTCAGAGTTTCGGCTCAAAAAACGCAGTAGAAGATTGATGATTTTTACAGTAACAGCAAGGAGATATGAATGATGTCTAATCATTATAAAAAGATAGAATCCGCTCTGATTCACGGAGGAATTTACGGCGACAAACAGACAGGCGCGGTCAACGTGCCGATTTATCAGACCTCCACCTATGAGCAGAGCGGTCTGGGACAGAACAGCGGCTGGGAATATTCCCGCACAGGCAATCCGACACGCGCGGCACTCGAAGCGTTGATTGCGGAACTGGAAGGCGGTAAAGCGGGATTTGCTTTTGCATCAGGCATGGCTGCCATTACCACGGTGCTGAGTCTGCTGAAAGCAGGTGACAAAGTACTGATTTCGAGCAATGTGTACGGCGGTACATTCCGCGTGCTGGATCAGGTTTTTCAAAATTTCCGGATCGGCTATTCCATTGAGGATACCACTGACCTTGCCGCGCTCGAAAGCAAGATTACGCCCGACGTCAAAGCCATTCTGGTGGAAAGTCCGGCCAACCCTTTGCTCACAGTGACAGATCTGGCAGGCGTGGCCGCCATTGCCAAAAAGCACGGTATCCTTTCCATCGTGGACAATACCTTTATGACGCCGTATCTGCAAAGACCGATTGCGTTGGGCATTGACATTGTTTTACACAGTGCCACAAAATATCTAGGAGGCCACAGCGACGTTGTGGCAGGTTTGACGGTGGTCAATGATGAAGCTCTTGCGCAGCGTCTTGCGTTTCTGCAAAATGCCACCGGCGGCGTTCTTGCTCCTTTTGACTCTTTCCTGCTCATCCGCGGCATCAAGACACTGGGCGTTCGGCTCGACAGACATGTGTACAATGCCGAAACAGCCGCCAGCCATCTGCTCCATCATCCGGCGGTCAAAAAGGTCTATTACCCCGGACTGCCTGACGCACAGGGCTATGAAATCAACAAAAAGCAGGCAAAAAACGGCGGGGCCATGATTTCCTTTGAACTGCGTGAAAACTATGATATCAAGAAGTTCTTTTCATCGCTGCATCTGGTGGCACTGGCAGAAAGCCTCGGCGGCGTGGAAAGCCTTGTCTGCCATCCGGCGAGCATGACGCACGCCTCCATTCCCTATGAGGTGCGGCAGCAGGTCGGCATTACCGACGGACTTATTCGTCTCTCGGTCGGCATCGAAAATATCGAGGATATTCTCTCGGACATCGACCAAGCCATTGCACAGAGCGAGGTGACGCAGGCATGAGCCGATATGAGTCGATGCAGGAATTAATCGGTGAAACCCCGCTTGTCAGACTGAACCATCTTGACCTCCCCGACGGCGTACAACTCTATGCCAAATTGGAACTGTGGAATCCGTCAGGCAGCGTCAAAGACCGCACGGGAAAATACATGATTGAAGACGCGGAACGAAAAGAGCTACTGCTCCCTGGAGGCACGATAGTGGAAGCCACAGCGGGAAACACCGGGCTGGGCATTGCGTTTGCCGCACTGAATAAGGGATACAGGATTATATTTGTGGTACCCACCAAATTTTCGCAGGAAAAACAAACCCTCATGCGGGCATTGGGCGCGGAAATTATCAACACGCCACGGGAAGGCGGCATGCTCGGTGCCGCGCAAAAGGCGGAAGAACTGCGTACCTCTATTCCGAACGCCGTTTCCTTGGAACAGTTTAAAAATCCCGCTAATCCCCTCGCTCATTACGAAACAACCGGACCTGAGATTTACCGCGATCTGGAGGGTGCGATTGATTATCTGGTGGCGGGAGCCGGAAGCGGCGGCACTTACAGTGGTGCGGTTCGCTACCTGAAAGAACGCCATCCTTCCGTCAAAGGCGTGCTGGCTGCCCCTGTCGGTTCCACCATGGGCGGAGGAGAACACGGTGATTACGATATTGAGGGCATCGGGAACGATTTTATCGCCGATACCATGGACATGGCGTTAGTGGATCAGGTGATCAAAATAACCGATACCGAAGCCTTTGAAACGGCGCGGGAACTGGCTGCACATGAGGGAATCATCGCCGGTTCGTCATCGGGTGCAGCGCTGGCCGCTGCCAAGAAGCTGATTGCATCGGGGGCAAAGGGCAATGTCGTTGTCATTCTGCCCGACAGAGGTGACCGCTATTTCAGCAAGCACTTGTATGATTGATTTTTGTCAATCACTTGACAAGGGCGGAATGACGTGCTATAATTCCTATATAATTTATATGTTTAGTATACTTTTGAAGTATGCTTATAAAAAGAGAGCCGTATAGAATGGAAAGCGGCTCTCTTTTTAACACCAAGCAATGAAAGAAGGTTCCCATGACTTTACAACAACTCAGATACATTATCACGATATCCGAAACGGGATCATTGAACAAAGCGTCCGAAATGCTCTATGTTTCGCAGCCGTCACTTTCCAGTGCCTTACAGGAATTGGAAAAAGAAATTGGCATTGTGATTTTTCATCGCAGTGGAAAGGGAGTGACGCTGACAGGCGACGGTGCGGAATTTCTCCCTTACGCGCGCAATCTTTATCAGCAGTACGAGGCGCTGCTGGAAAAATACGAGAAATCAGACACGCTGAAAAAGAAATTCGGCATTTCCACCCAGCATTACTCCTTTGCCGTCAAGAGCTTTGTCAATCTGGCTGCCAAATGCAACACGGCAGAGTACGATTTTGCCATACGCGAAACCAAAACGCGAGAGGTCATTGAGGACGTTGCCACAACCAAAAGCGAAGTCGGCATTCTCTATCTCAGCAGCTTTAACCGTACCATGATCACCAAACTGCTGAGAACCAACGGGCTGATCTTCTATCCACTGATCGAATGTGAAACCTTTGTCTATTTGTGGAAGGGACATCCTCTGGCGCAAAGTCCATCTATTTGCTTTGAACAGCTCAAGGATTACCCGTGTTTATCGTTTGAACAGGGTGACAACAGTTCCTTTTATTTTGCGGAGGAAATCCTGAGTACCTACGACTATTCACGTACCGTCAAGGTAAACGATCGTGCCACTATGCTGAATCTGATGGTGGGACTCTGCGGCTATACACTTTGCTCCGGCATTATCTGCGAAGAACTCAACGGAACCGATTACGTTGCCGTTCCGTTCGATACACAGGGAACCAATGGCGACAGTAGAATGGAAATCGGATATATTGTCAAACAAAATACCATCCTTAGTAAAATGGCACAGCTCTACATCAATGAAATACATTACTATCTTGCCAAATATCGAGAACAGGAGGGAAATCATGATTCAACCAATGAAATCAAATAAACACAAAAACAGCTTTTCCTACGCATTAACCAAGTCTGTTCCCATCATGTGCAGCTATTTTTTTGTCAGCATGGCATACGGCATGATGATGACAGCCAACGGATTTCCGTGGTATGATTCATTATTGGTAAGCATGACGGTTTATACCGGCGCGTTTCAGTTTGTGCTGACCACGCTTTTGTCGTCAGAGGCTTCCCTCCTGACCATTGCAGCCACCGCATTCCTGATGAACAGTCGGCAGATTTTTTACAGTATTACATTCATCCACGACTTCGGAAAGATGGGCATAGCAAAGCCGTATATGATACACACGCTGACAGACGAAACCTATGCCGTCAACTGCACCCTCTCTCTCCCCTATCATCAGAAAAAAAGCGTGATGCTGTGGATTGCGCTGATGGCCCGGTGCAGTTGGATGATCGGCGCGGTACTCGGCGGAGCATTGGGACAAATCATTCCCTTTTCGCTGGAAGGAATCGACTTTTGCATGACGGCATTGTTTGTGATACTCTTTATTGACCAGTGGGAGAAAACAAGCAGCCACATTCCTGCCTGTTTGGGTCTGACTGTCGCTTGTGTATGTCTGATGCTCTTTGGCGAAACAGGCTTTATGCTGCCCGCGCTCATCATCGTTTCCGCTATACTGGTATTTTACAATCAAAGCAAATCAGAGGGGACGGCGAACAGTCAATGAATCCAACCATCTATTTTCTGTTGGCAGTAGCGGTTTCGGCCGTGATCACCTTTGGTCTTCGTGCGCTTCCGTTTTTCTTTTTCCGGGGTGAAAAGAATGACAAAAATATGCCCGATTGGCTGCTTCAACTGGGAATCATATTGCCTTCCGCCATTATGGCAGTACTCATCGTGTATTGTCTGCGCGGGGCAAAGTCAGATTTTGTGGGAAGCGGTATACCGGGGTTTCTTTCTGTAGCTGTAGTAGCTTTCAGCTACAAATGGAAACACAATACATTTGTCAGCATTCTTCTCGGCACAACGATGTACATGATACTGGTAAAAATATTATAAAGGGAATGATAGTATGTTGAATCAGTTTTCAAGGACGCAGTTGCTTCTCGGAAAAGAGGCAATGGAGCATCTGGCACGCCGCAGAGTGGCAGTTTTCGGAATCGGCGGCGTGGGCGGCTATGTTTGTGAGGCACTGGTCAGGAGCGGCATTGGCAAGTTTGATCTGGTTGACGATGATAAGGTGTGCCTCACCAACCTTAACCGGCAGATTATCGCTACAAGAAAAACAGTCGGACAGTATAAGGCGGAGGTGATGCGTGAACGGATGCTGGAGATCAATCCGGATGCGGACATTCGGATTCATAAATGCTTCTTCCTGCCGGAAAACGCCAACGAATTCCCGTTTGAGGAATATGATTATGTGGTGGACGCCATTGATACAGTGACAGCGAAGATCGAGCTGATTCTTCGCTGTCAGCAAAATGACATTCCCATTATCAGCGCCATGGGCGCAGGCAATAAATTGGATCCGGGCAGACTGCGTGTAGCAGATATTTATCAGACCAGTGTGTGTCCTCTGGCGCGGGTCATGCGTCGGGAGCTTAAAAAACGCGGCGTCCGAAAGCTGAAGGTCGTTTTCTCCGATGAGCAGCCAATCAGACCCATTGAAGACATGTCCATCAGCTGCCGTACCCATTGCATCTGCCCTCCGGGAGCAAAGCACAAATGCACCGAGCGCAGAGATATTCCTGGAAGCACAGCCTTTGTCCCTGCCGTGGCAGGACTGTTGATTGCAGGGGAAATCGTAAAGGATCTGTCGCTGCAAGCCGAGTCATTATCACACTCTTGAAATAGTACCGGCAACTGAGGTGAAAAAGTAAATGCGGCAAAAAAAGATAGCGCTGATCAATGATATTACGGGATTTGGAAGATGTTCCGTGGCGGTAATGGCGCCGATTATTTCAGCCATGAAAATTCAGGCTGTTGCCGTTCCTACCGCTATCTTGTCCACTCATACACAGTTTCCCGAATACTACTTTGATGACTATACGCCAAGAATGCGGGATTATATTCAGACATATAAGAATCTGAACATGGAATTTGATGGGATTGCTACGGGCTTTTTGGAATCTGAAGAACAGGTGGATATTGTGATTGATTTTATCCAGTCTTTCGGAACAAATGATTCCATGTTTCTGGTTGATCCGGTTATGGGAGACTACGGAAAGCTATACAAAACATACACGCCTCAGATCGACCATCTTTCTCCCAGTCACTCACAGGATAACACTGACCGAATAGAAGTGGAGCGCAGATTCAGTATTGCAAAGCGCAAATTCGGTCTTGGTCTGCTGCTCACAAAACGAGAAGATACCACAAAAACTTCTATTGTTCTCAGTGTGTTTTGCTCTTCTTTATTCGGCTGATCAATCCCCAGTTTCTCAATATTTACTTGCGTGAAAATAGTCCGCAATCACGCTGCGTATGCTTTTATTGAGCAGACACTAAATTAATATTATTTGATAGTTCATATGATCTCGTGTTTTTATCTTCTCAAAATCATCTTGGTGGTTTTCACCATCTCGATCACAGCCTTCAATTCATCAGGCGTACAGTCGGACAGCAGTTCGTTGAGCTGGCGGATGGCAATGTGTTCGCTCCTGACCAGACTGCCGCAGACAAGCTCATCGGGCGATACTTCCAGTGCGTTGGCGATGTTGATCAAGGTGGGCAGACTCACTTTCGTGGCGGCGCGTTCAATGTGTGATAAGTTTGACGGCTCTATTCCGGCGAGTTCGGATAGAGCCGCCTGTGTCATGTGCTTGGACTCCCGGATTTCCCGTATGCGCTTTCCCATATCTTTATAATCGACTGACATAACAACAACCTCATTTTTATTTTTTGATATTATTGTATGTCCTATTCGGATATGCTAAAATAACGTATAGAGCCTATTAGGATATATACGTTATTATCAATCAAAAAAAATGAGGTGCTTTTGATGATCTGTACTTTCTTCGGTCACAGCGACGCGCCGGAAGCTGTCAAGCCCGCCTTGAAAGCTGCAATTATTGAGCTAATAGAGAAAGAAAACGTCACCGGATTTTTTGTCGGCAACCACGGCAATTTTGACCGGATGACTATCTCTATTCTCTCAGAACTGACGAAAACACGGAGCATTCGCTTTTACGTTGTGCTTGCCTATCAGCCGACCGAAAAAGATGCCGATTACCTTGCACATACCGTTCTGCCCGATGGCATTGAAACGGTTCCACCGAGATTTGCTGTCAATTACCGCAACAAATTTATGCTTGAAAATGCAGATTTCGTAATCACCTACGTCACGCATTCATGGGGCGGGGCGGCTAAATTCAAACAATTGGCAGAGAAAAAACAGAAACGGATTCGTGTTTAAAATTTTACAATGGAAAGTAGGATAATAAAAAATGGACATTTACTCTATTGTCGTAAAGAAACTGGCGCAATACCTAAATATATCAGAAGAATCAATCAAACCTAATACAAGACTTGATACCGATCTTGGAATAAACTCCTTTGACTTTGTTGCATTAATTTTTGAATTGGAGTCAGATTATAACCTTTGCATAGATGAGGAACTCTTTTCGTCGGTATATTCAGTTGATGATTTAGTAAAAATATTATCAAATTATATAGAGTCAACATCTCAGTCATGATGAGAAAGAATATTTCGCGGTCAGGAACGCACCAATCCGGAACACGGAATGCACTGAACCGCGCAAGGAAGCGCATTTGTCAAGGATGCGATAAGCTGTTCTTAGTGCTTTCCCGGGTGTGAAATAATCACTTTGTGAAGAGGCATTTTCAGCACAATCAAAACCGGTGACGCCTGATTCCCAATCAAGCGTCACCGGTTGTCTTAGCTAAAATTTTATTCAATGAACGCTATCACTCATTGCTAAATTCCTTTGATAATCTCCATAAACCGGTCGTAGGAATACGCGCCGGAATAGTCGGGGGATTTATGTTCAAATACCATGTAGTATTTGTACTGTGAACCGGCGAGGTTTGCCCACTGATGTCCCAATTTGGCTTTTGCCTTGGATTCATCGTTGTCGAGATGGTCGCCCTTGGTTTCAATCATCAGAATCATCCCGCTGTGTGTCATGGATATGATGTCGGGGTAGGCGTGAAGCGCACCGTTGATCTGGAAGCCGAGGCGGGAAATGTTCCTGTGCCACCACTTGATATTTGGCAAAGATGAAATTGCCCACACGACTTTCCGCTCATACTCGTTCATATCCTCTTCAGCAGAGTATAACGACTTCGGATAGGTAGAGGTAAAGCTGGTTGGTGAGATAATCGGCGGAAGGGAGTAATTCGGTTGACAGACAATTCTCCCCTGTTCCAGCCAAAGCTCAAATGTCTTGACGCGGTGTGCCGCCAATAATGCCTTGACTTTGTTCTCGATCTTGACAGCATACGGATAGACCGACTGCTCCATATCGCTGAGCTGATCTTCCGACATTGTGCCGATAATCCGGTCGATATAAGCATCCAGCTCACGCTCATTGATACTGTTGATTTTCCCGATCTTCTTCCTGATCAGACCCTTGCAATGGGCTAATCGGATATTAGACGGTTGGGCGTTAAACCATTGCTTGAAATATGCGCTGTCCGTCCCTGTAATCTGCCATACCTTCGGGGCGGTATCCGTGCTGTCGTCCGTATCTACGCGCGCCATTTCAATATCCATTGTGCTGAAATCTATCTGCACATCTTTATCATTCAGCGTGAAGCCTTCTTCCAGATAGTCCAGTTGCAGCAAAGGATACCCGCCGGACGAAAAGAAGCTCAGTCCCACTTTCAACATGAACTGCGGAAAACAGAGTGAGGACGCTTCCTGCGTAAATGCCTCATTCATCCTGAAAGAATTCATTTTGTCACGCACCTCCGTTGGTGCCAAGTCTATGGCAGTCTTTGTAGAGGACTGCGTTTGTTTCTCATACTCGTCGTTCTGCGTCAGTGCGTCGGTAATCATGTCGTCATTTTCAAATGTCGGCGCGGTGGGATTCTGCCCTGCACTCATAGACTTCTCAATTCTCTGGCGAATGGCGGAGGAATCTACTTCGGGAATATCGTCAGGCTGCTCCTGTGATGGGGGTTCCGCCTGAATCGTCGTCTGAACCGGCGTACCCTGCGGTGCGTCCGGTTCTTTTTCTTCTGCCGGTTCTTCTGTGGCATAATCCTTCGCGCGATAGTCCTTGTTGCTGAATCCCGCCTGATTCAATCCGCTGACAACCTTGTCCAGCGTCCTGCCGAAATCCGCGGAGGACGTGATGACATAGGAGATATTCAGAACATTGCTGCTGTTTCTGGCGGTGTAGGGCAGACGAAGCACACGTCCCAGAATCTGCTCCACATCGACCGACGAAGTCCTGTTGGCGACTGTCGCCAGAATATAGGCAAACGGGCAGTCCCAGCCTTCTTTCAGGGCATTGACAGTGATAATATAACGAATGGGACAATCCGAAGAAAGCAAATCCACATTTTTCAGCTCGTCCTTGTCGCCTGTCTTGATAGCAATTTCCTGTTCGGGAATACCGGCGTCAATCAATGTCGCCTTGATTTTGTCGTAGGTGGTGCTTTCCGCGCCGACTCTCGGCTGTGCCTGAAACAGCACGATGGGGCGAATGTAGCGTCCGGTCGTTTTCTGTTCAGTGGTTGCCTGTGCCTCCAGCTTGCAGCGCAGACTGATTGCGTCGGCGTAAACGTCACTCTGCGACTTCCGGTTGTAAACGATAACCGGCAGCTTGACCATATTGGCAGCCTTGAGCTGGGCGGCATCGACAAAGGAAATGATATTGCTCTTGCTTTTCGGCGTTGCCGTCAGATCGAGAACAAAACAAGGATTGAAGTTTTCAAGCATTTTCACGCTCAATTCGGAGGTGGCGTGATGACTTTCATCGACAATCACAACGGGATTGAGCGACCGGATCACCTGAATCAATGCCGTTTCGTCCGTATCGGGCAGCAGCACGGACTTGTCCTGCATATAGCGGGGGAAGGTGGCGAGATTGCCGTTTTCCTGATAGGCTTTGCGACCTTCCTTTTTGCTGGTGCGGAAGGAGTCATAGCTCAGTACGAAAATGGAAAGCTGATCGGCAACCGCAGAGGGGTTGAAATTCTGTCCGGTGAGAAGCTGCTCTTTGGAATAGACCTCCACCGCGCCGCCAAAATCCACGTCGATTTTCCGGCGATAGGGATGGTCAGGATTGCCGAGTGCCGCGAAGGTCTGGCGCAGAATCGCGTCGGAGGGAACGAGCCACACGACCGCCCTGACGGTCAGAACCGGCATAGCGTCAAAGATGGTTTTGATTGCGTTTGCCGCGAGAAAGGTCTTGCCGCCGCCTGTCGGCACTTTGAAGCACACGTCAGGCACAAAGCCCGCGAGGTTGTAATGATAGGGAGGCAAGCCGTTTGCGCCGACAATGACGTTCTTTTCTTCCCACAGGGATTTGTACGCACGGGCAGCGGAGCCGGTTTCCGTCATCAGCGTAAGAAACCGCGACAAGTCACGAATGACGTCTTTTTGATAATTTTTCAGTTCCAAGTCCGGCACCTCCTTACAGTCTTGCGATGTCGCGCGGGATTTTTTTGAATGTGATATTGTACTTTTTCAGTTCCTCGTCCGGAATGGTACACAAATCCGCGTAAATCAGATACCCTTCCGCCTGTTCGGTAATGGTGGAGAGGAAATCAAAATTGAGCGTCGTCAGGGCTTCTTTTTCGTAGAAGAAATAATACCCCGTTCCGCGGCTCTCGCCGAGATAATAGGGATTATCGCTATCCACAGCCCGCAAGGGCGTTTTGGTTTCCATGTACCACACATATTCGCGGATTCTGTCCGCGCCGACACTCTCGTTCAGGTTTCCGTCAGGCAGGAGCAGCACTTCGCCGAGGTCATAGAATGTAAAATCGCCGCCTGTGCCGTCTACGGCGTTCTTGCCCGCGCCGTAACCGTCAATGACGCGCCGCACTCTCTCGGCGGTAATGGTTTCGGCGTAATCCATCATCTCAACCAAAATGAATTTTCTGTGACCGCCATCCGCTTTGTTCATGTTGAGAACGGCATGACCCGTCGTGCCGGAACCGGCAAAGCTATCGAGGATAACGCTGTCTTTGTCGGTGGCGATTTGAAGAATACGCTCGATAAGTCTTGTGGGTTTAGGTGTGTCAAATTGGTATGATGAAGAAATAAGAGGCTTTAATTCATTTGTTGCTTCAACATTTGAACCCACTTCATCGTATTTCCACAAAGTCGAGACAACTTTTCCTTTACTGTAATCTAAATATGTCTTTGATTGAAGACTGCCTAATCCTTTTGATAAAAAGAAATAGGTAGGCCATGGCGGAGAATTGTATCGACTATATGCAATTTCTTTTGATTCTTCAATTGATTTTGAAAGCATAATAGCGGGAATATCTAATGGCACCTCGCCACCACAAATTATTTCTCGCTTTTCATAATCTTCTATTACTTTTAGTTCATAAGGACACCATTCATTGAGAATCTTTAAGAGCTTATCTTGTCCATCTTTCCAGTGACGACCTTTAGGTGGATACATTAATTCACCGGTTATCGGATGTTGAATAGCATAAACCATACTCCTATGAGTGTTAGCACCCGGAGCATGAATAGGCGTAACTTTGTATGGCAATGTGTCATTATCATAATTGACATAACGATTGTTCATTTCTTCGGTACGTGGTAATCTCTTTGGATTCCAAAATAATGTTTTTGAATATACAAGTATATTATCGGTATCATAAGGAATACCTTTTGCATCATTACGGAGTGAATAATTGTTTTGCCAAATTATTTTCGACACGAAGCATGATGAACCGAAGATTTCATCGCAAACCATTTTAAGATAAAACAATTCGTTGTCATCAATGGAAATAAAAATAACTCCATCATCAGATAGCAGCCTGTGCAGCAGCTTCAACCTCGGATACATCATACACAGCCATTTATCGTGGCGGCTCAGGTCTTCGCCTTCTTTGCCAACCACTTCGCCAAGCCATTTTCTGATTTTCGGATCGTTCACATTGTCGTTGTAGACCCAGCCTTCATTGCCCGTGTTGTAGGGAGGATCAATATAGATGCACTTGATTTTGCCTTCATACTGCGGCAGCAGGGCTTTCAGAGCTTCCAGATTGTCCCCGCGGATAATCATGTTGTCGCTGTGTTCGGCGTTGTATGTATATTTCTCATCAAGCACGCGAAACGGTACGTCCTTGTGATGACTGATGACCTTGTCTTTCCCAATCCATTCAAGTGTCGGCATGGCTCAGACTCCTTATTCTGACATTTTTTGCTCTATTTGATTATATCACATAGGATTTTGATTTGCAATCCGTAAAGTGCTTGACAGAAAAAATTGTAAGAGTGTGAATTTTTATAAATTGTTGTGATTCCCGACGCGGTTCGACACAAAAAATTCACGTCATATAGTAACATATCACGCAGGTATAATGGCTTTGCTATACCCTGCGTTTTTTTTTATAAAAAAACAAAGCCTGCCAAATAAAATACGGAGCGATGGCAGGTTCGCATTCATATATTCAACACAGACATACCACCCTTCCAAGCCCGTTAAAGGTTTGGAGGGGTTTTCATGTTTTGGTCAGGAATGACCAAGACGCTGCTGATCTCATGCAGCAATTACATACGGTGATTTGCCTCGTTCCATCGAGGAGGATCGCCGTAAAAGAATAACCACCGCCCATAGCGTAGGCTGCCGTTCGCCGCCTTTCAAGATCTGAATTGATCATCAAAATCAGAAATTGAAAGGACGTTTATTATGATTTTTAATAACGGATTGGCGAAGTGCGAGTGGCTTCGCAAAAAGCAGGAAGAAGAAAAGATTCTGCGCGAGTACGGTATGAGCGAAGTGCTTATTGAGGAACTCCGCAAGAGCGATTTGGAAGACTTCAATGCGGAGAGAAGACTCTACGAGCATAATGTTCAGTCGATTGACGATGTAGTGAATACCGATATTATTGCAGAGTTCAGTATTGGCTATAAAGAACGCACAGCTTTCTTCACAGTTGATGATATGTTGGAAGAAATTGAAAATCCCCAATTGTACGCACTTCTGAAAAAGACTGACAAAACCAATCTGACCATTCTCCTGATGATTCTCAATGGCTATTCAATTAGAGATATTTCGGTACATCTTGGTACAACCGAGAAAGCGATCAGACGCAGATTGGAAAGATTGAAAAGAAAAATGTAAACAATTTGTAAATTGCAAAGGAACAGAGGGGAAAAACAGCCTTTCCCACCGGCTATATAGTGAAGGGGTTAAAAAGCCCCTGACATGCTGTTGAAACAATGTGGCTGTCAACAGCAACTTGTACCTTGACAACCGAACATCATT
>CAMHAV010000036.1 GCA_946182865.1 uncultured Clostridia bacterium
ATTCATGACCTCGCTGAAAAAATTAACCGGTAACGGTGCTTTTTTCGCGGAAAGTCTTACAGGCCGTGTCGTCCTGTGAAGTGCAGCAGGAGGTACAGGGCTGCACCTGAATGGTATCCGCGTGACAGCAGTTGTTTTCGGAATGGTAGGCGCAGTTGGTCACGCCGCACTGAATGTGGTTGACACGCTGCTGAAAGCTGGGTTCATGCTGTTTCTGATTCATCGTCATGGTGAGATCACTCCATCTTTTCAATGTTGGTATCGCACAGCAAAAGCTGTACAGTAATAGTATTTACCCATGTAGCGGCTGCTATTCACTCTCATTTAGAGGGGATGACGAAAAAATGGCACTCTTTGCGATAGCCGATTTGCATCTGTCAATTGGCGAGAATAAAAAAATGGATAAATTTTCCGGCTGGGAGCATTATGAACAGCGCATTCACGACAACTGGCAGGCGATCGTAAAACCGGAAGACACGGTGGTGATCGCGGGAGATATTTCGTGGGCGATGAAATTGAGCGATACGCTGCCCGATTTCGCGTTTCTCCACGAGCTGCCCGGCCGGAAGCTTCTGATGAAAGGCAACCACGATTACTGGTGGGCCACCAAAAAGAAAATGGACGACTGGCTCGAAGCCAATGGGCTGAACGATATGGCCATTCTTTTTAACAACGCCTTTGCCTATGGCGATTACGCCATCTGCGGCACCAGAGGGTGGTCTTATGACTGCCCGGCTGACGAACAGACCGTGCTGCTGCGGGAGGTGGGACGGCTGGAAGCGTCCATTCAGGCGGGGCTGGCGCTGGGCAAGGAGCCGCTCGTATTCCTGCACTATCCCCCGATCTACGGCGACTACGTCTGCGAGGAAATCATGGAAGTGCTGCGGCGCTATGAGATTAAGCGGTGCTGGTACGGACATCTGCACGGCATGGCAGGGCGCAAGGCGTTCATTGGCAACGCAGACGGCATCGAAATGAAGCTGATCGCAGCGGACTATGTGAAATTTATCCCGCAGTTGATTGCGGCGGATGCGTAAAAAGTCGAATCAACAAGGGAAAAAGTGGGATTGTTACAATTCATTCACACTTTTTCCAAGAAATGACTTGCAAAATGCGATTTCATTTGCTATAATATGTCAATGACTTATCTAAATAAATTATGGCGGGGGCGGAGCATGTGTCGTCCCGTGTAATTGAATTATCTACGATGGAGGAAAACGAAGATGATTACCAGCAAAACCAAAATCGACAACACGACCTATGAAGTAGAGTTTACCGCGAGCGCGGAAGAACTCCAGGCAGAGAAGAAGAGAATCTTCCGCAAGGAAGCCGGCAAGTACAACGTGCCCGGATTCCGCAAGGGCAAGGCTCCCATGAACGTCATCGAGAGAATGTACGGCCCTGTTTTCACACAGGAAGCGGTAGAAGCCGTTTACAACAAGACCGTTGACGCCGCTGTGGAAGAGTTCGGTGAGGAAGTCGTAGACGTCAACAGCGCCGAAGTGGTTTCGCTCGAGGGTGAAGTCAAGTTCAAGTCCAAGTTCATCGTCAAGCCGGAAGTCAAGATCGAAGGCTACAAGGGCCTCTCCGTGGAGAAAGCGGAAGCCGTTGTGACCGACGAGGACGTGGAGAACGAACTCAAGCGCGTGCAGGAGCGCAACAGCCGCAAGGTGAATGTGGACGACAGACCCGCCGAGACAGGCGACACCGTTGAGTTTGATTTCGAGGGCTTCTGCGACGGCGAGGCTTTTGAGGGCGGCAAGGCGGAGAATTTCAGCCTGAAGCTGGGCTCCGGTCAGTTCATCCCCGGCTTTGAGGACGGCATGGTCGGCCACAGCATCGACGAGGAATTTGACGTGAACGTGACGTTCCCCGAAGAGTATCATGCGGAGGAACTCGCCGGCAAACCCGCTGTGTTCAAGGTCAAGATTCACAAGATCGAGAAGACCGAGCTTCCCGAACTGGACGACGAGTTCGCCAAGGACGTGAGCGAATTTGATACCCTTGCCGAGTACAAGGAGGATCTGAAATCCGATCTCCTGCGCAAGGCGGAGGAAAAAGCCAAGGATGACGCGGACAACAAGCTCATCGACCAGCTCATCGACTTGGTAGAGGCGGACATCCCCGAAGTGATGTATGACAGAAAAGTGGACGAGAATATCCGCGACTTTGACTACAACCTCCAGATGCAGGGTATGAACATCGACACCTATTTCAACTACACCGGTCTTGACATGGATTCTCTCAGAGGTCAGTTCAGAGACAAGGCGATTCATCAGGTCAAGCTGCGTCTTGCCCTTGAAAAGATCGCGGAGCTTGAGAACATCGAAGTTTCCGAGGAAGAAATCGAGAAAGCCTATGACGATCTGGCCAAGAACTACGGCGTAGAGCTGGAGCAGGTCAAGAACATCGTTCCGGTGGACGGTCTGAAAAAGGACGTTGCCGTGGAGAAAGCAGTCGATGTGGTGCGTGACGCTGCCGAGTATGTCGCTGTCAAGTCAGAAACACCCGAAGAAGCTGAATAATTTTTAAAGGATTTCCGGCGGCGCGGTGCCGTTCGTCAATATTCGGCATTTTTATTGCAAATGCCGTGGTAGGATATGACGGTACCGTTGTCGTCGGTTACATTCATATGTGGAAAGGAAGATTGTAATTATGAGTAATTTGGTTCCTTATGTAGTAGAACAGACCAGCAGAGGCGAGCGTTCCTATGACATTTACTCCCGTCTGCTCAATGACAGAATCATCATGCTCTTTGACGAAGTCAACAGCGTGACCGCCAGCCTTGTCACCGCGCAGCTGCTGTATCTCGAAGGGCAGGATCCCAAAAAGGATATCTGCCTTTATATCAACAGCCCCGGCGGAGCCGTGAAGGACGGTCTTGCCATTTACGACACCATGAACTATATCAAGTGCGACGTCTCCACTATCTGCATGGGCATGGCGGCGAGCATGGGCGCATTCCTGCTGGCGGCCGGCGCAAAGGGCAAGCGTCTGGCGCTGCCCAACAGCGAAATCATGATTCATCAGCCGCTCGGCGGCGCGCAGGGGCAGGCCACCGATATCGAGATTCAGGCCAACCAGATTCTGAAAACCAAGAAGAAGCTCAACGAGATGCTGGCCGCCGCTACCGGCAAGCCCTATTCTCAGATCTGCATTGACACCGAGCGCGACAATTATATGTCCGCTGAGGAAGCCAAGGAATACGGTCTGATCGACCGCGTTATTTACAAGAGATAAGAGGATAGGTGATTCAATGGCGTACAGGGACAATTTTGACGAGCCGAAGTGCTCGTTCTGCGGCAAGAGCGAACGAAAGGGCGTTCGACTTGTGCGCGGCCCGGGCGTATTTATCTGTAACGAATGCGTAACTCTCTGCGTCGGAATGCTCAAAGAAGAGGGCTTCTATGACGTGGACGACTTTGAAGACGGGGACGGTTTTTGGGGGGATGAGGATTTCACCCTGCTCAAGCCCGCCGAAATCAAGGCACATCTTGACAATTATGTAATCGGACAGGACAACGCGAAAGTCGCGCTGTCGGTCGCCGTGTATAATCATTACAAGCGCATTATGTCGCCTCACACAGATGACGGCGTGGAACTGCAAAAGAGCAACATCCTGCTGCTCGGCCCCACCGGTGTGGGTAAAACTTTTCTGGCACAGTCGCTTGCCAAGATTCTTGACGTTCCCTTTGCGATAACCGACGCTACCACGCTGACAGAGGCGGGCTATGTCGGTGAGGACGTGGAGAATATTCTGCTGCGCCTGATCCAGGCGGCGGATTTTGATGTGGAGCGCGCCCAGAGAGGCATCATCTATATCGACGAGATCGACAAGATCGCCCGCAAATCGGAGAATACCTCCATTACCCGCGACGTCAGCGGCGAGGGTGTGCAGCAGGCGCTTCTGAAGATTCTGGAAGGAACGGTGGCGAATGTGCCTCCGCAGGGCGGCCGCAAGCATCCCCAGCAGGAGTTTATCCCGATCGACACCACCAACATCCTCTTTATCTGCGGCGGCGCGTTCGACGGCATCGAAAAGATTATCGAGAAGCGCGTGAGCAATGCCGCGATGGGCTTCGGCGCGGAGATTCGCACCAACGAGGACGCGGATTACAGCGAATTGATTGCCAAGTGCATTCCGCACGATCTGGTTCGTTTCGGCATTATCCCCGAACTGGTGGGTCGTCTGCCGGTGCTGACCTCATTGCAGGCGCTCGACAGGGAGTCGATGGTGCGCATTATGACCGAGCCGAAAAACGCCATTGTCAAGCAGTACCAAGCGCTGTTTCGCATGGACGATGTGGAACTCGAATTCACCGAGGAGGCGCTCAACCGCATTGCGGAAAAGGCGCTGGAGCAAAAGACAGGCGCGCGCGGTCTTCGCGGCGTGATCGAGGGTATTCTTACGCCCATCATGTTCTCGGTGCCGTCGGAGGAAAATGTGACCAAGGTTATCATTACCCGCGAATGTGTGGACGGCGAAATCCAACCGGAGATCGTGAGCGGCGAGAAGTCCGAAAAAAAGGCGCTGAAAGAAAAAACGGACGCATAATTTTTTGCATAAAAGGAGGATATATCCCGTGTATCACATAGGATGTATCCTCCTTTTGGTTTTGAGGAGGAAAAATGATTGACCACCATTACATCACGCGATAATCCCGCCGTTCGCCGTGCGATCAAGCTGATGACCAGTCCGCGCGAACGCCGCAAATCGGGGCTGATCATCTGCGAAGGCGCCCGGCTCTGCTGTGACGCGGCGCAAAGCGGCGTGCAGGGGGAAGAACTATTCTGCACCGCCGAGGCTATGGAAAAATATGCCGATTATATCGAAAAGATCATGGAACAAACCAAGACAGCTTACATGATTACGGAGGAAATCGCCAAAAAGATAGGGGACACCGATTCGCCGCAGGGCGTGTTTCTGGTGGCGCGCTCGCCGCGCGTGGAAAGCGATTTGGGACTGCTCAGACAGACAGGACAATATGTGCTGCTGGAGGGATTGCAGGATCCATCCAATGTCGGCACGGTTTTTCGCACGGCGGAAGCCTTGGGGGTGAACGGCGTGATTGTCACCGAAAACTGTGCCTCCTGTTTTTCCCCCAAGGCGTTGCGGGCGGGAATGGGAGCCATGTTCCGTATTCCCATCTATCGCACCGGCAACGCGCCGGAAGCTATGCGTTTGGCGGCGGCGCGAAATATGCGCCCTATGGCGGCCGTGCCGCGCGAGGACGCGTCCGACGTGACGGCCATTCAGTTTTTCAAGGGCGCTATCATGTGCATTGGCAACGAGGGCAACGGATTGACCAAAGAGCTGATCGAGGCGTGTCCCGAAAAAGTGACCATCCCCATGAACGGCCGTGCGGAATCGCTTAATGCCGCTACGGCTGCTGCCATTCTGATGTGGGAGATGATGAGAGGGTACATACGGTAGATAAGCAAATTCTTTGTATAAATATATGAAATTTTATTGACAAAAAAGGAAAAATAAGTTAATATAATGAAAGAATTGCAATTCTTTGTGTCCGCTGCACATTTACAATTGTTTTATGGAGGAATTTACACATGAAAAAATGATTGCTTTATTGCTCGCATCTGTTCTGACTGTGGTAACAATGGCATCTTGTACTGTTTCCATTAAAAAGAATTCCGACAACGCGTCTTCTCAGCCTGCGGAGTCCTCGGAAGAAGTATCATCGGAAGAAACAGGTGCCAAGGCGGATGCCCTTTTTACCTATCAGATCACGATTGACGACGTTACCTACACACTGCCTTGCAGTTATGAGGAATTTCACAAAAACGGCTGGGTGATGGAAGGCGAAGACGAGGATGTTGCCGGCAGAACCAAGATGCTTGGCGTATATCTTAAGAAAGACAGTGAAAGAATCGGTGTTCAACCTGTCAATCTGTCCAGTGACACGATGAAGCTCACAGAATGCCCCATTGTGCAAGTGGATGTCACTATTAAAGATGTTACTTCCATTGAATTGCCAGGCGGCTTGAAATTTGATGAAAACACCAAGCCGGAAGATTTGGTGGAAAAGTACGGCGAGCCTGATGAAACCTATGATTCTGAAGAGTCTGACAGATACACCTATGTATATAAGCAGGACGTCTATAACACTGTTGAATTTACCATCTACGGCGGAAACGGTACTCTTGAGCCTAAATACGGCAGCGTTGAGGTGGAAAACATCGTAGAATAATTGATAGCAACACGGAAGCGGATCACAAGAATAAAGGAATTGCTGTTTGATTTTTTCTTTCAGAGAAAAACAAGATGCGACTGACAAAACAAGAAAAGTCTTTGATTGACTTTTTTGAATGCGGTCGCATCTTGCTTTTTTATGGTTCCACATGATCTCCTTTATCCTTAACAAAAAATTCATAAAAATTGTGCGTCAACATACTATACTATATATTATATGCCAATGACTGTAAAAGGGAGCAGGAGGTGTTGTCTATGGAAGAAGCGATTTATGGCGTTTGGCTCCAACAGGTGATGGGTGAGGGCAGCCGGAAGGTGCCGATGCTGCTGGAGGCGTTTGGTTCCTGTCGTGCGGTTTACGAGTCGGACGAAGTGGAACGTATGCTGTGCGGTCTGCTCATGCCGAATGAAATCGCGCGGATGAAAGAAATTCCGCTCGATGCGGCACAGGAGATCATGGAGGCGTGTGAGCGGCTGCATTATACGGTGCTAACGCCTGACTGTGGGGATTATCCCGAAAGACTGCGCCGCCTTCCCGATTATCCCGCCGCGTTGTATATCAGCGGCAGGCTGCCTGATATTGACAACGAAGTGTGCATCGGCATGGTAGGAACGCGTAATGCCAGCCGATACGGCTATAACGTAGCGATGAATATGGCTGCCGATCTGGCCGCCTGCGGTGCGATCATTGTGAGCGGCGGCGCCAAGGGGATTGATACGGCGTCGCATCAGGGCGCGCTTATGTCCAACGGCAAGACGATTTGTGTGCTGGGTTGCGGCATCAATACCCGTTATAATAGGGAAAACGAGGGTCTGCGCAATGTGATTGCCGCGACAGGAGCGTTGATTTCGGAATACCCGCCGGGTTCGCCACCTGTCAGTTACCATTTTCCCGTGAGAAACCGCATTATTTCCGCGTTGTCGCTGGGTGTGATCGTGGTGGAGGCCGGCGCGAAGAGCGGTTCTCTGATCACTGCCAATCTGGCGCTCGAACAGGGCAAGGATCTTTTTTCCGTGCCGGGAGAGGTGGGAAATTCCCAGTCGAAAGGCAGCAACCGCTTGATCGTAGAGGGCGCCAAACCCGTTGAGAATGCCGGAGATGTGTTGAATGAGTATCTTCCGAAGTTCAGCGGCAAGCTCAAGGCGGAAAATCTGATGCTTCCCGATATGCCGATTTTAAACAAGCGGGTGCGTCCGAAAGCAGAGAAGCCCCAAGGAGGGAACCGATTTGTGACGGCTGCTCCTTCACGAGTGGAAAACAACCGTAAGAACAACGAAAAAACACAGGCTGTTGCCGCGTCGCATGTCAAAGCGGAAAGTACAGAGAAACCTCAGCCAACAAACGAAAGCGCTTATCCTGTCGGGATGTCGCAAAACGCCATCAGGCTGTGTGAGGCGCTGGAGGCAGCGCCGAAACAGTTTGAAACACTGGCGGAATGCCTGCATATCAGCGCCTCCGAACTGATGCGGTGCATTACCGAACTGGAGCTTTACGGCATGATACAGACGCTGCCGGGAAAACGCTACCGAAAAGCCTGACACATAGACCAAAATTGCGATGCAATAAACTCACAGCACGGTCATAAGGCCAACCGCTGCGGCGGAGCTGTGAGTTTGATAGATAGATTTCAGAAGAAAGGCATGATTTGTTTGTCCAAATTGGTTATCGTGGAGTCGCCTGCAAAGGCGAAGACCATCAAAAAATACCTCGGTTCCGGTTACGATGTCATCGCGTCGATGGGGCATGTGCGTGACCTGCCCAAGAGCCGTCTCGGCGTGGACGTCAAGCACGACTTCAAGCCGAAATACGAGATCATCAAGGGAAAGGAGGAACTGGTCGAAAAGCTGAAAAAGGCGGCGGAAAAGAGCGATTATGTCTATCTCGCGACCGACCCTGACCGCGAAGGAGAAGCTATTTCGTGGCATTTAGCCTATATTCTCGGACTCGACCCGAGTGAAACCAACCGCGTCACCTTTAACGAGATTACCAAGACCACCGTGCAGAGCGGCATTCAGCATCCGCGCACGATTGACATGAAGCTGGTCAATGCCCAGCAGTGCCGCCGTCTGCTCGACAGAATCGTCGGTTACCGTCTCAGTCCCTTTGTCTCGCAGAAGATACGGCGCGGCCTGTCGGCGGGACGCGTGCAGTCGGTGGCGGTGCGCGTGATTTGCGACCGCGAGGAAGAGATCCGCGCCTTTGTGCCGGAGGAATACTGGACGATCGAGGGTAAATTTATCCCCAAGGGCGGGCGCAAGGCGTTTGCCGCGCAGTTCTACGGCACTGAAGCGGACGGCAAGATACAGATTGCCGATAAGGCGCAGGCGGACAGCATTTTAGAGGAACTGGGAGAAGCGGAATTCACCGTCAGCAAGCTCAAAAAGGGTACCCGCAAAAAGACCCCCGCCCCGCCTTTCATCACTTCGACGCTTCAACAGGAGGCGAGCCGCAAGCTGAATTTCCAGAGCCGCCGCACCATGAAAGTGGCGCAGGAATTGTATGAAGGCGTGGAGATCGAAGGCATGGGCGCGGTGGGTATCATCACCTACATGAGAACCGACTCGCTGCGTATTTCGGACGACGCGCGCAAAGAGGGCACCGAGTACATCCTCGGACGCTGGGGCGAGAAATATCTGCCCTCCAAGCCCTACAATTTCAAGACTAAGGCGGGCGCGCAGGACGGTCACGAAGCCATTCGCCCCACCATGCCGTCGCTCGACCCGGAAAGCATCAAGAACAGCCTGACCCCCGATCAGTACAAGCTCTACAAACTGATCTGGTCGCGTTTTACCGCCAGTCTGATGGCACAGTGCATTCACGACACCGTCAGCGTGGATATCGCGGCGGGGCAGTATCTTTTCAAAGCGTCGGGCTATACGGTCAAATTCGACGGATACACCGTATTATATGAAGAAAGCAAGGACGAGGATGACGAAAACAGCGGCGCGCTGCCCCCGCTTGAAGAGGGCATGCCCCTGCGCGTCAAAGAAATCGGCGCGTCGCAGCACTTTACCCAGCCCCCTGCCCGCTACACCGAAGCGACGCTCATCAAGGCGCTGGAGGAAAACGGCATCGGCCGTCCGTCCACCTATGCCACCATCATCACCACCGTGGTGGGACGCGAATATGTCGTGCGGGACGGCAAGGCGCTGCGCCCCACGGAACTGGGCGAGCTGGTCAACAAGCTGCTGAAAGAGCGCTTTTCCAAGTTCGTCAACCTGAAATTCACCGCCAATATGGAGAAAAATCTCGATAATATCGCGGACGGCTCCAAGGAATGGATTGAGACACTGGGCGAATTCTACGGAGATTTTGAAAAAAATCTCGCGGACGTGAAAAAGGCGATGGAGGGGATTGACATGAAAATTCCCGATGAGGAAACCGACATCGTCTGTGAGAAGTGCGGCAGGAAAATGGTCATCAAGACAGGGCGCTACGGTAAATTTATCGCCTGTCCCGGCTTCCCGGAGTGCCGCAACATCAAGAAGATCGTGCAGGAGATCGACGCGGATTGTCCCAAGTGCGGCGCGAAGGTGGTTGTCAAGAAATCCAAGCGCGGCAAGGTGTTTTACGGGTGCAGCAAATACCCCGACTGCGATTTCGTCTCGTGGGATGAACCCACCCGCGAGAGATGCCCCCAGTGCGGCAAGATTCTCTATAAGAAGCAGACCAAGAAGCTGAGCAAGCTGTACTGCGCCGACAAGGATTGCGGCTACAGCCGGAATATGGAAGAAAACGCGGATAGCGGGGAGAAAGCGGAATGAGCGTAACGATCGTCGGAGCGGGTCTGGCAGGCTGTGAAGCGGCGTGGCAGGCGGCACAGAGAGGGTTTTCTGTCAGGCTCTGTGAGATGAAGCCCGTCAAATACACCCCCGCGCATAAAAATCCGGATTTTGCGGAGCTGGTCTGCTCCAACTCCCTCAAAGCGGCGCGTGTCGATTCCGCCGCAGGACTGATGAAGGAAGAAATGCGGCGGCTGGGTTCGCTGCTGCTGCGTGTCGCGGACGAATGCGCCGTTCCCGCGGGCGGCGCGCTGGCGGTAGACCGCGGCCTGTTTGCCGCCAAGGTGACGCAGATGATTCGCAGCCACCCCAAGATTGAAGTGGTAGAGGGCGAAGTCACCGCCATTCCCGAAGACGATGTGGTGGTTATCGCGTCGGGACCGCTGACGAGCGAGCCGCTTTCCCAAGCGATCGGCACGCTGTGCGGCGGACAGTTTCTGAATTTTCACGACGCGGCGGCTCCTATCGTGACCGCCGAGAGCATCGACATGAGCCGCGCCTTTACCGCCTCGCGCTATGACCGGGGCGGCGATGACGATTACATCAACTGCCCCATGAACAAGGAAGAATACGAAGCTTTTCAGGAGGCGCTGGTGAGCGCCGAACGCGCGCCGCTGCACGAATTTGAGCAGGAGGGCGTGAAGGTTTACGAGGGATGCATGCCCATCGAAATCCTCGCTTCGCGCGGGAAAGACGCGATCCGCTTCGGCCCCATGAAGCCGGTCGGACTGCGCGACCCCCACACGGGACACCGTCCGTGGGCGAATTTGCAGCTTCGCAAGGAGAACCGCGAGGGCACGCTCTACAATCTGGTAGGCTTTCAGACCAATCTGAAATTCGGGGAGCAAAAGCGGGTGTTCGGCATGATACCCGCCCTGCGAAACGCGGAATTCATGCGTTACGGCGTGATGCACCGCAACACTTTTTTAAATTCCCCCAAGCTCTTAAACGGGGATTATTCCATGATCGAGCATCCGAATCTCTTCTTTGCCGGACAGATCACGGGCGTGGAAGGTTACATGGAGTCGGCAGGTTCCGGGCTGTTGTGCGGCATTAACGCCGCGCGCACGCTGCAAGGCAAGCCGCGGCTGATTCTGCCGGATTTCACCATGCTTGGCGCGCTGCAGGGGCATATCTGCAACCGCGAGACGAAGGATTTCCAGCCGATGGGGGCGAATTTCGGCATTCTGCCTCCCATTGAGCCGAAGATTCGGGACAAGCGCGAACGCTACGCGGCGCTGAGTGCGCGGTCGCTGTCCTTTATGGAGACAGTGGAGGAAGCGCGGCCATGATACATTTGCAGAAAGTCACAGCGGAGGCCGATTTGGCGGTCTGCCTGATGATACGCCGCCGCGTGTTCATCGACGAACAGGGCGTAGCCGAAGCACAGGAAATGGACAAATATGACCGGATCGGTGAACGGAACCCATGCACGCATTACCTTGCGCTGTCAGACGGGGTGCCGGTGGCGACCTGCCGCTGTCTGCGCAAAGACGGCGGCGCGGTCAAGCTCCAGCGCTTCTGTGTGCTGCCCGAGTGGCGCGGCAGCGGCGTCGGCAGGGAACTGCTGACAATGCTCGAAAAGGATTGCCGTGAGCAGGGCGTGACCCGCATGGAGATGGGCGCGCAGTGTCACGCGGTGCCGTTCTATCAGAAATGCGGCTATACGGTCACATCGGGACAGTTCATGGACGCGGGCATACCGCATGTGAAAATGGAAAAAAACTTTGCTTATGATAAAAATACCGTAGAAAGGAAATGAAGAAAATGAAAATAATCGTTGACGCTTTCGGCGGGGACAACGCGCCGCTGGAAATCATCAAGGGCTGCGCCATGGCAGTGGAGAAATTTGACGATGTGGATATCATTCTCACGGGCGACGAGCAAACCATCCGCAAAGTGGCAGAAGAAAACGACGTTTCGCTCGACCGCATGGAAATCGTGCATGCGCCCGACGTGATCACCATGGAGGATCATCCCACCGAACTGATGAAGTCCAAAAAGAACAGCTCGCTTGCCTTGGCGCTGCGGCTGCTGGCGGATAACGAGGGCGACGCGATGGTGGGCGCGGGCAGCACGGGCGCAATGCTCACGGGCGCGACGCTCATTGTCAAGCGCATCAAGGGCATCAAGCGCCCGGCGCTGGCTCCGATTATGCCCAACGCCACGGGTATGTTCATGCTGATCGACTGCGGCGCGAATGCCGACTGCCGCCCCGAAATGCTGGTGCAGTTTGCGCACATGGGTTCGGTATATATGAAGAACGTCATGGGGGTAGAGAATCCCCGTGTGGGACTCGCGAATATCGGCACCGAAGAAACCAAGGGCGACGAGCTGCGCAAGGCGACCTTTGCTCTGCTGAAAGAGGAGCCGAACCTCAACTTCACCGGCAATTTTGAAACCCGCGACATCGCGGACGGCGGCGTGGATGTGTTGGTAGCCGACGGCTTTACCGGCAACATCATTCTGAAAACGTATGAGGGCGTCGCCTCCATGCTGTCCGGCAAATTCAAGGGCGTTTTCAAAAAGAGCCTGCTCAATAAACTCGGCGCGGCGGTCATGCTCAAGGATCTCAACGAAATCAAGAAATCCATGGATCACAACGAATACGGCGGCGCGCCCTTCCTCGGCGTGAAAAAGCCTGTTTTCAAGGCGCACGGCAGCAGCAAGGCGATCACCATCTGCAACGCCATCCGGCTGACCCGCGAATTTGTGCAGAGCGACGTGATCGGCAAAATCGAGGCGGACATCAGCGGAGCAGCCGACAAGAGCGAAGAGTGATGAGCGGGTTTCACATCCATTTCAGGCTGAAACCGTTGGACGATATTGCGCCGTGGGGCGAAAAAACCCACCGCAGCCTGCACTGGTTTGGCATGACCGACAGTCTGCTCTGGATTGACGCAGGGGAAAGCACCGTCTACGAATACTCCGACGCATTTCTCCGCCAGTGGGGAGGCGAGCGTTATAACGATTACCAGCTTTCCCGCTTTTTAGAGGATTTTTCGGATACTTTTCGGTATGTCAGGGAATCTGTTCCTCAAAAATATTACGATATGGCGGAGCGGTTTCGGCATACGGCGTATGAATGGGAATGTATGCACATAGATGATTCGGAGGAAGAGGACGACGCTTTCTGGCGATTCATGGAAGAAGAATATGAGCCGCTGACCGATTGGCATTGGCAGCGCCGATTTGATTCGGGGCATCTGGTGGGCGGTCCGGTCATCGGCTGTTTCCGGTGCGGCGAAAAGCTCAAATTCTGCTGGGAGAGCGACTATCTGCCGGAAAACGGCAGCAGCATCTGGACGGCGCCAAGCGGCGTTTATGAGATGCCCTACAGCGAATTTGTATCGGAAGTCAGGGCGTTTTACACCGCCTTTTTTGAGGCGATGGATCGTCAGGTGACGCTGGCGCTGCAAAAGGACTGGGGCGATGTGGCGGTTGACAAGGCATATCTTGCCAAGGAACACGCCGAGCGGAAAGCGGGCTTTTTTGCGTGCATGGATTGGCTCACCCGCCCGTGCGCCCCTGACGAACAGACCGATTGGGGCAGGGTTGACCGGATATTTGATAAAATGCAGCAAGAGATTGGCGGCACATTGTAAAAGCAGAAGAAAAATATAAAGGGCGTGTTTTGCTATGTCTATCCTTCCTGTTGCGAGGGAAAATTTTCCCATGAGCAAAGCGACGGCGGCGGGTATGATTCCCATGCAGCCGCTGTGCGACAATTACGAAATCTTTTACTGTGAGGATGTGGTGTATGCCGAGCGCGCGGAAATGACGCTGTACTTGCAGATTCTCGGTCCCATCGGTGCGGGGGAGGCTCTGCCGCTGATCCTTTATATTCCCGGCTCCGCGTTTCATCGGCAGAATGTCAAAGAGCGCGTGCCGCAGCTCGCTTGCCTCGCGCAGCGGGGATTCGTGGTGGCGGCGCTGCAATACCGCGGGTCGGAGGACGCGCCCTTTCCGTCCCAGACGCTGGACGCAAAGGCGGGAATCCGCTTCATGAAGCGGCACGCGGCGGAATACGGCATCGACCCGGACAAAATCGTGACGATGGGCGACTCTTCCGGCGGACACACCGCGATGATGGCGGCGTTTACCTGCGGCATTCCCGCGCTCGAGGAGGATGACGCGGCATTTGACTCGTCCGTGCGCGGGGTCATCGACCTTTACGGCCCCGTCAACTTCACCACGATGAACGAACAGCTTTCCTCACAGAATCACTGGCTGCCCGACAGTCCCGAGGGGATGGAACTGGGCGGCGTGAATGTGCTGGAGCATTCCGATCTCGCCCGCGCCGCCGCCGTGACGACATATGTGGCGGACGGTCGGGAGATTCCGCCGATTCTGATGTTCCACGGAACCAACGACGAACTGGTACCCTTTGCACAAAGCTGCGAGTTATGCGACGCGCTGACGGCGGCGGGCAGAAACGTGACCTTTTATCAGGTGCTTGGCGCGCACCACGGCGGTCCCGAATTCTGGACAACACAGGTGCTGGATTTGGTGGAAGCCTTTATCATAAGAGCGGTTGAAAGAGTGTGAAATGTGAAGTGTGAAGTGTGAAGTTGTAAAGTGTGAAATTGCATTGTGAATAAGATGAATCTATCATGTATCTTTTCGGGACGGCAAATCCGCTATGTTACGAAGGAGGGAGGCATTCATGAGTCAGAGCGTGAATGTGCAGGGGTATCTCCGTTATCTGGATACCCCTTGGGGACAATTGTTTTACCGGATGATAGGGAACCATTTATCGTTTGAGAATCAAAACATACTGGACTACGGCAGCGGCTTCGGCGTGACCGCTGATCGACTGGCGGCGCACAATGAGGTGACCGCCGTGGAGCCGAATGAGGAAATCCTCGCCCATCGCTTCTGCACGCAGACCTACACACAGCTTGTGGGCGGCATAGAGCAATTGGCGGCGCTGCCCGACGGGTCTTTCGACGTGATTGTGTGCCATAATGTGATGGAATATATGGAGCAGCGCAGACCGCTGCTGGGCGAATTCCGCCGCCTCATCAAGCCGGACGGTTGTTTGTCGGTCGTCAAGCACAACCGCGCGGGAAAAATCATGCAAAAGGCGGTGTTTGAATATGCCCCCGAGGAAGCGATGGATTTACTGCGGGGAGCAAACGGCGTTTCCGTGAGTTTCGGCGAGGTGCGTGAATACGACCTTGACGAACTGGAACAGGACTGCGCCGATCAGTTTGCCATTGACCACATTTACGGCGTGCGCATGTTCTACGGCTTGCAGCGCAACGAATGGAAGACCCAAGCCGATTGGCAGGACAGGATGTTCGCGCTCGAAAGCGCGGCGGAGGAAATCCCCGCGTTCCGCGATATCGCGTTTTTTCATCATGTCATGCTGCACCCGATTTGAATCAATGAATCATACAGAGAGGAAGATGAATATGTCGGAAACACATCTCGACGCGTCGTATCTGGAAGATACGATCGGCTATCATTTTAAAAACCGAAAATATTTATTGACGGCGCTGACCCATTCCTCCTACGCGAATGAGGGAAAGCATTTGCAGAGCAACGAGCGTCTGGAATTTTTGGGAGATGCGGTGCTTAGCATAGTGGTGTCGGAGCACCTTTATGCTAAGTTCCGCAGCAAGCAGGAGGGCGACCTGACCAAGCTGCGCGCCTCGCTTGTCTGTGAATCCACGCTGTGCGGCTTTGCGCGAAAGATACAGCTCGGAGAATATATCATGTTCGGGCGCGGAGAACGCCATTCCGGCGGGGACAAACGTCCCTCGATTTTAGCGGACGCGTTTGAGGCGCTGATTGCCGCGATTTTCCTTGACGGCGGCATGGAGCAGGCGCGGGAGTTCGTGATGGGATTTGTCCTCGAAGAACTCGAACACCCCAACCTCTACCGCAGCAAGGATTACAAGACCATGCTGCAGGAAATCATTCAGCAGAATGCCGAGGAAAAGATCACCTATGTGCTGGTGGGGGAGAGCGGCCCCGACCACAACAAGCACTTTGTGGTGGAGGTGCATCTCAATTCCAACGTGATCGGCAAAGGCGGCGGACGCAGCAAGAAGGAAGCCGAGCAGAACGCCGCCCATGAGGCGCTCGAACTGATGGGGTACTGATGTGAGCGGCAGGCAGAAGCACGCGAATATTGCCCTCTTCATTCCGCACAACGGCTGTCCCCATCAATGCGCTTTCTGCAACCAGCGCACTATTTCCGGCGCGGTAAGTCAGCCGACGGGGGAGGATGTGCGCGCGGCGGTGCGTACGGCGATGGCTTCCCCCCGCTATGAGAGCGGCAGCGCGGAGATCGCCTTTTTCGGCGGCAGCTTCACGGCGATTGAACGGAGCTATATGAGGGAACTGCTCGAAGCGGCGGCTGTCTTTGTGAAGGATGGCAGCGTCGCGGGCATCCGGATTTCCACCCGTCCCGACGCAATTGACGGGGAGATATTGGAAATCCTCCGGCGGTACGGTGTGACCTCCATCGAGCTGGGCGCGCAGTCCATGCGGGACGAAGTGCTGCAAAAAAACCGCCGCGGGCATACGGCGCAGGATGTCGTCAATGCCTCGCGCCTCATTCGGCAATACGGTTTTTCGCTGGGGCTGCAGATGATGACAGGATTGTACGGCGATGACGACGAGGGTGCGCGATATACGGCGCGGCAGCTCACGGCGCTGCATCCCGATACGGTGCGGATTTATCCCACCGTGGTGCTGGAAGGCACCGAACTGGCGGACAAAATGCGTTCGGGCGCATACCGCCCGCAGGGATACGAAGCGGCGGCGGAATTATGCGCGGAGTTATTGGAATTTTTTGAGAATCAGGGCATCCGCGTCATCAAATTGGGACTGCACGCTTCCGACGGCGTGGAGGGCAGCATGGTAGGCGGCGCGTATCATCCCGCGTTCCGGGAATTGTGCGAGGGAATTTTGTATTACCGACTCATGCGGCGTATGCTTTCGGAAAATTACCCGGAAGGCGGCGCGTTCGTCGTGACGGTCGATCGGCGTGCGCTTTCCAAGGCAAGCGGACAAAAGAAGCGCAATGTGCTGCGGCTTAGAGAAGAGGGCTGGAAGATTCAATTAAAAGGAGTGGAGACAGAGCATGGAGAACAGGGAACCAAAGAAGATGGGCGAAGAATTTGTCAGATTGAGCCGCTTTCTCAGCAAGATTCTGCGGCACCAGCCGGGGATTATCGGCATTCAGATCGAGCGCGTGGGCGCGTGGGCGAACGTCAATGAACTGATGGAGGGCATCAATTCGCGCAGCAGTCATCACATTGACCGCGCGATTCTCGAAACCATCGTAGCTACCGACAGCAAGGGACGCTACAGTTTTAACGAAAACGGAACAAAAATCCGCGCCAATCAGGGACATTCCATTGACGTGGTACTCGACATGGAGAAGCGCACGCCGCCGGAGTTTTTGTATCACGGCACGGCGGGAAAATTCCTTGACAGCATTATGGAAAAGGGACTGCTGCCCGGCAACCGTCAATTTGTACATCTTTCACCCGACGAAGCGACCGCCAAGACGGTGGGGTATCGCCACAGCAAGCCGGACGCGCCGGTGATTTTAAAAGTGCGCGCCGGACAGATGGCGCGGGACGGCTATGAATTCATGATATCCGACAACGGTGTGTGGCAGATTAGGCATGTGCCGCCGCAGTATCTGGAAGTTATGGCATAAGAGAGGTGTGAAATCTATGACAATACGGTTGGCGGCAAAATCCGACCTGCCCGGGGTCAACGCGGTTCGGCAGCAGGTGCATAAGGTACACGCGGAGGGACGCCCCGATATTTTCCGGAAGAAATTCGGCAAGAAGCTGGCGGGACATATCAAAATCCTCTTCCGTGACAAATCCGCCAAAATAGCGGTGGCGGAGCAGGACGGGAACATCGTCGGCTTTGCGGTGCTGAAAGTCATCGACAAGCCGAAATCCCCTTACAGCAAGGCGCGGCGTTTCCTGCGGGTGGAGGAATTCGGCGTGGACGAAGCGCACAGGCGTCAGGGAATCGGCACGGCGCTGTTTGATTTCATCAAGACGTACGCGGCGGAGCAGGGATTTGACACCGTCGAACTCGATATGTGGGAATTCAACGAAGGCGCGCTGCGGTTTTACGAAGCGCAGGGCTTTTCCACTTACCGCCGGTTTATGGAATACAAAATGTGAGGTGCTGACAGATGGCAAGGGTCTTTGAAGATGAATTTATGGATATCCAGTCGGGCATGGTGTCGCTGGTGCTGGAAGCGTTGGAAACGTCGGATGTCACGGTTAACAAAATCTACATCTATGCGTTCGGTACGGAGCATATGGGTTTCTTCAATCTGTTTTTCGAGAAAGATGGAAAAATATTAAAAAAACTTCATGCGGGCATTTCCGAGGAACTTCTGGATCAGGTGCTCGACCTCGGCATAGAGGACACGTTGAAGCTGCGTGAGGTCTGCCGGGAATACGACCGGGAGCCGCCCTGTCAGTGCAAGCTGGTCTATGACTGCCGCAGCGGTCATTTCGACGGCGACTACAGCTATGATGATCTTTCCGATACGGAATACGGTGTGGACGGCGCTTTCGCGGACTGGCTAAAAGAAGCAGAGGCAGCGCTCAGCCGGAAGGGGTAAGAAGGATGAAAAACGAAGCTGTCGAATCAAAACTGTGCGCGTTTCTCAAAGAATATTCCTCCTCCGATGATTGGTACTGGGTTCCCCTCACAAGGCTGAAAAAGGAGATACCCGTTGTCGCCTATGATCTCGACGAACTGTATCGGCATGACGAAATCCCCTTGCTGGAAAAGGTGTTCCGCCAATGCGGCATCATGACAGTCCGCACGTTTCAGATGGACAGTCGTGAATATTTTGAAAATGACGAAATATCTGCGTTGCTGTATGAGAAAGACGCGGACGGATTTAATTTTCCGTGGACAGTGGAAACCTTCTATTTTGACGACACGGAAACGTGGCTGATGTATGTGTCCCATGAGGGAACGATTTCCTTCACGGGCGAATGTCTTGCCAGGACAGCCGGAGAAATCATTCCCGATCGGTATCTGTATCGGTAAAAACATATTTTTTCTAAGGAGCGGCGATATGCATTTAAAATCGCTTGAAATTATGGGCTTCAAATCCTTCCCCGACAAGGTGAAGATGAACTTTGTGCCCGGTATCACGGCGGCTGTCGGCCCCAACGGCAGCGGCAAAAGCAATATCAGCGACTCGGTGCGCTGGGTGCTGGGCGAGCAGGCCACACGCATCCTGCGCATTAAGTCGATGGAGGACGTGATCTTCGGCGGCACGGCGCAGCGCAAGGCGCTGGGCTTCGCGGAGGTCGTGCTGACCATCGACAACACCGACCGCGCGCTGGATTTCGACAGCGACGAGGTCGCCATCACCCGGCGTTATTACCGTTCGGGCGACAGCGAATACAAGATCAACGGCAAGGCGGTTCGATTGAAGGATATCAACGAACTGTTTATGGATACGGGCATGGGCCGCGACGGCTATTCCATCATCGGACAGGGCAAGGTCGCGGACGTGGTCAACGTGCGTTCCGAGGAGCGCCGCAACATCTTTGAGGAAGCGGCGGGCATCTCCAAATACCGCTACCGCAAGCAGGAAGCGGAGCGCAATCTGGCACGCGCCGAGGAAAATCTGGTGCATCTGGACGTGATTATGTCCGAACTTGAGGGACGCGTGGAGCCGCTGCGCAAGGAATCCGAAAAGGCGAAAAAATACCTCGAACTCATGGAGCAGAAAAAAACGGTGGAGATCGGTCTGTGGCTGAGCACGCTCAGCAAGTCCGCTGAACTGCTGCGCGACTGGGATTACAAGGAGACGCTGGCGCGTTCACAGCAGGAGGAAATCGACAAGGAAATCGAGCGGATAGAGGGCGACATCGAGAAGAAATTCGGCTACAGCAACGATCTGGCCGCCAGACGCGACGAAATGATGCGGCACTCTGCCGAATTGGAGGAATCCGCCGCCAAGATCGACGGTGAAGCGGCCGTTCTGGAAAACGATATTTCCCACCGTGCCGAGCGCATCGGGCGCTTACAGTCCGACATCGCGGAATTTGAGCGGGGCGGCGACCTCATGCAGCGGGAAATCGGCAAAAAGAAGCTGGAAATTGCCGAAAAAAAGGCAAAGCTGACTCAGCAGCAGACGCTGGCGGAAAATCTCAAAGCGCAGCTCGAAACGCTGCGCAGCGACGACAGTGAATTCAGCCAGAAGATTACCGAGCTCATGAACCGCCGCAGCACCGTGACAAACGATATTTCCGCCGCGCAGGTGGAGCTGGCTTCGGCGCAGTCCCAGATGGGCGAAATCACGGCGCGTCTGGAAAATGTGGACAGCGAGATCGAACGCCGTCAGCAGGAAATTGAAAAATGGCAGTCCGGCAAAACCCTCACCGAAGAGGCGATTGTCGGCGCGGACAAACGGCTGGCGGAAATCGACGGGGAAACCCAGACTCTCCGCGACAGGTTGCAAGACTTACGCCTGCAGGGCGCGCAGGTGAAGCGCGACAGCGAAAATAAAGAGCTGGACGCCAAGGGACACGAGCGCAAGGCGCGCATTCTCGAAGACCTGGAAAAGAGCATGGAGGGCTTTGCGGGCAGCGTGCGCACCGTCATGAAAATGGCGGAAAACGGTACCTTGAAAGGCATTCACGGCCCTGTGTCGCGTCTGATTGACGTGCCGCAGGAATACGCCACGGCCATTGAAATTGCGCTGGGCGGCAATATGCAGAATATCGTGGTGGACAACGAGGACGACGCGAAGCGCGCCATTGCGCAGTTAAAGCAGAGCAAGGCGGGACGCGCCACTTTCCTGCCGCTGACCACCATCAAGCCTTCCCGCTTCAACGAGAGCGGACTGGAACGCTGCGCGGGGTATATCGGCATCGCCGCCGACCTGCTCGCCTATGACAAGAAATACGCGAATATCATCTCCAACACACTGGGAAAAATCGCAATTGTTGACAACCTCGACAACGCCGTTGTGATGGCGCGGCAATACGGCAACCGGTTCCGTATCGTTACGCTCGACGGTCAGGTCATCAACGCGGGCGGTTCCATGACGGGCGGCTCGCTTGCCAAAAACGCGGGTCTTCTCGCGCGTAAGGGCGAGATCGAAAAGCTCCGCCAAAAGGCGGCTGACTGCATGAAGGAATGCGAGGCGCTCCAAGAAACCTTTGGCAAGCTCGAACAGGAGGCCAGCGCCGTCAAGGCGACCATTCGCGAAAACGACGAGAAGCGGCAGATTGTCAGCAACGACAAAATCCGCTTTGAAACCGACCTGAAAAACCAGACCGCCAATATCGCCACCCTGACCGCCGAAGCGGAGCGGCTTATCAGCGAACGCGGCAGCGCCGGACAGCGCACCCGGTCGCTCAATGAAAACATCGAAAGCGCGCAGGGGAAAATTGACGCGCTGAATGCACAGCTCACCGAGCTGGAAAAAGAGATCACAGGCAGCAACGACAGCCGCGCCGAAACCGCCAGAAAACGGGAGGAAATCTCGACATCTCTGAGCAGCGCCAGCATGGCGGTGATGAGTCTTTCCAAGGATATCGAAGCCGCCAACCAGTCCATCCGCGACACCGAAGCGCGGCGGGGCGAACAGGCGCAGCGCGTGGAGGGCATGAAAACCGAAATCACCGATCTGGAAGCGCAGAACCGCGAGACGACCGTGAAAGCGGCCGGGATGCGCCAGACCGCCGAGAACAACCGCGCCGAAGCGGTCAGTTCCCGCGAGGACATGAGCGAACTGGCGCAGGAGCGGGAAAAGACGGAAAAGGAGATACACGACCTGCGCCGTCTTTCCAAAGAGAAATCCGAGCAGCGCGAGAAGATCACGGGCGAAGTCACCCGACTGGAAGAACGCCGTGTGTCGGCGCAGAAGGAATATGACGAGATCATTCAGAAGCTGCTGGAGGAATACAACCTGACGCGGCGGGAAGCGGAGGCGCAGTTTGAGCCGGCCGAAAACGCGCGGGAGGCCGACCGCAAGGTGAAGGAGCTTCGTTCCTCTATGAAGAAGCTGGAACCCGTCAACCTCGGCGCGGTGGAGGAATACAAAGAGGTCTTTGAAAAATACACGATGTATAAAACCCAGATCGCGGACGTGCAGAAATCCAAGGCGGAGCTGAACAAGCTGATCGAAACCTTGACCGAGCAAATGAAGGAACTCTTCGTGCTGAAATTTGACGAAATCAACGGGCATTTCAAAACCATCTTTACGGAACTCTTCGGCGGCGGCAGCGGCTATCTGGAACTCACCGACCGCAGCGACGTGCTCAACTGCGGCATCGAGATTCACGCGCAGCCGCCCGGCAAGACCATCAAGAATATCGACCTTTTCAGCGGCGGCGAAAAGACAGTTATTGCGGTTGCCATTTACTTCGCGATCATGAAGGTCAATCCCTCGCCGTTCTGTATTCTCGACGAGATCGACTCCGCGCTCGACGAGCGCAATGTCGATAATATCGCGGACTACTGCCGCCGCATGAGCGATTCGACGCAGTACATCATCATCACGCACCGCCGCGGTACGATGGAAGTCGCCAATATGATTTACGGTGTGACGATGCAGCAGGACGGTGTTTCCAAGCTGCTCGAACTCAAAATTGACGAGATCAGCGAAAAGCTGGGTGTGGACTGATTCCCATAGGAGTGATACATGCATGGAAATCAAAAAAATCCGATTTCTCGAGCCGGGCAACCGGCCCTACCGACGTTCACTCAAAAACCTGTATGTATATGACAAATATATCCGTACGCCATCCATCGGGCTGCTGACCTTGGCAACGGTGGTGAAGGAACAATACGACGACGTCTTTATGTACAGCGAATCTATTTCCAAAATTCAATGGAAGGACGTACTGGACGCGGATATCGTATTCATCGGCATTTTCACCTTCGCCGCCATCCGCGGCTATGTCCTTGCGGATGAAATTCGCCGCCGATCTGACGCGGTGGTGGTCATGGGCGGACTGCACGCTTCCATGAATGCTTCCGAAGCCTGCGAGCACTGCGATTATGTGCTGCTGGGTGAGGGGGAAGAGAGCATTCTGGAATTGCTGGACGTTCTGCAAAGCGGGGGTGCGGTCGATCAGATCAAAGGGCTTGCGTTTATGCGTGACGGCGAGGTTGTCAGCACGGGCATGCGCTGTCCTCCCGAGAATATCGACATTATTCCCAACCGCGATCTGCTCTGGCATTATCAGAAGATGGCGGGACACAATACGATCTGGGCGCAGGTGCATGCTTCACGCGGCTGCCCGCATAACTGTGACTACTGCGCATTGGTGCGGCATTTCGGTCGGAAAGTGCGCAAGCGTTCGCCGCAGAACATAGTGGAGGATATTCGTTATTCCATTGACTTCCACGATAAAAAGCATTTCCGTCTTGCCAAAATACTCTGGCTGACCGACGACAATTTCTTTGCCGACCGTCAATGGGCGGTGGAGGTGCTGCAAGCCATTATCGACAGCGGCATCCGCTATCATTTCACCATACAGGCACGCTATGAGGTGGGATACGATGATGAAATGCTTGCCTTGCTCAAAAAGGCAGGATTCGATGAAATTGCCATGGGCATTGAATTCCTTGAGGACGAGGCGTTTGAAAATCACTATCCACAACTTAAGGGTAAGAGCAAGAAGCACAAAAAAGAAATAAAAT
>CAMHAV010000037.1 GCA_946182865.1 uncultured Clostridia bacterium
TTGATGACGATACTTATGAATCCGGTTTCTCTGAGGCTGTCTATACCGCTAGCAACACAGATGCATCCGCTCCGCTGTTTACGAAAGTTACACCGGATGCTAAAATCATGATTAGCACAGACAGCGACTCAACAACAGCTACAAAACTCAAAAAAAGCGGTCCTGTGGTCACGGATATTTATAAGAATTTTGATTTTAAGATTATTATTAATGGTTGGGGTGTAAGTTCTGCGAACACAACAAAAGCTGCTGCGCAGGATGAGATTAAGACACATCTTGGTTCTGATATAGCGGTTTATAGCAACAGTGATACGCTTCTTACCAGTACAAAACTTCAGTAATTGATTTTATTCGCAAAAATCAACTCCATCTCGACAACAATCGGAGGTGTTTGCTCTGAAAAAACGAAATAAAAATTATAGATTTTTGCTGGGCTTGTGCGCACTGATTGTTGCCGTCGCTATGGTAAGCATCGGTGTGACGCTGGCATATGCGCCTGTGACCGCGTATGAAACCAACGTGGTCGTGCTGGGAAACATCAGCATCAGACTCAACGACAAGTATTATTCCTATATCAATACGCCGGATGATATCGAGGACGAGGACACTGATCCCGGTGATATCGTTTACGATACCGACGCGGAAACGCCCTATAACGAGGATGAACCGCCTACTTTCAGCCCCGGTCAGACGGTGCGGAAAGTGGTGTCGGTGACCAACACCGGCGACCATCCCTGCTACGTCCGTCTCCTTGTGAGAAAAATCTGGGAAGATAAGGACAACAACGATATTTCCGATCTGATCGAACTCAATATCAACAAGGCGTATTGGTACACCGAGGGCGAGACCTATACGGTGACGAAAAACGACGAGCAAAGAGAGTATGTGTTGTATTACTACAAAGATATACTCGATGTGGGTGAAACCACGCAGCCGTTGATCAGGAACTTCACCATAAAGGACTACAGTAAAACGTCTGTGTACGCGGGCGGTTTCGACAAAGTGGTCGGAACCAAAGGTGACATTCAGGTAATGGCGCAGGCGGTGCAGTCGGAAAACGTGAAATGTACGCCTCCCAATCTGGGCGGTACGATCATACAAGCCAAGGCGCCGATTGGGTATTACGATGAAGACCCTGATATTGTCTATGTCCAGAAGTGGAACATTGTATTTGACTGAAAGGGGGCGGCACGGATTTGAAATTATCACGTTCTGAAAAAATCAAAAAAACAGCGGCGGCGATCGTCTGCTGCGGCCTGTGCGTCTCCACAGGGCTTCTCGGTTCCATCGCAGTGACTAAAATGCCCGAGATCAACGGCAGGACGGCTTTTGCCAACGGGCATGTCTATCTTCAGGATACGACCGATTCGGTGGAATTTTATGATGTTGACGAGTCCTTCTTCGCCCCTGACGGGTCTGAATTCTTCACCTACAAGCAGGCAGCCACAGAGCAACTGATGCCGGGCGATACCAGAACAGGCTCGATCACGATCGCCAATAACGCCAATCCCGGCAAGGTGGAAAAGGTGACGATTTCGCTTTTTGCCGCCAGCACGGGACAGATGGGCGGCAAAACGAATGCCGACGGTATTCCGCTGGAGTATGTGGAATTTTACAACGCCAATAAGTCCCTCGGCTACACGCCCGCGCAGCTTAAGTCGTTGTCGGATGATCTGGTGAATAAGCTGACACTGACCATCAAAAAGGGCAGTGAAACGGTCTATTCCGGTCCGCTGACTGGCGTCGGTGATTCCAACAACAAAAAGATGACCCAAAGCAATCCGATTGAGGTGGGTACGCTCAAACCCGGCGACTCCGTGAAATACGACTTCACCTTGCAGATACCGACCACGCTTGACAACACCTATGCCAATGCCGCGGCATTGATTGACTGGGTGTTTGTCGTCAGCGACTGGTCGCCTGTTCAGCCGCCGCCGAGTTCGGAAACGGTTTCCTCGGAACCTGAGCCTACGCCGTCACAGCCCGCGCCTCCGTCTCCCAGAACAGGTGACGCCGCGTTCCCCTACACGATGGGCGCTGTCTTCTGCGGCCTGAGCGCGCTGGTGATCTTCTTCATAGCGTTTGGCAACATTGACAAAAAAGCAAAAGATCTGTTGGAAGATGAATAAATCGCATTATGCGGTTTATGGAACCAACTACACAAAGAGGATATGCCATTGTTTTGGAAAACAGCGGTATGTCCTCTTTTTTTGCATATGATATGTTTATAAAATACGCATATGTTGATGATAATATACTGATAACACTTGACAAAAAGATAAGGACGGAGTACAATAAAGGAAAAAAGGAGCAAAAAATTATGGCAAAAACAACGGCTAATATCAGCATAGACGCAGAAACCAAGGCAAAGGCACAGGCGCTTTTTGCCGATTTTGGCATGGACTTATCCACGGCGATCAATATCTTTTTGCGGCAGGCGATTTATGAAAATGCCATTCCCTTTGCGATCACCAGAAATGTGCCGAATCAAACAACGGTGGATGCGATGGATGAATACGACGAAATGGAAAAACATCCCGAAAAGTACAAGCGCTATTCAACCTTTAAAGAAGCGATGAAGGATGTGTTGGATAATGCTTGATGCGGTTCTTTCTAACAGGTTTAAAAAAGACCTTAAGACGGTTGCAAAGAGAGGATATAACTTAGAACTGTTGGATATGGTAGTCGATAAACTTGCAAATCAGGTGCAATTGGAAGAAAAGTACAAAGACCATGCTTTATCGGGGGATTATTCCGGATTCAGAGAGTGTCATATTGAACCCGACTGGCTGCTTATTTATCGAGTAAATGATACTGAATTACTGCTGTTTTTATCGCGCACCGGAACGCACAGTGATTTGTTTTAAACTTTACAAAGAGGATATGCCATTGTTTTGGAAAACAGCGGTATGTCCTCTTTTTTTGCTTGCAATATGCAGACAGATTTGGTATGATGATAGTGATAAGTTGTCAGTGGTCAGTGATTAGCCGATAGCCTTTTGTGGGAAGTTCGTGGCGGGCGATAGGGTGCGTTACAGACGCCACATGATGCGCCTTGTATGCCAGAGCGGCAAGCGCTATGTTATTCTTCTTGCTTTTCTCCCCACTTCCCACTAACCACTGACCACTGTCCACTAACCACTGTCCACTAATAAAAGGAGGCGTTGATTTGGTTAGAACAGATATCGAAAAATTCCTGCTTGAGGTGGAAAAGCCGGGACGTTATGTCGGAGGCGAACCCAACAGCGTGGTCAAAAAGAAAGACGAGGTTAATATCCGCTTCGCGTTCTGTTTCCCCGATGTGTATGAGATCGGCATGTCCCACCTTGGCATGAAGATCCTCTACGGACTGTATAATTCTGTCCCGGATGTGTGGTGCGAGCGTGTATTTGCCCCATGGCCGGATATGGAAGCGAAAATGAGGGAGAATCACATTCCCCTGTACGGTCTGGAAAGCGGCGACAGTCTGAAAGCGTTCGATTTTGTCGGCTTTACCCTGCAATACGAGCTAAGCTATTCCAATGTTTTTACCATGCTCCATTTGTCGGGCATTCCCTTCCTTTCCGCCGACCGCACGGAGGACGACCCGTTTGTGATTCTGGGCGGACCCTGCGTCTGCAATCCCGAACCGCTGGCTGATCTGGCGGATATTGTTTCGCTGGGAGAGGGGGAAGAGGTCAGCATCGAGCTGTTTGACCTCTACCGTGAATACAAGCTGCGTGCCAAAGAAAAGGGCGAGCGCCTTGACCGCAAGGCGTTTCTGCGGGCCGCCGCCGGGATTCCGGGGTTATATATCCCGTCGCTGTACGACGTGACCTACAAGGAGGACGGCACCATCGCGTCTTTTACCCCGCGTGACGGTGCGCCCGAGAAGATCACCAAGCGCATTATCCGCGATATGAGCCATGTCTATTATCCGGAGAATTTCGTGGTGCCGATCATCGAAATCGTGCACGACCGCGCCGTGACCGAGATCTTCCGCGGCTGCATTCGCGGCTGTCGCTTCTGTCAGGCGGGTTATATTTACCGCCCCAACCGCGAAAAGGATTTTGCCACCGTGGACGGGCAGAGCCGCAGCCTGTGCGATACCACGGGCTACGACGAGGTTTCGCTTTCCTCGCTCAGCTCCAGCGACTACACCGAATTGCCGGAGCTTCTCGACAATATGCTCAACTGGACGGAGCGCAGCAAGGTGAGCGTGTCGCTGCCATCGCTGCGCATCGACGGATTCAGCGACGAACTGACCGAGAAACTGAAAAAAGTGCGTCGCGGCGGTCTGACCTTTGCCCCCGAAGCGGGCACCCAGCGTCTGCGCGACACTATCAACAAAAACGTCACCGAGGAAGAAGTGCTGAATACCTGCCGCACCGCATTCAACGGCGGCTGGACAAATGTGAAGCTGTATTTCATGATCGGACTTCCCACCGAGACGCTCGAAGATGTGGAGGGCATCGGCGTGCTGTCGCAAAAGGTGGTGGACGAGTTCTACCGCAATCCCAACAAGCCCAAGGGCAAGGGCGTAAATGTCACGTCCAGCGCGTCCACTTTTGTTCCCAAGCCGTTTACCCCGTTTCAGTGGGAGCCGCAGGACGATATCGACACGATTCACCGCAAGCAGCAGCACCTGCGCGACAGCGTCAGGAGCCGCAAGATCACCCTGAACTGGCACGACGCGGACACCAGCTTTTTGGAGGCGGTATTTGCGCGCGGCGACCGCAGGCTCATTCGCGTGCTGGTGCGCGCTTTTGAAAAAGGCTGCCGCTTCGACGGCTGGGACGAATATTTCTCCTTGCCGCGCTGGCTGGAGGTTTTCGACGAATGCGGCATTGATCCGGCGTTCTATGCCAACCGCCGCCGCGACTATGACGAGATTCTGCCGTGGGATCATCTCGACTACGGCATCACCAAGGAGTTCCTCATACGCGAACACCAAAAGGCGCTCGCTTCGGAGACAACGCCGCATTGCCGACAGAAATGCGCGAACTGCGGCGCGGCAAAATTGACGGGAGGTGTGTGCAGTGTCTTTGACAAGCGGAATGAAAAACGTGGTTGACATTCAGGGCACGCTCTGCCTGCCGATACGCGTATTCTTTACCAAAACGGGACCGTCCAAATATATGTCCCACCTCGATCTCATGCGCTGCATGACCCGCGCCATCCGCCGCGCAGGTGTGCCGATCTGGTACACGGAGGGATTTAATCCCCACCCGTTTATGACGTTTGCGCTGCCGCTGTCGTTGGGGACGTCGGGGCTGTGCGAGAGCATGGACGTCCGCCTGACCGAAGATATGAGCTTTGAGGATGTCAAGAAGCGTCTGAACGGCGCACTGTGCGAGGGCATTGAAGTGTTGTCTGTCGGCTACATCGGAGAGAAAGCCACCGCGATTCATTCGGCGGTTTACGGCGTCACGATGACGGCGGAGGGCAAAGACGCAGAGGCGCTGCGCGCTGCATGGGAGCAGTATCTGTCCCAAGACACGATCATCGTGCAGAAAAAGAACAAGAAAAAGCAGTTGGTGGATATGGACGTGAAACCGCATGTGCTGGATTTCTCGGTCAGCGTTCAAGACGACTGCGCACGGCTGCAAATCCGCCTGCCCGCGGGGAACAATCTGAATGTCAATCCCAATATTTTAATCAAAGGCTTTGAGCAAGCCCATGGGTTGACATTTGACCGCTGCGAGATTGTGCGCGAGAAAATTCTCACCGAGTCGGGCGAGGAATTCAGATAGAGATTTTTCATAACAGAGAAAAGGTGGTAACCAAGCAATGAAAAAAATATGGTATTCATTTATGGCGGCTGCATTGATCTGGGCCATACAGTTTGTTTCGTCCTGCGGCAAGCGTGAAGAAACAAACACGGTGACACCCACCGATACGGCAGTTGCCTCCTCAGAAACGGTTTCCTCTGAGGAAGAAGTGCATGGACACAGATGGGAGCCTGCCGACAGCGTGATAAACGGCGTCAGTTTTGGCATGACGCCCGATCAAGCGGTGGAACGACTGGGGCAGCCAAAAAGACAGACGAAAGCGTCTGCCAATGAGATACATGGGGCATTTATCAGCATGGATTATGATGGCGGATTGACCCTGTGGTTTAATGAACAGAGTGATTCCAAAGAATACCTATTGGATGAAATGTATCTGTCTGGTGAAGGACTTTTGCTTGGAAACGGAGTGCATGTTGGCAATACATTGGAAGAGGTGTATGAGGCATTTGACCATCCGGATAGGTCATTCACTGACATTGAAACAGCGGATCATCTATTGCTTTACTGCAATTCTGATGTTGAACCGGAATATGTCTGGGATGAAGAATGGCCGGATGAAATCCTGCAAACCGGATACTATGAAAACTATAATAATACAACCGCCGCATTGCAATACCGATATTTTGAAAAGCCGATATGGAACGAAGATAAAACTTCTCTAACAGTTTTGGAATATAACCTGATGTTCCGGAACAATCCGGGCGAAAAAACAGTAAGTGAAATCAATATTTCCAGATATTTGCATACCTTTTCAAAGGATGACGAAGCGGTGTAAAAGCGGAAAAGAAAAATGATCATAAGTAATACGGGAGGTTATTTAATATGAAAGTAATCAAAAAATCAATTGGTGTATTGCTGGCGGCGGCATTGGTAATGGCGGGGGTTATGACCGGCTGCGCCTTTGGCGGTCAGAAGAACGGCGGGAAGAACACAGCAAGCACCGTGTCGTCCGAGCCTTTTGATCCGCACAAATTTGGGATGGATGACCTGACGGTGAACGGCAATGTCAAGCTGGGCATGACGGCCGATGAGGTGAAGGAAATCCTCGGTCAGCCCGACAGTGAGGAAACGCTGACAGACGAGTTTATCTATGGCAAGAATACCCTGATGACATATGGCGGGCTGAGTCTGACGTTTTTTGACCCGGATGGCGGAGATGATTTTCGACTCGGCATCATCAGCAGCACGTCGGAAAATGATAAGTTTGTCGGCGGTCTGCATGTGGGCTGCTCGGCGGATGAGGTCATCGCGGATTTCACCCGGGACGAGGAAGTGCTGCCGCTTTATTTTGACTCTGTGGAGGAATCCTGCGGCGATTATCTGTACGGCACCTTTACGAGAGACGATTTCCTGCTGGAAAAGCCGGAAGGCGTGATTCAATATGCCTATATCAACAAATGGGGCATGGAGGACAGCGGCGAATATCTGCTTGAATACTACTACTACAATCCCCTGATCTGGGCGGGCGAGTACAGCGGTTATACGGGCGATTATTATTCCATGGTGTTCTATGTGGACGCGGAGAGCAATCTGGTCAGCGGCATCAATCTGAATTACGATGTGCTTCTGTAATAAAGTGCAGGACGCTGACATGTGCCTCCTGAACGAGGTTTATCGCTGGTACGCTCGGGAATCCGTTCCGGAATCCGCTCGGGAATCCGTTCCGGAATCCGTTCGGGAATCTGTTCCGGAATCCGTTCGGGAATCTGTTCCGGAAAGCCTGAAACATGCTAAAAATCTGCATCGCTGGGAAGCCTGCCAACACCGTGACTTTGCGAAAGAAACGGCGTTTTGGGAAGAACTGTCCGCGCTCGCACCGGAGTTTGCGATGAAAGACTGGACGGATGCATCCTCCTGCTGTGTGGAATATAAATGGCTGCTGCATGAGAATCAGCCCCTTTTAGACGATGACACCGAATTGATGGCGGCGCTCGGCGGTTTGCGGCGGGATTTGTATTTGTTCGTAAGCATTTTAGCGCCTTATTATGTGATGTTTGCGGAGAAAACCACGTTAGCGGAGGATGGAACATGGACGTTTGAGACAATCGAGCCGTCCGACGAAGCGACAGTGCGGCTCATGGACGGCATACAAGCGATGCTTGGCAAAAAGGGCTTTATCCGTCTGTCGAGGGAACAGGCGGCGCAGGTTGTGCCCGATGTAGAGACCGAATTACGCGAAGTCGGCAGCGCGACGGTCTTTGACTGTCTGTTTTCCGATCTGGACAGGGCATGGATTGCCGATGTTGCGGAACAAAATGAAAAAAAATAACGAAAAAGCACTTGACAAATGTGCTGCAATGTGATATCATTAAAAAGCTGTGTACGACGTTGAATTGTATTTGACGTCTATACCAAAGAAAGCAGGTGCAGCTTGCCCAACGGTTGGATTGAAACATGAAAACCGCCTGCCGAGGGAAACAGAGCTTTTTCAAAATGAAAGGCGTTTTTTAATGCCGTCAGTTGTGAATTTGTCTGTCCGTCCTCGGTCTGCGCGAGTTTCCGCGCACTGATGACGGGCATTTTGTTTCCTGTGAATTTCTATTTCAGAGGTGAATCTATTATGCCAAGTAAAGCAGTATTGGAGCAGAAGCAGGCTTTGGTTGCCGATCTCGCTGACAGAATGAAATCTTCCGTCGCAGGCGTTATCGTCAATTACAGCGGCATTTCTGTTGCCGACGATACCAAGCTCCGCAAGCAGCTTCGTGAGGCGGGCGTTGTCTACACCGTAGCCAAGAACACCCTCATCAAGCGTGCCGCCGCAGACGCGGGTGTTGAGGTCGATGAGGCGGTTCTCAATGGAACCACCGCTATCGCCACCTGTGACACCGATTACATCGTTGCCGCAAAGATCCTCAACGATTTCGCAGAGGGCAGCAAGACGGGCTTTGAGATCAAGGCAGGCTTCATTGACGGCAAAGCAATGACAGTGGACGAGGTTAAGACGCTCGCGAAGACTCCTTCCAGAGAAACCCTTCTCACACAGCTTGCTTTCGGCCTCAATGCCACCATTCAGGGTCTCGCTATCGCGATCAAGGCGATTGCAGACAAGCAGTCTGAGGGCGCCGAGGAGGCTCCCGCCGCAGAGTAATGACATTCTGCGTTTCTATTTTATTTAAAAAATCATTATTTTGGAGGTAACATACCATGTCTGAGAAAATTGCAAACATTATCGAAGAAGTTAAGGCTATGACTGTTCTCGAGCTTTCCGAGCTTGTCAAGGCAATCGAAGAAGAATTCGGCGTTTCCGCCGCTGCTGCTGTTGCTGTTGCTACTCCTGCGGGCGGCGCTGCTGCTGCTGTTGAAGAGAAGACCGAGTTTGACGTTATCCTCAAGGAAGCCGGCGCGAACAAGATCGCTGTCATCAAGGTTGTCCGTGAGATCACCGGTCTCGGTCTGAAGGAAGCCAAGGCTCTCGTTGACGGCGCCCCCAGCCCGGTCAAGGAAGGCGCTTCCAAGGACGATGCAGAGGCGATCAAGGCGAAGCTCGAAGAAGCCGGCGCAGGCGTTGAGCTGAAGTAATTGCTTTTCGGCACACTTTTTATTCATCACTGAATCTTTTGTTCGTCGGTTGCTGTTCCCGCACGGGAATGGCAGCCGACGATTTTTTTATTTTCATGTCACACAATCACAGAACATCCGAATGTAGAGAGTGTAAGGGAAAAACAAAAAGCCTTTACTTATTTGAACCGGTTCAGATACAGAAACAAACAGTGAGGTGATGCAGGTGACGGACAGCGAAATTCTGAAGCTGATGGAGAGCGACCCGTCGCAGGGCATAAGCGCGCTGGTGGATGTTTACTCGCCGCTGGTCTACACCGTCGTTTACAGCAAGCTGGGGCGGCTTATTCAGCGGGACGATATCGAGGAATTTGTGAGCTGTGTTTTTGCCGCCGTCTATGAAAAGCACGACAGCATTGACCTTTCGCGCGGCAGTCTCAAGGGGTATATTTCCACCGTCGCGAAACGTATGAGTATCGACGAATACCGTCGGCAAACGTCGCGGGTGAAAACCGTCAGTTTAGAGGAAGGACAGGCGGAGGAAGTGCCGGATATCCGCGATATGCAGGAGGATGTGGAGCGGCGCATGGACGAGGCGGCGCTGGCAGAGGCACTGGGACGGCTTTGTCAAGAGGACAGGACGGTGCTGGTGAGAAAGTATTATTACAACCAGACGTCGTCGGAAATTGCCAAGGCCATGCACATGACCGATGCGGCTGTCAGAAAGCGGATTTCCAGAGCGATAGACAAACTCAGAACCATCATGCGGAACCAAGGGGGAGCGTTGACATGAAACTTACAGATAAAGATTTGGAAAGGCAGATGCAGGCCTTATCCTATGATGCGGTAAAGAAAGCGGCAGGTGATCTGACATTGGACGCGGAAACCAAGCGGCGTATTTTGGACAAAACCCTCAGACGCACCGGCGTAAAGCCCGCAATGCCAGTGAAATCGGCGGCAAGCAGCGCGTCTGTCAGACGGGAGCGCAAAACCGTCCGCCTCAAAAAGCCGTTGGTCGTGGCGGCGGCATTGGTGGTGGCCCTGTCGATGGGGGTTGGCTCTATCGCGGGGGCGGGTTCCTTGACGAAAACATTCGGGCAGATTTTTCATTCTCTGCCGGAGAGCAATTACCGGAATATGATTTTTGATATCCATCAATCGCAGACCGACAACGGCGTGACCGTGACGCTGACACAGGGTATGTGCGACGGTACGGCGCTGTATGTCATTGAAAGAGTGGACTTTGCCCCGTCGGTGGTGACGCTCACGGATGAGCTGTTTGACCAAAGCGACGGGTACCGCGCGCCGTATTTTGCCGTGGAAGAGGTGACGCATCCGGAAAGCAGCCGTATCGCCGTGGAACGCGGATTTGTCAAGCTGCTCGAACACGACGCGCACAGCGTGACCTATCTGAAAACCTTCGGGGGCGGCACTTCCACCGAGAATGTCGATGATTTCTTCCGCAACAATACCAAAATGGTGATGAATCTTTCAGGGCTGGGAAATTTGCAGAAGGACGACGAAACCTATGACTGCCGTTTTCAATTTGCGTTTGACGTCAAGCTCTGCGAGCCGACGGTGTATAACCTGCCGGAAAAGACCTATCAGTACGATGAAAGTATCCCATACACCGGATATGAGAATTACCCCGATGTTTGGGTGAATCCCTGGTATATGCGGATCGCTCCGGCGTGCGTCACTGGAAAGCGGATTGACACGAGCCTTACCGGGAGCAAGCCTGCGCTGGAAATTACGCTGAACAACGGCACGGTTTACACCGATGACCACGGCATTCTGGTGGGAGGCAATCCCTCGCAACAGCAGGATTTGTTCGGCAAGGAATATGACCGTTACAACGATATTTACTGCACCTTTGACACCGAAGTGGATGTGACCAATATCAAGTCGATCAAGCTCTTTGGCTGCGAAATGACCGCAGCCACCGTTCCCGCCCCGAAACCGGTGGAACAGAAAGGTTCCGTCAAGCAGGAACTGCCCGCCACCGACCCGATCACCTTTCCCGAAAACGAGCATACGCTCGATGTGACGGAATTTAAGGTGACCCGTTCACCGGAGGGCAATGTGAAAGAGGAAGATATTCCCGCAGGTACCATGAAATACCGTATCAAGCGTATCCATGTCTATGACAATCTGTATGCCGCAGGCGCAGACCGCAAGGACATCATGGAACTTGCCATAGAGGACGGTAAATTCATCTTCTACGACGAAAACGGCGCGCTGTACGGTAAGAATTTCGGGCAGGCGTGCGACATTCAGACAGGCAAGCTGTCGGACGGCTTCTATCTGGTGGAGTACGAGCTGGAACTCACCAATATGGACTCCTATCTTTCGGAATTTTACGAGAACTTCTTCTATCCGGAAGTGTACTGCAACTATTCCGATCTGCCCGACAAGGTGGACGGAACTTATGGCGTGCCGCTGGTGTATATCCGGGAAAACAACCGCCATCAGAATGGCCAAAACGACAGTTTCACGCTTGCCAAAGGACAGACCCGCACGCTGCATATCGGCTTTATCGTGCCTGACAACGGACGCGGCAGTCTGGAACAGGTCGGTTTGCGTGTGCATGGGGAGGCCTCTCCCGTATATGTGAATATCACTAAGGCAGTCGAAAATCTGAAAGAGAAATAATCCCGTATGATACCGCTGTCATGCGGAAACCGCATATAACCAAAAAAATCCCGCCGCAGTCGGTACGTTATCAGGTAACGTGCCGGTTGGGGCGGGGATTTTTGCATTTTCATACTAATTTTCGATTGAAAGTGGAGGGATTTTATTGTATATATCGCATGTGTTTTATGGCAGGAATTCCGGCGTTGCTTGCGCTCCTTCCGCTAAAATGAAGCGAAGCGCACATTGACAAATCTGTTTAAATCTGTTATGCTGATAAAGGCAACTTTTTCCAATTCTTACAATGATGCGAGGTTGTTTTTATGAGATATGTGTTTATTGCCAACCCGAAAGCGGGCGCCAAGAGCGGCTATGAAAAATATAAGGACAGGATTACCGCCGCCTGCGAAAAGATAGGCGCACCTTATCAGTTTCTTCTCACGCAGAAGCCCTCTGATCTCACCGATTTCGCCCGTGCCGAGGGCGAAAAGGGGGATGATGTGCGGATTATCGTAATGGGCGGCGACGGGGCGATCTGTGGCGCGGCCAATGGCGTGATCGGCATGCCGAATGTGGAGTTCGGGGTGATTCCCTGCGGTTCCGGCAACGACTATGTCAAATCGTTCGGCGGCGCGGAGGGTTTTTTGGATATCGAAAACTACCTGACCGCTCCCTCGCGCTATGTGGACGCGATCAGCACAGGACACTTCGCGTCGGTCAATATCTGTTCGATGGGCATTGACGCGATCATCTGCGACCGCACCAACCGCATGACCACGACAAAAAAATTGCTCGGTTCCGCCACTTATTCTCTCGCGGTCTTGATTTCCATGCTGGGAAAGGTGTATAATTCTTTAAAGGTGACGATTGATGACGAATTTGTGTACGAGGACGACTTCATGTTTTCGCTGGCGGCCTGCGGGCAGTATTACGGCGGCGGCTATCACGGCGCGCCGATGTCCGATCCGTCGGACGGTCTGCTGGATTTCGTGATGATCCGCCGGGTGTCCAAGCTGAAAATGCTGCGGCTGATCGGGAAGTATAAAAACGGCACCTATCCCGATGCCAAGGCGTTCCGAAAACTGCTCACGGTGCGTCGCGGCAAAAAAATGAAGATCGAGTGCGCCAAACCTGCCGTTGTCAATATCGACGGCGAATGTCTGACCGCCACCGAAGTCACATTTGAGGTTATTCCCCAGGCGCTGCGCCTGATCGTCAACGAAAAATTATAAAAATATTAATTTGCAAAGAAGATGTCATATTTGGAACAATATCTGAGAGCCTACGCGGAGGTCGATCTGGAAGCTATCGGGCATAATATCGCCCAGGTCAGGCAAAATATCGGTGACGGCGTGAAAATCTGCGCTGTCATCAAAGCGGACGCTTACGGTCACGGCGCGGTGGCGGTGGGACGATATCTGGAAAAGGCCGTCGAGTATTTCGCCGTCGCCACGGTGGACGAGGCGGTGGAACTGCGCGAAGCGGGCATTACGCTGCCGATTGTTATTTTGTCGTATGTGTCCCCGAAAAATTACGGCGACGTGGTGCGCTGTGACGTCACGCAGACGGTCTATTCCTATGAAACCGCCGCCCTGCTCAGTCAGGAGGCCGCCGCGCAGGGCAAGACCGCCAAGGTGCATGTGGCGCTCGACACGGGCATGACGCGCATCGGCTTTGTCGTTTCGGAGGAAAGCGCCGACGAGATTCTGAAAATCAGCCGGCTGCCCCACATCGAATTGGAGGGCATGTTCACCCATTTCTCCTGTGCCGATCTCTATGACAAGACCTACAGCTACCGGCAGATGGAACGCTATGACCGTATGTGTCAGTGGCTGGATGCGCGCGGTGTTGTCATCCCCATCAAGCACATGTGCAACAGCGCGGGCATTATGGAATTTGACAGCCACCGTTTTCAGATGGTGCGCTCCGGCATCATCACCTACGGACTGTACCCCTCCGAGGAGGTCAACAAGGCGGCGCTCGATCTGCGCCCCGCTATGCGCTTTTGCAGCCATGTGGTGCATGTCCATACGGCGGAGGCAGGCTGCGGCGTGGGCTACGGCGCGACCTATGTCACTGAACGTCCTACCCGCATTGCCACGGTGTCGGTCGGATATGCCGACGGTTACCCGCGCGCCCTTTCCAATCAGGGCAGGGTGCTGATTCACGGGCAGTTCGCTCCCGTGATCGGCAGAGTGTGCATGGATCAGATTATGGTGGATGTGTCTCACATCGAGAACGTGCAGGTAGAGGACGTGGTGACGCTGTTCGGACGGGATGGCGACAACTGCATCCCTGTGGAGGAACCCGCCGAACTGGCCTCCTCTTTCAACTATGAATTTGTGTGCGGTCTGAGTCAGCGCGTGAAGCGCGTGTATGATTTCAAAAAATTATAATAGAAAGGAACGGATTATGGAACAAAAGAAACCGCTTTTGTCGGCGGATATCGACTCGATTGTTTCGGTGCTGAAATATGTGCTGTCTTTCTTCATGATCATGCTGGTGACGTATGTGATCTGCACGGTCAATGAGGGCTCGGTGGCGTTCGCGTTCACCTTTGCGGTGTCGGCGGGCATTCTGGCGCTGCTGGTGTGTCACGCGCTTTCCGAGGGAGGCGTGCCGAAGCTGCGGCATTATTACATCTGGATGGCGGCGCTGCTGTCTTTCTGCGCGATAGCCATTTGCTACACCGCGCTGGGCGTTTATCCTTTCGGGGAAAAATCGGTGATGATCATCGACATGCACCACCAGTATTCCTCTTTCTTTTCGCTGGTGCGTGAAAAGATCTGGTCGCTTGATTCGCTCTCCTATTCGGACAGCGTGGGCATGGGGGGCGGACTGCTTCCGCTGATCGCCTATTACCTGTGCAGTCCTTTCAATATCATTGCGCTGCTTTTTCCGCGCGACAATCTGACCGAGGCCATTGCCCTGATTGAGGTGCTGAAAATCACCGCGGCGGGCGCGACCTTTGCTGTTTTCTGCAAGGGTGTTTTTAAGAAAGAAGACTACGGTTCCGTGGGGCTTTCGGTCGCCTATGCGCTGTCGGCCTACTTTATCGCCTATTCGTGGGACGTGATGTGGCTGGACTGCCTTGTGCTGCTGCCGCTGATCGTTTACGGTCTGGAAAAAGTGCTTGACGGCGGCAGTCCGCTGCTTTACAGCATTTCTCTCGGACTCGCGGTCACGACCAATTACTATATCGGCTATATGCTGTGTGTCTTTATGGTGCTGTGGTTCCTCATGCGCACCATAGAGCGCGACGATTTCTACAGAGGACAGACCGCCGAACAGAAGGCGCTGACCTGGCTGAAAAAGCTGCTGCGTTTCGCCTGGACTTCGGCTGTCGGCGGCTTGCTGTCGATGTGGATACTGATTCCCACCGCTATTTCCCTGCGCGAAACCTCCGGCGCGGAGGATCAGTTTGCCCGCGACGTCAAGGAGAATTTCGATTTCTGGGATATTTTCTCCCGCACGCTCTACGGCAGCACACCCACCGAACGCGGCGACAATCTGCCCAATATCTACTGCTCGTTGCTGGCGGTATTCCTTGTGGCCCTTTTCCTGCTTTGCCGCAAGATCCGGCTGAGAACTCGCGTCTGCTTTGGCGGACTGCTGGGCGTTCTGGTGCTGCTGCTGGCAAATAACTGGACGAATTTTGCTTTCCACGGCTTCCATTTCCCCAACGACCTGCCCTACCGCAATTCTTTCCTGATCAGCTTTGTTATGCTGGCGATCGCGGCGCAGGCGCTCGACCGTGTCAAGGATATGCGCCGCGAAGATCTCTTCCGGGCGTTTGCCGTGGTAGCGGCGCTGCTGGTCATCGAGCAGAAGTTCGGCAAGAATGACGCCTATGCCGTCATCTGGACGAGTCTGGGCTTCCTGATCGGCTACACGGTGCTGCTGAGCCTTTCCGTTGCCGGAAAGAACGTCAAAAAAGGCGCTGTGGCGGCGCTTGTCATGGCGCTGGTGTTCACGGAGGTTGCCACCAATGCCGCTGTCATGATTCACACGCTCGACGAAAACGAGGTCTTTACCGAGCGCGAAAACTTCGTGTCGGATTATGACGCGAACAAAGCGGCGGTCAGCTTTGTGGAGAGCATCAACCGTGACGGCAGCCGCATGGAACTGCTGCCCCGCAAGACCTGCAACGACAACGCGCTTTACGATTATCCAGGTTTGACGGTATTTGCTTCGAGCAACGCCAAGGTGACAACCACCCTCATGGGCAAACTGGGGTATGCCATCAACGGCGTGAACAGCTATATTTACAACAGCTATGTGCCGCTGGTTGACTCGGTGCTCAATCTCAAATATGTCACGTTCCATCGCGATATCGGCACCCATGCGCAGCTTGCCTACATTGATAAGGTGTCCGATTCGGACGGTAATTATCGCTATATCTACGAAAATACGCTGGCGCTTTCGCGCGGCTTTTTGGTGGATAATGACATCGTTTACTGGAATTCCAACAACACTGCCCGCTACGAAAATCCCTTTGAGGTGCAGAACAAATTCGTGGAGTACGCGGTGAACGGCGCGCCGGTTTACCGTATGCTGACGCCTGAGGTGGAGAGCGCGGACAATATGGAAGTGGAGTTCAACGAGTCATATTTCTACGCTGAATCGGGCGGCGGTTCGGGTTCCTTTACCGCCCTGCATGTCACGGAAACCGAGGCGCAGTCCTATATTTATGTGGACTGCCGCGCGGCTTCGAACATCAATGTTTCGATTGACAATTCCAACTGGAGCGTCACCCCTTACGAGCCGTATATCATCGATCTCGGACGGCTGGCGGTCGGCACCGAGGTGCGCGTGTCGATTGACGCGGACAGCACATGCAGCGGCAATGTCTTCCTCGCGGAGATGGATACCGAGGCGCTGTACGCGGCCATCGGCGCGATGGGGGAGAACCAGTGGCAGATCAGCGAATACCGCAACGGCTATTTCAAGGGCAGCATTACCGCCCCGCAGGCAGGCGTGATGTTCACGTCGATTCCCTACAATGAAGGCTGGACGGTGACGGTGGACGGCAAGAGCGCCGATGTGGTCACGGTGGGTGACGCGATGATCGGCGTGGTATTGCCGGAGGGCACCCATGAGATTGTCATGAAGTACCACACCTCCGGCTTCCCGATTGGCGTGGTCTGCACCCTGCTCGGCATTGTCGCGCTCGTGCTGTGGTCGCTGCGCAAAAAGATCGTTTATCCGCTGCTCCGGGAATATGTGCCTGTGCTGTACCCCTATATCAGCGAAGTGCGGGAGCCGAAGCCGGCTTTGACGGATTCGCCCGAAGCGCAGCCGCAAACGGCCAAAGAGATTCCGGCAGAGACAAGCCGTGAGGAAACTGCGTCAGCCGAGCCGCCCGTTCCGGTGACGGTGGTGGAGGAAACCGCCGAACTGTCGATGGAGTCCCCGCAGCCGCCGATTTCAGAGATCCGTCAGGTATCGGAGATCCGTGAGGCATCGGAGAACCAACCCGCCCAGTCGGACAAAACCGAGGCGGTGGCGGATAAAGCGCCTCATGCGCCGCAGGCAGACAAGGCCGAACAAAACGCAAAGAACGTAACAGACACAAAAGATATGAGGAACGCGGAAAATCCGGCAGTCTTTCAGCCCGTCATAGCGTTTCAGGGCGGCAAACCGCAAGCAAGGCCTTCGACGGCAACACAGCCGGAGCCTTCGCAAAACAGGCCGTCTCCGCAGAATGTACCAAACGCGAAGAAAGCGCCGGTTCGTCAGGTGACAAAACCGGCGGAAGAATCCAAGCCGCCCGTGAATGTTCCATCTGTCGGCACGCCGGAGGTGTTTGAGATTACCGAGGACAACCGCGGCAAGAAATAAAAAGTTTGAAAAACACCTGTCAGCCTGTTGACAAAACGGGTGACAGGTGCTACAATGAAATTACAAAAGAAACTGTCTTCAGGGCGGGGTGTGATTCCCCACCGGCGGTGATGCAGATGGCGGCGGTGAGCAACCGTGCCGTGTGTTAGTCCGCGCGCGCAAGCTGATTCGGTGCGATTCCGAAACCGACGGTAAGTCGTTGGCTGCCTGCTTTGCAGGTCATGCCGCCGATCAAGTCCGGATGAAAGAAGAGTAGTGCAAGCCATCTGCCGACGCATTAGGTACCGATGCCCGACAGACAACACCTGCCTATACAACGCCCTGCGGATGATGATTCAGTTCGCAGGGCGTTTTTTCGTTGGCGCGGACAGTTTGTTTTTGTCCATCCTCATTTTCTATCATGAAAGGTGTTGTTGTTTTATGCAGTCAAGCAAAATCGAAAACCAGTCCCAGAAACGTACCAGTCACATCCGTAAATTGGTGATGACCGCCCTCATGGCGGCGCTTTCCTCCGTGCTGATGTTTTTCAGCTTCAATGTGCCGCTGATGCCCTCCTTTATCAAGATGGATCTCTCAGAGCTGCCCGCGCTGATTGCGGCGTTTGCGATGGGTCCCCTCAGCGGCGCGACGGTCTGTCTGGTCAAAAATCTGGTCAATCTCTTTTTCACCACCACAGGCGGCGTGGGAGAACTTTCCAATTTCCTGCTGGGCGTGTTCTTTGTGGTGCCCGCGGGTATCATCTACCGTTTACGTCCCAGGCTCAGCGGCGCGGTGATCGGCAGCGTGGTAGGGGCCATGCTCATGGCCGTGCTGAGTGTTTTCAGTAATTATTATGTGGTGTATCCCATCTACACGGCATTTATTCCCATGGATGCCATTATCGGTATGTACCAGGCGATCAACCCCTCAGTCAAAAACCTCTGGCAATGCCTGCTGGTGTTCAACATGCCCTTCACCTTTATCAAGGGCATGGTCAGCGCCGTGATCACCATGGCGGTTTACAAGAAGATCACGCCCCTGATCAACGGCAAGGCGTGACGTTCCCGTTTTTTGTTCCGTATCCCTGTTTTGATAGCTCCCGCCCGTCCGAAAACGTGCAGAGTTTTCCACCGGAAAACCCGTTCGGACGGGTGGTTTTTTGATGACTTGTCAACGACTGAAAAACGGTTGTATGCTTCAAAAGTACGTTCATTCGCTGAATGACGAAAATATTCGGTTGAAAATTGTAGAAATTTACAAAAATTAAAAGTTTGTTCATAATTTATACATATAAAGGGGCGCTCTCGTGTTATAATAAGCTTGGAAGATGTTTATTCTTTTTGTTAAATTTGTGTGTAAATTTAACACTTGTTTGTTGCGTTTGTCATTGATATTGAACTGTCATCGAGAGGGAAAAATAATTAGAGACTGTATGGAATAGGTTGAGACGGATTCGAGTAAAATGGATTAATGCGGGGCATCATGGCCCGGAAAAGACAAGGAATGAAAAAAACGAAAAATGGAGGTAAGGATTTATGTATTTCAACTATGGAATTGTGGCTGGAACAGATCAGCCAAACTGTGTCAGAAGCGGCGATTATAACGGTATTGCCTCGCCTTATCAGTCGGCGGAGCATCAGACTGGCAACTTTACGGATATGCGTCATCACGCCCAGAGAGAGCGGATTTTGGAGATCGACGATCAGTTGATCGCGGCTACCGAGGAATGCAAGGCGCTTTCGGGCAGCTTGCACACCACCAGCGAAGCGGTGAAGATGTATGTGCAGACCCGCATCAGCGAACTGAAATCGTCTGTGACGGCGCTGGAGCTGGAGAGAAGCCGTCTGCTGGCGATTGCGATGTAAAGTTAAGTCAAAAATATCTTCCGTGCGCGGCCAGCGGATTGACAGTTCGGCGCCGCGTTGTTAAAACATCTATCATAAGCGGTTCTTTGCGAAGGATTCTCAGGGGAATCCATGCGGGGAACCGCTTTTTTCTGTTGAGAATGATTTCTGCGGGTTGCATTACGCCGATGCGTGTGATAAAATAAAAGCAATTACTAAGAATTTATAAGAAAAGCAGGTGCAGGGGTGGATAAATTTGAGACGCTGGCGCATTATTTCGGTTACCGTTCCTTCCGAGAAGGACAGGAGACGCTGATTGACGGCATTCTGTCGGGCGGCGATGTACTTGGAATCATGCCCACAGGCGCGGGCAAGTCGATCTGTTATCAGGTGCCGGCGCTGATGCTGGAGGGGATTACGCTGGTCATTTCTCCGCTCATTTCGCTGATGAAAGACCAGGTCAATGCGCTGGTGCAGTCGGGGGTGAGCGCCGCCTTTATCAACAGCACGCTCACGCCGCGTCAGTCGGAGTTGGCGCTCTATCGCGCCGCCAATGGCATTTATAAGATCATCTATGTCGCGCCCGAACGCCTCGGCACGGCTTCCTTTTTGGAATTTGCCCGCCATGCGGATATCTCACTGGTCGTGGTGGATGAGGCGCACTGCGTCTCTCAATGGGGGCAGAATTTCCGTCCGAGTTATCTGCATATCGCGGAATTTGTCGCTTCACTGTCGAAACGTCCTGTGACGGCGGCTTTTACCGCCACCGCGACCGACAAGGTGCGGCAGGATATTATCCACCTGCTGGGACTGCGTTCCCCCGCGGTGACTACCACCGGATTTGACCGCCCCAACCTGTATTTTGAGGTGATGAAGCCCAAGGATAAATTTTCCGCCCTCACGTCGTATCTCTCGCTCAATCGCGGCAAGAGCGGCATTGTCTACTGCGCTACCCGCAAATTGGTGGAGGAAGTGGCCGACCGCCTGAAAGAAGAAGGATGGAACGCGGGCAAGTACCATGCGGGCATGACAGACAGCGACCGCAATGCCGTGCAGGATCTCTTTATCAAGGATGAGGTGCCGATTATCGTAGCGACCAACGCTTTCGGCATGGGCATCGACAAATCCAACGTCTCCTTTGTGGTGCATTACAACATGCCCAAGAATATGGAAAGCTATTACCAGGAGGCGGGACGCGCGGGACGTGACGGCGAATCCGCCGAGTGCATTCTGCTCTACAGCGGGCAGGATGTGAGAATCAACACTTTTCTGATCGAAAAATCCTTCGAGGATAACAGTGAGTTTGACGAGGACACCGCCGAAACGCTCAAGGCAAACGAACTGGAGCTTCTCAAAAAAATGACGTTCTACAGCACGAGCAAATACTGCTACAGAAAGTTCATTCTCAAATATTTCGGAGAGCATCCCGCGTTTGAAAACTGCGGCAACTGCTCCAACTGTACACAGTCGCACACGGATGTGGAATCCCGCGACATCACCATTGAGGCGCAGAAAATCCTCTCCTGCGTCAAGCGCATGAACGAGGCGCAGACCAAGTGGGTCATTATTGACATTCTGCGCGGCACCCATAACAACCGTGTGGAGCTGTGCGGCGGCAGTCGGCAGTCCACCTTCGGCATTATGAAGGAGACGGGTTCCCGCGAGCTGGAAAAGATGATCGACTCCATGATTGCCGAGAAATACATCCATGAAGCCAGCGATGGGATATTGGGCTGGGGCATTGCCGCACGCGGGGTGATTTACAGCGGTATGCGTGTGACGATGAAGGAGCAGGCGGTGAGCGATACCGCCAAGGAGATCAAAAAGGAATCCCAGATCGGACTCCACGCCAATCCCGAATTGCTTGCCCGTCTGCGTGAGCTGCGCCGTAAGGTGGCGGATATGAACGGCGTGCCGCCGTTTGTTATCTTTACCGACGCAAGCCTGCGTGACATGGCGGAGAAAATGCCTACCAATGAGGCGCATTTCCGCACGGTTTACGGTGTGGGTGAGGTCAAGACGGAGAAATTCGGACGGCAGTTTATGGAGGAAATCGAGCGCTTCTGCTCCGAAAGCGGCGCCGTGCCGACGGTTTCCGCTAGAGGCGGGAAAGAAAAAGCGCCCCGCAAGCCAAAAAAGCAGCATCTTCGGGCGGAGAAGGCCGAGGGTGCGCCCAACAAACCCAATCTCCATCTCAGCAAGGACAGAGACGGGCAGGTGCTTCTGCCGCCCGAAGCGGACAGCGATTTGTTCGCGGCGCTGCGGACGCTGCGTGCCGACCTGTCCTCCGATTTCGGCATTCAGTCGCAATCTCTTGCGAGCACCGACGCGCTGGCGCAGCTCAGTGTGGAGCGGCCCGTCACGCTGCGGGGACTGGAAAAGCTGGGGATTCTGCCGCCCCGTACCGTGGCATACTGCGGCGGCGAGATCGTGCGGACGGTGCGGCATATTCTGGAAACCAAGGGACAGACGCCTACAGAGGTGTGCGATTGTCCCACCTGCCCCGACGGTCGGCTGTTAGCGCTTCTGATGAAGTGCCGCGCAGAGATTTCCAAGCGCATCTACACACCGGGCAACCGGATTATCAGCGACGCGACCCTGCGCCACATGAGCCAAGCCAAGCCGATCAACCGTACACAGTTGACAGAGATTGTCCATTTGGGACAGGCGAAATGTCTGGTGTTCGGCAGGGCGTTTTTGCGGGTCATCCGCGAATATGTAAATGCGGACAATGTGCCTGACGGCTTTGAAGGAGCGCCCGAAGCCGATCCGGCGCTGTTTGACGCGTTGGCGCAACTGCGGCATAAGACGGCGCAGCGGGAAGATAAATTTGACAGCTCCGTGATGTCGGATTATACGCTGTATGATATTTGCATCCAACGCCCCCGCAACGAAGAGGATTTCCGGGGTATTTACGGCATCGGTGAGTTGAAAGCAAAAAAATACGCCGCGGCGTTTGTCGCGTGCGTGGAGAATTTTGAGAAGAACCCACATTGACGAAAAGGGGGAGAGGCTTGTGCGGGATATGACCGAAGAAAACGTCGCGACAGCCAGCCGTGACGAAGCTTTTATGCGGCTGGCGATGGAACAGGCCAAGCTGGCGGCAGCGGAGGGGGAAGTTCCCGTCGGTGCGGTAGTGGTCAAGGACGGCGAAGTGATTGCGGTGGGACGCAACCGCCGCGAGACGGGCAAAAACGCGCTTGCACATGCCGAACTGGAAGCGATTGACAGCGCGTGCCGTGCGCTGGGGGGGTGGCGGCTGTGGCAGTGCGATCTGTATGTGACGCTGGAACCCTGCCCAATGTGCACCGGCGCGATCATCAACGCTCGTATCCGCCGCTTGGTCTACGGCGCGTCGGATTACAAAGCAGGTTCCTGCGGTTCGGTGGTGAATCTGTTTGAGCTTCCTTACAATCACAAGCCTGAAAAGGTTGCGGGGTGTCTGGGGGACGAATGCGGTGAGATGCTGACAGAGTTTTTCCGCAGCCTGCGTCGCCGGAGAAAGGACGAAGTGGGGAAAATGAGAATTTAGAGAAATAATAAAGAAAAAAATCGCGACTTGCAAACGGGTCATAGACATGGTATTATAGAAGAAAAAT
>CAMHAV010000038.1 GCA_946182865.1 uncultured Clostridia bacterium
GGCATTCGCCGTCCGCGCAATTGGCCCGATGGGTTTCGTCATGCGTATTTGTAACCTTTTTGTAATCGGGGCGAGGGTTGCTTTTATTTTTTGATTTTCATTTCAGGACATTCCTCTGATATTGGTGAGTGAAATGCGTCGTCATAAGATATCATTTTCATTGTTCATCAAATTTTCAAAATTGATTTCCGTGTTTTTCTCCTGCGAATGATTTACAAAATCAAATTGGTGTGTTATAATAACATGAAATAAAAACTGACAAGGAGGAATACTCATCATGGGTATGACTATGACGCAAAAAATCCTCGCCGCTCATGCGGGACTGGACAGCGTTGTCGCGGGACAGCTCATCGAGGCAAAGCTCGATCTGGTACTGGGCAACGACATCACCTCCCCCGTCGCCATCAACGAGCTGGAAAAGGCGGGCGTGGACAAGATCTTTGACAGAGAAAGAATTGCCCTTGTAATGGATCATTTCACGCCCAACAAGGACATCAAGGCCGCACAGCAGGTCAAAAAGGTGCGCACCTTTGCGCAGAAGTACGACGTTCTCAATTACTTCGACGTGGGACAAATGGGGATTGAACACGCCCTCCTGCCCGAACAGGGACTGGTCGGCCCCGGCGACTGCGTGATCGGCGCGGACAGCCACACCTGCACCTACGGCGCGCTCGGCGCGTTCAGCACAGGCGTAGGCTCCACCGATATGGCGGCCGGCATGGCCACCGGCAAGACCTGGTTCAAGGTGCCTTCCGCGATAAAATTTGTCCTCACGGGTGAGCCGCAGGGCTGGGTCACCGGCAAGGACGTCATCCTTCACATCATCGGCATGATCGGCGTGGACGGCGCGCGCTACAAATCCATGGAATTCACCGGCGACGGCGTAAAGCACCTCTCGATGGATTCCCGTCTCTGCATCGCCAACATGGCCATCGAGGCCGGCGCGAAAAACGGCATTTTCCCCGTGGACGAGATCACCGAGGAATACTGCAAGGGCAGATTCCAGCGCATGCCCGTGGTCTACACCGCCGACGAGGACGCGGTGTATGACGAAACCTACACCATCGACCTTTCCGCGCTCCGTCCCACCGTGGCTTTCCCCCACCTGCCGGAAAACACCAAGACCGTGGACGAGATCGGCCCGCAGGAGGTCAAGATCGACCAGAGCGTCATCGGCAGCTGCACCAACGGCCGCCTCGAAGACCTCAGAGCCGCCGCCGCTATCCTCAAAGGACGCAAGGTCGCCAAAAATGTGCGCTGCATCGTCTTTCCCGGCACCCAGACTATCTATCTCCAGGCGCTGCGCGAGGGTCTGCTTGAAATCTTCGTGGAAGCGGGCGCTGTCGTTTCCACTCCCACCTGCGGCCCCTGCCTCGGCGGTCACATGGGCATTCTCGCGGAAAATGAGAAAGCCGTCAGCACCACCAACCGCAACTTCATTGGCAGAATGGGTCACATCACCAGCGAAATCTACCTGGCAAGCCCCGCCGTAGCCGCTGCCAGCGCCGTTACCGGCTACATCACCGACCCAGGAGCGCTTGGCGCTCCCTGCGGTCGCTAAGTGAATAGAGAATAAAGAATAGATAATAGAGAATAGTGTCGGAAGCGCTGCGCGCTTGGAACGAATGCGCTCGCTTTCGCTCGCTGTTGAAAGGAGACTTGAAACCATATGCAGGCACAAGGTAAAGTACACAAGTACGGCGACAACGTCGATACTGACGTCATCATTCCCGCCCGCTATCTGAATACATCCTCCCACGCGGAGCTGGCCGCTCACTGCATGGAGGACATCGACGCGGATTTTGTCAGCAAGGTCAGGGAGGGCGAAATCATGGTCGCAGGCAAGAATTTCGGCTGCGGCTCCTCCCGTGAACACGCCCCCATCGCCATCAAGGCTTCGGGCATTTCCTGCGTCATCGCCTCGACCTTCGCGCGTATCTTCTACCGCAACGCCCTCAACATCGGTCTGGCGATCCTCGAATGTGACGAGGCGGCGACCGACATCAAGGACGGCGACGAAGTCAAGGTGGATTTTGACACAGGCGCCATCACCAATCTCACCACCGGCAAGACCTATCAGGCACAGCCTTTCCCGCCCTTTATCCAGAATATCATCACCAAGGGCGGTCTGCTCAATTCCATCAAGGACAGACTGGCATAATCACCTGTCTAAATTTCATCTCTGCGCGGATGCTTTGGAAACGGTAAGATTTCCGAAGTATCCGCGCTTTTTTGATGCCTGCATTGATTCCGCACTTTTTGTCAATCCGGCGCAGGAAAAATAGGCTATCATAAAGACAATCAAGAGGAAGTGATGCATATGAAATAGGGCGCCCATCCGGCAAAGAACGCACAGATATTTTGATAACTATCAAGAAAAAATCATATTGACAACACAAAGGAGAAAGCGTATAATAATTGATATAGGCAAATACAAAAAAGTGTAAGAAGCTTTGATTGTTTTAGGTATTACGCATTTTTTATCAAGAAAGGAAGTCTGATTTTATGAAGCATTCCACATCCCGCAGCCGACAGCGTCGGCGCTTCCTGTTGCCCGCATCGCTCATGCTCGCGGCGCTTCTCGTCGGATTATCGACATTCAAGCCTGCTCTTTTCACATCGAACGCAGCGGCGGACGGTCAGTATCGTCTCGTCATTACAGCCGACAGCGAAGACGTTGGCGGCGATTTTACCATTACCGTCAATAACGATGCAAGTCTGTCCACCAGTTTTGACGAGGGTCTGGGCGAAGACGATAAACAGATAGGTGAGACAAAGACTACTTATTCGATTTTCCTCGATGGCAGTTGTGACTTTACCATCTCCGCTGCAAACCCCATCACGTCTGTCTCCTTTGGCGAAAACAAACAGTTTATCACAGGAATTCACGCTTATGAAGCGGGACTTACCGACGTCAATGTGTCGGGTCTGACCAATCTGACGAAACTTGACATCCCGGACATTCCGCTCTCGAACGCGTATGCTCTTTCCTATTCCAACGAGGACGCTCTGGAAGTCTCTGTCAAAGCGCCTGCCTATGAAGCGACAGAGGACGGTGTGGCGATGACGCTGCCCGCGCTTGACGAGGGAGCCGACGTGCGGATTGAGGGCGATATGGAAAACCCGGATAAGCACCTTACGCCGCAGGCAAACGGTCAGTATCTTATCGCTTACGACGATCTCGATGTCTATGGCGTTGATAATGAATCGGGCAAGGAGGTTTTCGCCGACGTCACCAAGGGCAATGTCACCTTCCGGTTCATGCTTGTCGTCGACGGCGATGATATTCCCGGTTATACACCGCCCGCTCCCGATGAACCCAGCGATCCCGACGATCCCGATGATCCTTTCGAGCATATCGGCGCTTTCGGTCCGGCTAAGAACAGCGAAAAGATTCTGCTTTCCGTCGGCATCGACAATGAAACCGTCGTGAAAAACGGCAGCCAGGAAGTGCCGCTTGCCGATGTCAGAGCGGCAGCCAAGGCGCCGTCGGACAAGGAGAAAAAGGCGTTTTTGGAAGCCATCAAAAAGGCAGACAAGGATTTCGCCGCTACTGACAATGATCTCATGGTCTATGAAGTGTATCTGACGGACGAAAAAGGAAACACGCTGACGGTAGCCGAAGGCAGTGTCACTTCCATCCTTTTCCGGTACGCTTTCCCCGCTTCCCAGTTGTATTCCAATGAATACAACTACAAAGTGTATCAACAGCTTGCCAATAAGTCGGCGGCGTCCATCGACACCCTCCAGAAAACCGCTCATGGTCTGAACTTTTACACCGAAACGCTAGGACTCTTCGCGATAGCGCGCACACCGATTCCGATTGAGTACACCGACCTCACGATCCGCGAGGACAGCCGGAACATCATCAAGGCAGCGCAGATCGACAAAACCGCGTCCCTTACCCAAGAGGATGGTGCTTCCATTGATCTCAAGGACGTTTCCATCGCCGCGATCAAACCCTCCGACGCAGACAAAAAGACCTTCCTCGAAGCCATTCAGAAAACCGATAAGGACTTCAAGGCGGACGACAAAAATCTGATGGTGTATGATATCTGCCTTGTCGATAAGGACGGCAAGGAGGTTTATTCCGACAAGTTTGTCAAGATCACACTGCCATATCCCAACGACACGGTGGCAAAATCCTATAACGGTTACACCTACAAGATCTATCACGACCACGGGGAATCGATCGACACCAAGATCACCGCGACCGGCACCAAAGACGGCATCACCTTCTCCAGCAGGGAATTCAGCCTTTACGCCATTTCCTCCACGGTGAAGCAGTCGGGTGGCGACGGCACCAACCCCGGCACAGGCGAAACCAACACGCAGACCGTGATCGCGTTCGTACTGGCGGCGCTCTCCGTTGTCAGCTTTGCCATGGTCTACACCAAGAATAAGGCGGAGCAGTTCTGACATTTTCCCTTTTCACTATCACAGCGCAGTAAAACCGCATAACTACCAAAAGCCGGTTCGGGCGAGGATTCCTACTCGCCCGAACCGGCTTTTTCTTTATCTATTGAAAAAAGGAGCAACTCATGCTATAATTTTCTTATCAAGCGAAAGAGAGGTGTATTCTGATATGGACGAACGATTGCTGAGCTGCTTTGTCAAGGTCTACGAGCTGGGCAGCATTCACAAGGCGGCGGAAAAGCTGTTTGTCACTCCGCAGGCGGTGAGCAAGATGATCAAAAAACTGGAGGACGAGCTGGGCAGAAGCCTTTTCACCCGTTCTCCGCAAGGGCTGAATCCCACCGTGTACGCCCACAAGCTCTACTCCACCGCGAATGTCATTCTCAGCGAATACGAGCGCATCAAGGGCGAATTTCTGGAAGAAAGCTTCAGCGCGGTCTTTACGCTGCACATCGCCACGACCTACGGCGTTCCCAAATATCTGACGCTGAAATTTGTCACGGATTTTTACGACCGCTACCCCGACATTCACCTTGATCTGGTGGAATATCCCGAATATCCCATCTACGATATGCTCCACAGCGGACGTGTGGATTTCGCCTTTCTTCCCCAGCCGGTTGACCTCATCAATTACGAAGCGGAATTCTGCTTTTCCCACGATTTCCGCGCCATTGTCAGCCGCCGTCACCCCCTCGCCTCCCACCGGATCATCCGTTACCCCGATCTCAACGGCTACCCCATCATTCTCAAGGGCCGTGACTTTTCGCTCTATCCCCACAACATCACGCGCTTTGTCAAGGGCGGACTCCAGCCGGAGATCCTGCTGGAAATCAGCGACGACTCGCTCATTGTCGAAGCGGCGCGCCAGAATCGCGGCGTGGGTATCTCCGCCACTTTTCTCGCGGAGGAATACGCCGACGAGCAGGTGGTCACCATCCCCTTTGAGGACAAGACCTTTGTGCGCAACGTCTTTCTCGTTCACCGACGCGACCAGAAGATGAGCCGCGCACAGGAGAGTTTCTGGCACTTCACCGCCGAATGGCTCCGTCAGAACAAGCCGCAGCAAATGTGATTCTTTCTATAGCAAAAAACCAAACAGCCGTATCTTCGGGATTGTATTCCAAAGATGCGGCTGTTTGGTTTTGTCCCGCAAACGATGGCGCCGGATGACAGGCACCCGAATGGCACAGAGGGTATCTGTCATTCCACACCCCGCTCACGGCAGAAGCATAAATGATATGGGGAGAAAGCATATTGAATAGGCAAATCAAAAATGATCCACCATAAAGCTGTAGAGACAGGCAAAATGCAGCAGGCTGCCGGCCAGCACAAAGAGGTGCCAGACCGTGTGCATATACCGCACCTTTACGCCCAGACCGTACAGCGCCGCGCCGACGGTATAAACCACGCCGCCGCCCACCAGCATCAGCATCTGCGAGGGCGAAAGCGCCGCCGCGATGGAGCCGTAAGCAAAGATAATGCACCAGCCTGTGATCAGGTAGCACGCCATCGAAACAGCGCGGTACTTCTTCATGTCGATGATATTCAGCGCAATGCCGAACACGGAGACCAACGCCACCACCGACATGATGATTTTACCTGCCGTGTTCCCCATTACCATGAGCGTAAAGGGCGCATAGGTGCCGGCAATGAGCAGGAAGATGGTGCAATGATCGAGAATCTGAAAGACTTTTTTGGCCTGGGTCAGCTCCCAGCCGTGATACACGGCGGAATTGGTGTAAAGCAGCACCATCGCGGCGCAGAAAATTCCCATCGAAGCCGCAGCGCCGACGTTCCCGGTCGGCAGCAGAAATCGCATGCTCATCAGGAAGCCCACCACGCCCAGCACTGCGCCAAGCGCGTGCGTCAGGCAGTTGAGCATTTCCTCCGTAAAGGTATAAGTCGGAAGCCGCAGCGCCTGAATACGTCTCTGACGGCTGACCTCGCGCTCGGCACACATCATTCTGTAATCATTGATGGATATATTCATAACCAATTGTCACTCCTTTTGTTTTTTCCTGTTCCGATCATATCCTATTCCCAATCATGGGAGATTTTTTATGATTTCTTTTCGTTGTTTAAATTATAGCATATCAACATTAACTTGTCAAGATGTAATTTTAAAAATGACATATAAAATTATAAAATATTATTTATCACGGTTTTATATCTATATTTTGTGTGTATCACACCCGCATATGAAAAAAATAAAACGTCATATGTTCCCGCATTCACAGGACATATGACGTTTATTTTGTTATTTTTTGTAATTACAGCAATCCGTCAAACAACAGCGCTTACCGTCTGCCGCCGGGATTGTTTTGGCCGGAATTCTGCCCCTGCCGGCCATCCGGATGAAAGTTGGCGAGATCATACCGTGAACGGTCATTGGGGTAATAATACTCATAGGTGTATTCATCCTCTTCGTCCGAGGGGTTCGCCTGATGGCGGGCAAGGTTTTCCTGTCCAAGGCGGTCGATACGATCGGTAAGACGTTCTCCCGACTGCGCATAGCCCTGTGCCAGCCTCACATTGCGTCCGCTGGGCTGCATGCTTTGACGGCCGCCGATTCTTTCGTCGGGAGAGCTTGCCACATATTCGTTGGACGGGGTACGGTTCTGCGTCACATTGTTTTGCAGCCGTGCAATGGAATGATCCACTTCGCCTGTCAGCTTCTCCAGCTCACGGCTTTGCAACTCCTCACGGCGGCGTTCATATTGATACTGGGCTGCCGCCGCGTCATAGGGACTGACATATTCGGCAGGCATAGGAGGATTGGCGGCGCGGTAATAATCATATCCGCCCGCACCGTTGGCTACAGGCGGCACGACCCCTTGATAGGGATACACAGGATAAGTGGGATAGGCGGGATAATTCGGAGCGGCAGGGGGATAATACGGTGTGCCTGCCGGAGAAGAATATTGCGGATAATACGCCGCCGGATTGGCAATATAAGAGGGAACCTGCTGGGGCGGCAGAGGAGGCTGCTGCCTCGGGGCAGCCGGAGCAGGGGCACGGGAACCGTCGCCCGCGCGTCCTCGGCCAATGGAGGCGTTGACGGGAATATAGGGGGATTCGTTGATATCGTCATCCAGCAGACTGTCCTCCTCCAGTTCGTCAACAGGGGTATGCAAAATCAGATTCGGCTTGGGCAGATCGTAAGTCTCATAGTAATAATCGTCCCATTCCTCATCGTCGAAATATTCCGCGGGAACCGACACATGAAACAGCGCGCCGATGGCAAACAATCCCATAAACAGATCGGCAAACACCAACGGATGGGACAGCAGATCAGCAAGCGACTCACACTGGGTCACCAGCCAGTTGGAGGTATAAAGAAAGGTCGTCATGATACCGATGCATCCGGCGGCAAATCCCCATTTAATGGAATTGGAATTGACGTTGCAGAACAGCTTGCCCAGCGTGAGCAGAAATATCGTAAAGGAACAGCTCATGGCGATCACGGGCAATTCCCCGCTGATATCCGCCATGGAAGCCGACCGCAGGAAGCTAAGCAGCATGCGGAAGCCGTACCAAAGCGCCGGTAAAATGGGGGCAAAAGCCACATTTTGAATCGAGTTTTCTCCCTTAAAAAAGGTTACCGAGTAAAACATAAACGAAAGCACCGACAAAATGCCCAACAGAGCAAATATTTTACCCGACATGCCCGTAAAGCTTGAATATTCCTCACTGATCAGTCCCATCACCGACGCATAGCCGCAGCCGGCCGCCAGCAGCATGGAGACAAATCCCAATCCCCGTGACACATGCGGCGGATAGGAGTGGGGAAATTCATCGGTAAACACCGAAAAAGCAAAAATAAGCAGCAGGAAAATGCCCATCAAAACATTGTTTATTATACCCAGCGTGCTGACGAATTCTGACGAAGCATCACTCGAAAACAAAGATCGGTAAAGCGACAGAGGTATAATAAAGGTCGATATCACAAATAAAACAACCAACGAACGCCGTATCTTCATGTATATCCCCTTTTCATTTATTGTAAATGCATGTTTTCTCCATTGACAGCTTTCATTTAGCATTTTGCATAAAACCGCTGTAATAGTTATTTTACCACAAACACCCGCATAATTATATTAACAAACCATAAACTATCTTGCAATAAGGCAAAAAAGCCGGGATGTGTATTTCTTTCAATCCTATTGTAGCCTATCACGGTCACAAAGTCAAGCCATACCCTTTCCATTGTGTACAAGACACACTAAAGGAGTCTCTCATGACAAACGTACAAAAACTTATCACGACATGTTTTCTCTCATTTCTTCTCTTGCTGTTGCTGCCGCTGCTTTCGCTGGTCTGTACCGGAAACGGCCTGTCAGGCGATGCGTTATACCTTCATTCTTCAAGCGGTGAGGCAACGGTGACAGTTCTGCTGCAAGACACCGGAAAAGCCGTCGTTATGTCGGAAACCGAATACGTCTGCGGCGCGGTGGCTTGTGAAATGCCGCTGACTTACGAGGATGAAGCGCTCAAAGCGCAAGCGGTCATTGCGCTCACACAGCTTCGCCGGCAGCAGCTTTGTACCGACACAACTGTCAGCGGGTCAGACAAACTCGCGGCCATCTCCGACGGTTCTCGGAACGCACAGGGCTGCCTGACTGCCTCACAGAGAAAAACCGCATGGGGCACGGCGTATCCACAAAACGAAGCACGTCTCCGTCAGCTTGTCGCATCAGTGGCAGGAGAATATCTGGCCTATGAAGGCCAACCCATTTTAGCCGCCTATCATGCCATTTCCTGCGGAACCACCGAATCCGCCTCAAACGTATGGGGAAGTAACTGTCCCTATCTTCTTCCCGTCAGCAGCTCAAGCGACCCTGTCTCAGAGGAATATCATTCCTCCGTCACATTTTCACCGGACGAATTCCGTATAATCTGTAAGGAAAAACTGGGCATTCTTCCCAACGACAGCACACAGGAACCGATTGGCACCTGTACCCGCTCCTCCTCCGGCTATGTGACGGATTATGAAATATACGGCACTCACATAAACGGACAAAAAATCCGCAACGCCTTCGGACTCCGCTCCGCATGCTTTACCCTCAAATACATGGACGGGCGCTTTCTGTTTGCGGTTCGCGGATGGGGGCACGGCGTGGGCATGAGTCAGTACGGCGCCAATGAAATGGCCAGACAGGGTGCTGGTTACCAAGCAATCCTCACGCATTACTACCCGGGAGCTTCCATAGTCAAGGGAGCAGATGCCTCCGCATAACCGACCTTTTTCTCATCAAAGCCAGCGCCATTCCCATCACCGACGCCAGTAAAAGAAAAAGGATAACGAATACAATATGCGCCTCCCCCGTTGAGGGGTTCACTTCTTCTTTCTCTTTGGTATTCATTTGTTCCGTCGGTGCGGTGGTTTTTGTTGCCGCAGGGGCTTCCGTTGTCGAGGGAGATTCCGTTGGCGCGGTGGTTTCCGTTGGTGTGGTTGCTTCCGTCGGCGTGGTGGCTTCCGTTGGCGTGATAGTTTCCGTTGACGCGGTTGCTTCCGTTGACGCGGTTGCTTCCGCTGGCGTGGTGGCTTCCGTTGACGCGGTGGCTTCCGTTGGCGCGGTAGGTTCCGCTGGCGTGGTAGCTTCCGTTGGCGCGGTAGGTTCCGCTGGCGTGGTGGCTTCCGTCGGGGTGGTGGTTTCCGTTGGCGCGGTGGGTTCCGTTGACGGGGGTGCTTCTGTTGCCGTGGTTGCTTCCGTCGGTGTGGCGGTTTCTGTTGGCGTGGCGACTTCCGTTGTCAAGGGGGATTCTGTTACCGTGGTAGCTTCCGTCGGGGTGGTGGTTTCCGTTGGCGCGGTGGGTTCCGTTGACGGGGGTGCTTCTGTTGCCGTGGTTGCTTCCGTCGGTGTGGCGGTTTCTGTTGGCGTGGCGACTTCCGTTGTCAAGGGGGATTCTGTTACCGTGGTAGCTTCCGTTGGTGTGATAGTTTCCGTTGACGCGGGTGCTTCATCGGGTAATGAATCTATTCCCTCAGGAGGACGTTGGTAATCGGATGATTGCAGCACAGGATAAACCAACGTCACATCACTGTTTTCCAGCACCCGTCCGACCGCATGATGATCAGATGAAAAAACATCGCTTCCCACCAGGAAATACGCATAACCGACCGATGATTGGTCATCCCATGTCACATCAACGCCATACCATTTTCCTTCTGTCATTTCCACATAATTCCACATATGTTCTTCCCGACTGCCGGTTCCGGAAACTGTCACGCAGGGAATACCCATTTGGTCACAGAGTATCTTGAATGTCTTGGCATAGCCCTCGCAAACAAATGTGTCCTCGGTTTTGCCGAGAAAAAACGGCGCAGGTGTGCGAGCGTCTGCATAGGCTTCGTCTTTGCTGTATTCCGCAGCGGCACTGTTGTAAGACGCATTCCGGCACACATAGTCATATATGGCTTTCACCGCACTATATCGCGATGAATTTCCCGACAGTTCCTTCACGGCCAGGTTAATCCCTGCCGATACATCCGTCAACTGATCAAAAGCCCCGTTATATGCTTCACAGGGAGACATTTCTATCCGGCGGACAACCAGATCATAGGTGTTTTCTTGGTTCTTTTCATAGAGCAGCGTATAGCTATATGAAAAATTGCGAATCCAAAACACTTCGGGATGATCATACAAAAACGCGGCTGACGCCGTAGATATGCTGTGTCTGAGCTGTGCCAAAGCTTCCCGATAAACCGCAGCCTCCTTATCTGTCGAAAGCCGGATATAGGTTTTGTTTGCCGTTTCATTGTATTCAGCAGTCTGGTAAACTGCACCTTTGATCACCACTGGTTTGGTAAGAGAAACCACAAACGAAGTGTTGCTGCGTCCTGTCATGTAATTGTCACAATACCCCTGATACACGTCATTCCCCATATCATCCAGCTGACTTCTGAAATACCCGTAATAAGCGGGATCTTCTGCCGCATAAACGGACGGGGCGGCCGCTGTCCACCCCATCATCAGCAATACCGTTATCATCACGCCATTCAGAGCTGTCTGTATCTTTTGGCTCATGTCAAAAGCACCTCCTTCCCGACTCTTTCTATCCGTTTGCAGTACGTATGTAGAATTATAGCGACAGAAGGCACTTTTGTCAAGAACTCACTCACGGTCTCACTGTTTTCCACTCAAAAAACCGATATGTCGGCGGATGAACCAACATATCGGTTTTTGATATTATTTGTTGTTGTGACGCCAGGTCAAATCACTCACTTCTGAACGGCTCTGCGCTTTTTCTCAAAAACACATACCGCAGTCAGCAGTGCCATCGCGCCAAGACAAATCGCAATCATAACAGGCAGATTGCTTTCTCCGGTACCGGGAGAATCGGTTCCTGACGAGTAGGCCAGCACAAAGGGGCTGAAGCTGGCTGTTTCAAACCAGATGCCATCGTTCTTGCATTCGATTCGAATTGTTTCAATGCTGTTTCCATTCTGATGATAGAATTTGTACTTCACATTTTTCATATCAGCATCCAGCTTGGGATAATTCAGGCAAACCTTAATCTTGCCGCCGGATATCTTCACAGCACGACCTTCATTATCTACAAGAGAAATGTCATATACAACCGCATTGTTCGTATCTTTGTCAAACGAATTGTCAAATCCCGCAATTTTTTCAAACAGAGATGATTTGGCGCTGCCGCTGATTGTCGAAACAACGATTTTCGCGCCATTTGCCGCAACGGGATTTCCGTTAGCATCGCTAAGAGTCGCGCTGTCTGAAATTTCTGCTCCGATGACAAAGCTGTTGTTCTCCACATTCAGCTTGCTACCGACAGATCCCGCTTTCGTGCTTGTGGTGGAAGCCGTCGTACTGGTAGTCGACTCCGTTGTGCTGGTAGTCGACTCCGTCGTGCTGGTGGTCGACTCCGTCGTGCTGGTGGTCGACTCCGTCGTACTGGTAGTCGACTCCGTCGTGCTGGTAGTCGACTCCGTTGTGCTGGTAGTCGACTCCGTCGTGCTGGTGGTCGACTCCGTCGTGCTGGTAGTCGACTCCGTCGTGCTGGTGGTCGACTCCGTCGTGCTGGTAGTCGACTCCGTCGTGCTGGTAGTCGACTCCGTCGTGCTGGTAGTCGAACTCGGATTGGTCTGCGAGCTGTTGGGATCATATGCCACTGAGCTCAAATCAGGATAAACAAACTCCTGCGCGCTACTGGAAGTAGAGAGCTGGCCGCTTGCAAGATGATCATCCATAAACTTATTATTGTTGAATACATCCGAGGTTTTGCCGCAAAGGAAATAATCGTAATAGGTATCGCTCTCCTGATCGTCCCATGTGACGTCTACAGCGTACCAATTGTCATCATCCATCTGAACGTAATTCCACATATGCGCTTCTTCGTTGCCGCCGGATATTGCTTTGCCGGAAACAAGCACACAGGGAATATTGTATTTGCCGCACAATATTTTAAAGGCTTTGGCATAGCCTTCACAAACGAAGGTTTGTGTCTTTTTCTTGTCAATAAAGAAGGGCGCTACGGTATGCGCTTTTGGATCGTTGCTGGTAACTGCAGGTCCGTCATAGCTGGCATTATCGCAGATATAATCGTGAATCGCCTTGACAGTATCATATCTCGAACTGGAAGATGTCAATTTCTCATTGATAGCGGCGACAGCTTCGGTCACGCCGTTATCATAGGTTGTCAGTTCATCCTGCTCTGTACGTGCACTGTCGTACTTCATTTTCATGGTAATCGTAAACTCACTTAAAAAATCGACTGAGAAGCCGATGATTTCTCCGTCCAGAGAGGAGGTAGAGCCGGAAGGGGTATAGGAATATCCTAATTCGCCCACCCAGTAGGCCTCGGGATAATCATTCCAAAAAGCGGCCGTAGCAGAGGAAAAAGCTTTAGACAGTTCACTTTGAATTTCCGCCTGTTTTGCCTGCGCAGTCGCTCCGTTCCACGTCTGCTTTGCTTCATCCGGGTCTGTCACTTCTATTTTACCGTCAATCTTAGTGGGAGTAAAGGCAAAACTGGTCGCATCAGAAGAATTGGTCACATATTCCTCCACCAGTCTGTCATAAAACTCCTTTGCCAATTCCGTTTCGATCTCACCGCCGAAGCTGGTGTCATAATTGGTGGCAAAATACACAGAGGAAGTGAGAATGCGTCGTATCACCACGTTGGGAACAATCTCGTCAAGATCGTTGGAAACCTCATTGGTTACTGTTTGCTCCAAAATCGGTTCTCCGGCATCCTCCTGCAACGTCAAAGACGCTTCCGGCGTTTCCGCCCCTTCGCCTTCCTCTGAAGGAGCTTCCGCTTCCTCCGATTCCTGTACGGCTTCATCACTTTCACTAAAAGCAAGGCCGGTATCGACAGAATCCGGCGCCAGTTCAGCGGCACTCGCTCCGAAAAAGAGTGCCGTTGCCGAGATTACGGAGAGTGCCAGCGCGGATATCAACGCCGTGCGCAACACACGTCTGCTTCTGGGAGCTTTCATAATCTTCCTCCAATCCTTTCCATTCGTGATTTCATCGCGTCGTTTTTTGCCGCAGCACGAATAATATTGCATCATTTTACCAATATTATACGCTGCCGTAATCCAAATGTCAATATTCCGCTGAAAAATCGTAAATAATTGTAAAAAAGTTTTATATATATTTCTATTATTTATCCCTTGCCAAAATAAAAATCCGACACGCTGTCGGCATAAATACCACAACGCGCCGGATTTTTTACATATTAAGCGATTAAGCAAAAAACATCAGTTGTTGATGAGCTTGGAGCTTTCGTCATTCCAGCTGTAGAGCTTTCTGACTTCCTTGCCGACAACCTCGGAAGGATGCTCAGCAGCAAGCTTGCGCATGGCCTGGAAGTGAACCTGACGGCCTGCGGGAGACATGTCGAGGAGGAACTCTTTGGCAAAAGAGCCGTCCTGGATGTCGGAAAGGATCTTCTTCATCGTCTTCTTGGTCTCAGCGGTGATGATCTTGGGGCCGGTGACATAATCGCCGTACTCAGCGGTATTGGAGATGGAATATCTCATGCCGGCGAAACCGCTCTGATAGATCAAGTCAACAATGAGTTTCATTTCATGAATGCACTCGAAATAGGCGTTTCTGGGATCATAGCCAGCCTCGCAGAGAGTCTCAAAGCCTGCCTGCATCAGTGCGCACACACCGCCGCAAAGAACAGCCTGCTCACCGAAGAGGTCAGTCTCGGTCTCGGTGCGGAAAGTGGTCTCGAGAACACCGGCTCTGGCACCGCCGATACCTGCGGCATAAGCGAGAGCCTTATCAAGTGCGCGGCCGGAAGCATCCTGGTACACGGCAACGAGGCAGGGAGTGCCCTTGCCCGCCTGGTACTCGGAACGGACGGTGTGACCGGGAGCCTTGGGGGCGATCATGGTGACGTCAACAAATGCCGGGGGCTTGATGCAGCCGAAGTGGATGTTGAAGCCGTGAGCGAACATGAGCATATTGCCTTCCACGAGGTTCGGCTCGATGTCCTTCTTATACATATCGGCCTGGAGTTCGTCATTGATGAGGATCATGATGACATCGGCCTTCTTGGCGGCTTCCGCTGCGGTAAAGACCTCAAAGCCCTGCTCCTCGGCTCTCTTCCAGGACTTGCTACCCTCGTAAAGGCCGATAATAACGTTGCAGCCCGACTCCTTAAGGTTGAGCGCATGAGCGTGACCCTGGCTGCCGTAGCCGATGATAGCAATGGTGCTGTCCTTCAGCAGAGAAAGGTTACAGTCTTCCTGATGAAAAAGTCTTGCTTCTGACATAAGTAATACCCTCCGAAAACAAAAAAATTTTGACAGCTTACATAAAGCTGAATCACGGAATACGCTTCCTAAACTACATGATTCCGCGCGATTAAGTCAAGTATAACCTACTTTCCCCCTGATTGTCAATCAATGTTTACGCAAAGAGCATCAACCAACCGTTGATACTATATACCCGTTCTGTCCGTCTCATAATCAATGCAGACGCTGTTCTCGGCGGCATTTGCCAGATACGACTTGACTACATCGCAATGGTACGCGTCCTTCTGGTACGCATCCAACGCCGCCATATCGTCCAGCAGCACTTCCAGCGCCACGTCATAGGAACGCGGCGAATGCAGCGTATCGGTTCCCACGGCAATGCCGCGCAGGAGATTTACCTTCCCGTCCATTGAAAGCAGGATCTCCTTAGCCTCCGCACATTTCGCGGGGCTGTTGTCTTTGAGACGGAATAATACAATGTGTTTGATCATTGTGTGTCACCTTTCTGTTTAATGCAAGATTGTAAAATTACTTCTGTCCTTATTATATATCACCTCCACCAAAAAAGCAACGCCTGCTTGCATATTCTCCCGCGGTATGATATAATGAAAAACAGAAAAACTCAAAATATCTTCCAAGGGAGAGATCTTTATGCACGCGTTCCGAATCTTTCTGAAAAACTTCACAGCAGGCCGCAAGGCCCTGCTCAAACGGATGGGCATTTATCTCGGCACGGCACTGGCCGCTTTTGAGGTAGTCAATATCTTTCTTGAAGACGGTGCTGTGGCGGATTTCTGCCGGAACACTTCGCTGCTGGGCGTGAGTCTCCATTCGCTTCTCACCAATGTGCTGATGTATCTGGGAGTGGCCGCTTTGCTGGCGATTCTGCGCCAAGGCTCCTTTGCGCACTACTGCATGAACATTGTCGGCACCGACGTCAAAATCGAAATCTCCATGGCGGATATTTTTTCCAATACGGGAGAACTGGTCGTTCCCTGCAACACCACCTTCTCCGGCAAATTTGACGTGATCGGAGACAAGAGCATCCAATCCCAGATGACCGCCCGTCTGAAACTGCCCAAAGACAGCGCGCTCGCAAAGGACGAGTATTTTGAGCAGCAGGTCAGCAAGGCACTGGCCTCGCAAGAATGTATCAGCCGAAAGCTGCCCTCACAGAAGTCTCTGGCTGGCAGAGTCTACAACCAATACCTCCACGGCACCATGGCAACGCTTTCGCTGCCCATCGACGGCAAGACACGCAACATCATTCTGCTGGCGGTCGCGGAGATGGTCGAGCCGTACAAACCAAAGACCGACGGCAATCATCTGATGAAAAGCATCGACAACATGTGGGAACAGATCGCCGAAAACCGCACGCGGGAGCAAACCTTGGTAGTACCCATTATGGGTACCGGCAGCGCCGGCATTACCGACAAGCCACAGCAGACCGTGGCGCGCTATATTCTGCGCACCTTCGCGGACAATGCACACCGTCTCGGCATCAAAAAGCTGATTCTGAGCGTCTACCCGCAGGACTATCTCGACAATAAAATCAATCTCGAAGAACTGCGATGCTACGCGGATTACCTCTGCCGTTTTCCCGACAGCGATTTTGACATCCGCTGACATTTTTTCGTTTCATTTGCTTATGAAAAGGGAGTGCTTCGTGTGAAAATACCACAGCACATCGGATACTGCGGGGTAGATTGTGACACTTGCCCCGATTATCTGCAGGGAATATGTCCGAATTGCAGACAAAGCCAATGGCCGGACAGAGACCTCTGTCCACCCATTGCCTGCTGCCAGAAAAAATCCATCGACTGCTGTGGGGAATGTACGTCTTTTCCCTGTGAAAAAATGTCGGATTTCTATGCGGAGTCCGACAGCCATCACGCCGCATACACACGTATGCGAGAGATTTCCCCGTTTGCCATCCCTAATAATGAATTATTCCCTTATACAGAAAAAGGCAATCGCACACCGTGACGTGCGATTGCCTTTTTTGATAGAAACATGTCTTTCTTCTGCTTTTCCTAGTGTGCTGGCACGTTCGGATTTAGACTAACGCGACGACATTTTGCGGTCAGACGAGAAGGAAGACGCAGTATGACCGCAAAAGGGCTAAGCGTTAGTTTGAAAATGAGCGTGTCAGTACACTAGTTACATTTGGCACAATGAGTCCCATTCGCAGTCGCCGCAGATAAAAGAGCGCTGACCGGGAAGAATGATTTGCTCGCGGACAAGGGCAAGGAATTCCCTGCCGTTAAGACGGTCGCCTGTGTGCCGCCCGATTCTGTCCAGCACGCGTTGGTCGTACTGCCGTACCTTCTGCTCCGTATCGCACACGCCGTTTATGTTGTGAGGACAGGCAGCGCAGATATCATCGGTGGAGTCGGTCAGTTCCACCGTCGCGCCACAGTAAAGCGTCTCAATGATCTCGCTCATCTGCCGCACAAATGCAGCACTGTATCCCCTGCCTTGGAAGAATGACGCGCACAGGCCGTGATGCGGACGAAGCCGCAGAACACACTCAGAACCGGACATATTTGCCCACCCTGTTGGACAGAATAACCGCACAGGCGATTTTGACGCAATCGGGAATGATAAAGGGAATCACGCACCATCCCAACACGGTGCCGAGTCCCACAGCGCCCGAAGTACGGGCATAGACGAACATAAACCACGCCGTACCGAAAGCATAGCAGACCGCCAGCCCCACAAGCATCGCGACAACCAGCGGCAGCGCCTTCCTGTGGAATTTGTCGGACACGAAGCCCACAATGACCGCAATAAAAACAAAGCCTACAATGTAGCCGCCTGTGCTGCCGATGATCTTGTCAAAGCCGCCCTGCATGCCCGCCAGCACCGGCACGCCAATGGCACCCAACAGAATATAAACCAGCACCGACAGCGTGCCGCGTTTGGCTCCGAAAAGTCCCGCCACCGCAAAAACGGCAAATGTCTGGAGTGTGAACGGCACTGCCATGGGAATGGAAATCCACGAACAAACCGCTATCAGCGCCGTGGACAGCGCCACCACCACGATATCTGCCGTAGTGATTTTTTTATTATTCTTTGTTTTTTCCTTGCAAACATTTTCACTCATAATGCCAGAGTCCTCCTGATGAATCAATAAAAATCGTGCTCCTATTGTATCACGCTTCTTTTTGATTGTCAACCTATTTTTAAAATCAAGGTTGACAATTGTGTTCCATACAAAACGCCCCGATTCCTATGAAAGGAAACGAGGCGTTTTTTCAACATTGAAATTATTTATATTTTGCACAGCACCTTGCCGCAGCAGACAATGCTGTCCGAGGAGGTGTAAGTCTTGGGCGGGTAATGCGGGTTGAGCGAAATCAGTTCGTTGACTCCTAAATTCTTGATGTAGCTTTCGCCGTTGAGGATAAAAATGCCGATTTCTCCGATCTCCACGGTTTCCTGCTTCTGCACCAGCACAATGTCTCCGTCGTTGCAGTAAGGCTGCATCGAATCGCCGCTGACTCTCACGAGGAAATCTCCCTTGCGGTGTTCGGGCGTATCCTCAATTTCCATCTCCTCCTGTGGCATTTCATCGAGCGGATTGCCATAGCCTGCGGACACGGGCAGCGAATAATAGGGACGGGTAATCAGGCGGATGGAGGGATGACAGCGCTCATATTCCAGCTGCATCACGGAATCCAGCATGGTTTTGCCGTAACGATCGAGCGCGCGATATTTGCGGATATGCTCCAATTCACCCCACGTATATTGATTGTTGGTATCAGACAACCCCGACGCATCATCAATAGAACATTCCAAAGCGCGACAAATGGCAAGGATGGTGTTGAGCTTCGGATTGGCATTTTCTCCAGAGGTAATCTTGCTGACTGTCCCCTTGGGCAGACCGGAACGCTCTACCAGCTCATCAATTCTCATGCCCAATTCCTTGCGCCGCTTGTTGATAAACTCATTGAATGTCATGATGACCCCTTCTTTCTATCCTTACAAGGAAATTACGTTTTGCTCCTCTGATACCATGATACCATGCTTGCAAAAGAGTGTCAAGCATAAAAAATTCCCTTCATGGAAATAAAATCAAAAAAGCACTTGACAAATTCCTTTAAATATATTATAATAACATTGCGAATTCCTTTTAAGGTATTTCAAGACAAAAAAGGGGATCTTCCCCTAAGGGAAAACGATACTTTTTTTCAGATTCACATGACAAGGAGGACACACCAATGAAAAAATCGGACGTCTACAAATTTGCACTGGCGGCAGCAGTGGAGAAACTTGCAAGGGAGCAGCTTTATCCCCTTTACAATCACGATGTGGTCTATGAGTTGGTGAGCGGCATCTGCGAAAGAATCGACTTAGCGCTTTTGCAGGAACGCAGAGAGGAGACGGCGCATGAATGAGCCGCTGAATCCTTACGAACGCTATGAGATCAGCGGGCTCAGTGAGCAGCAGCGGGTATCGTTATTATGCCAGAAAAAAGAGCGATACGACCGACAAATGACAGAAACCAGAGAGGAGGAACTTCTATGGGAAAAACAAGACGTTGTACCTATTGCGGCGGCAAAACCAGCGGATCTCTGATTTGTGCTAACTGCATCAAAAAGAGACAACTCATTAAAAAAATACGCGCCATTGTCTTCAAGATTAAAAGGCAGGCGCAGCAGGAGGCTATGAATGACCAAGGATGAAATCAAACAGCAATTGAAAGATTACGCGGCACTGTGCCGTGAATGCGAGGCAATCCGACGCAAAATCGAGGACAAGCGGGAGGATATGCACTATCTGCAAGCCGTGGTGACAGGCGGCAGCTGCGCACGCAGCAGCGACATTTCCGACAAGGTGGAGCGTGTCATCGAACTGATGGACGGGCTGATACACCATTACGCCGACATGATCACGGAAAGAGAACAACAGGAGCAGCGTGTATTGGATATGCTGGCATGCGTGGAAGCACCAAAACACCGCAGCGTGTTGTTTTGCCTCTATATTGAAGGCGTTCCTTTTGAGGAAATTCCCGATCGGCTTTTTATCTCCGAGCGAAGCGTCTGGAATTATGCCGACAAAGCCATAGCGCAAATCGCAGCCCGATTTTTAGCCGTTAGCGATTAGCCGTTAGCCGTTCGCTGATAGCTGATAGCCGTTAGCCGTTAATAATTCAAAATCACAACCGCGCATAAAAAGGGCAGGTGCTTTGAAACGCCACAAGCTTTCAAAGCACCTGCTTCTTTGTATTTTTATCGTGCGATCGTTTGCAAAAATGAAATTTCACACTTCACACTCATCAGCGGAGGCGGCGGAGATCATCTCCGGCTTCTTCCACGCCGTGCGCCAGCGCGTCACGGTAAAGCTGTATCGCTTTCTCTGTGTTCTTCTCCACGCCCATGCCTTTTTCATAACACATGGCAAGGTTATAGATAGCGGAGCCGTCGTCCATGTCCGCCGCGCGCTGATAATATTGCGCGGCCTTGGCGTAATCCTGCGGCACGCCCTCGCCGTTTTCGCAGCACACGCCGAGATTGTTGACCGCTCCCGCATGTCCCTGATCGGCGGCCAGACGGAAATATCTGACTGCTTCTTTGTAATCCCGTTTCACACCGTTGCCGAGATAATAGTTGATGCCCAGATTATACTGCGACGCCGCGTCTCCGCGGTCGGCCGCCATGCGGAAATATTTGACCGCCATAGCGAAATCCTGCTTCACGCCGTGTCCGCTGTTGCAGCAGTTGCCGAAATTGTTCTGCGCGGGCGCATAGCCCTGATCGGCGGCCAGACGGTAATATTTCGCCGCGGCGGTGCTATCCTTGGGCACGCCCTGCCCGTTGTCACAGCAGCTCGCGTAATTGAACTGCGCCAGCGTATGCCCCAGATCGGCGGCACGCTTGTAAAAATCGGCGGCTTTCGCGTCATCCTGCTTCACGCCGTTGCCGAGATCATAGCACAGTCCGAGATTGAACTGCGCGGGGGCATATCCCTCGTCGGCGGCAAGGGTGAAGTATTTGACGGCTTCCTCATAGTCGCGTTCCACGCCTTCGCCGTTGTAATAGCAGTTGCCGAGATCGCTCTGCGCCACGATAAAGCCCTGTTCCGCCGCCAGCGTGAAATACGCCGCCGCCGCCGTGAAGTCCCGCTCTACGCCGTTGCCGTGGTAATAACAGGAGCCGAGTCCGTGCTGTCCTCCGGCGTTGCCCTGCTGGGCGGCGAGACGGTAATATTTGACCGCCTTTTCGTAATTCTGCTCCACACCGCGGCCGTATTCATAGCACTGTCCGAGATTGTTCTGCGCGCGCGCCGCTCCCTGATCGGCGGCCATACGGTAACACTTGACCGCGAGCGCGTCGTCCTGCTTCACACCTCTGCCGCTGATGAAACAGTCGCCCAGAAGATTCTGCGCGGGCGCATAGCCCTGATCGGCGGAAAGAGTGAAATACTTCGCTGCTTCCTTGTCATTCTGTCCCACGCCCTGTCCTTTGAGATAGCATGTGCCGAGTCCGCACTGTCCCGCCGCGTCGCCCTGATCGGCGGCCATTCGGTAATAGCCCGCTGCTTTGGCGTAATCCTGCTCCATACCGTCGGCGCCGTTATAATATGCGTCCCCCTTTTGGGTCAATTCAGCCGCCGACAGTCCGTCGGTATTTTTGAGTTCGTCTGTCATATTGGGAAACCTCCGCTTTTCATCCCGCATAAAAGGATGGGTCTGTTTTTATTATTCATTATAGCGTATGCGTACACGGTTTGCAAGCTATTTTCTGCGCAGCACCGTCACAGCGGCATAGTGCAGCACGTCAAAATGCTCCGGCGCGATATGTTCCAGCAGTGCGCGGTGTTCACGGTCAAAGCGTGCCACTTCCTCATCGGACAGCGACGCGCCGATGCCGCGGCAGGAACGCATGCGCCCGTTCCACGTCTCACGGGTAAAGGGAACGCACAGGTCAAAGATTTCTTCGCTGCTGATCTCGAAATAAGGCGCGTAGTCGGGCGGTATCTCTATGGGGCGCCGTGTCTCGCCGCAGCCTGTCCAGCCGGGATTGAATTGCAGCACCAATTCCTCGCTGGCTCCCGCGATCGCGTCCTCATAGGGCAGCCATGCCATATACATCACCGCCAATCGGCCGTCCTTTTGCAGCAGGCGGTGCAGCTTGGGAGCGAGCGCGGCGTGATCGAAGTAGGTGAAGCACTGGCAGGCCGTCACCGCGTCAAAGCTGCCGTCCGGAAAATCGAGCTGTTCGGCGGGGGCGCAGAAAAACGGAATGTCCATTTTCTCCTTGGCTGCCAGTTCTTTTGCCTGTTCGATCTGATGGGCGGCAATGTCAGCGCCTACAAAATGCGCGCCGTATCGGTACATATTTCGCGGCAGCACGCCGGTTCCCGTGCCGATATCCAGCACGCGCTGTCCTTTTGTTCCGATGCCGTGACGCAGCAGGCATTCATAAAACGCCTCCGGGTAAATATCGCGGTATCGGGCATAATAGCGGCTGGTTTTGCCGAAGTCGAACCCTCTGCCGCCGTCGATGTGGTCTTTTTCTATCATCGCGCGTCGCTCCTCTGGGTGAGATGAAAACAGTATAGCACACAGGAGGGATTTTTGCAACGGAAATCAATTTTGAAAATCTGATGAACAATGTAAATGATATCTTATAACGATACATCTCACTCATCAGCATTAGAGAAATGTCCTGAAATGAAAATCAAAAAATAAAAGCAACCCTCGACCCGATTACAAAAAGGTTACAAATACGCATGAC
>CAMHAV010000039.1 GCA_946182865.1 uncultured Clostridia bacterium
TATTTACACCCCTTTTTAAAGCCAGGCCTCATGTTTTTATCGGTAAAAAATCCGAAAAACAGCGAAAATAAAAGAAAATAAAAGAAAACCGTCGAAATAAGAAGATAAATTAAAAAAATATTCATAAACAGTCAAATAATTGTACTTGAAAATCAAATGAACCTGTAGTATAATCAAATCAATATCAAACAAAATCAAGTAAACTTGAAGGTGAATCACGTGATTAATCAAAAAAATGAACGAGACATTGTAGATATTGTGGATTTTGAAGCCATACGCCCCGCGTTTCTGGTGACAGGCGGGCTGATGCTGTCGCAGGTGGTGGAATTTACGGGTGTAGGCGGTTCCACGATACAAAATTGGATTAAACGCGGCTGGATTCCTTCTCCTGTGGATAAAAAATACGGCGAACGTCAGGTAGCGCGCATCCTGATTGTGGATATGCTGCGCAAATCCATGCAGCTCGAAAACATCCTCAAGCTGATGGAATGCGTCAACGGCGACGTGGAGGACCAGTCGGATGACATCATCAAGGACGCGGATCTCTATAATTACATCTACAGGATTGTCAAGCGACTCGAACCTGTGGAGGAGTTCACCATCCGGCAGCTCGACGGCATCATTGACGAGGAAATCAAGGATTACGCGGGTACGGCGGAGGGCTACACCGGTACGGTCAATGACGCGGCACAGCGGCTTCACGACGCGCTGCGCATTATCATGCTGACCTACATCAGCAGCGAACTGCGCAAAAAGGCGGAAGCGGAACTGGAAAAATTGTAAAAAGGAAGGGTTGAAACACAATGGATATTTACATGATAGCGAGTATTGTTATAATTTTGGTTGTCATCATTGCCGTGATCGCAGCGGGCAGGCTCTACCAAAAAGTCAGACGGGATACGGGGTATCATCAGGGAAAATTTTATATGCGCCGTCAGCACATGGGCGCCTTTTTCGGCAATCACCAGATGAACAGACTGGGTGTAAAAGACGACGACGGCAGGATCGAAACGGATGAGGACATGTTTCTTTTTTCCGAATCGGAAGATGAGAGAAAATCGTAGCAATATGAAAAAAGGTATAGGATAAGAGTATCAGCAAGGGGACAGGTTTTTAAGGGAAAAGAGTATCAGAAAAGGGATAGGCGTTTTCCGAAAAGGGTATCAAGAGAGGAATAAGAATCCGGGAAAAGAGTATCAAAAAGGGGATAGGGATGTTGCGAACAGAGTATGAAAAAAGTGACAGGGAGGAGCGTGAAAAACATGAGAACCTGCATTCGCTGCGGCGCGGAGATGATGGAGGGCAGCGTGGGAAACGCGCAATTCGGGTGTTATTTCCGACCCGGCAACCGTGAACTGCCGCAATATCCCGTCAAAGCCGCCGTTTGTCCGCAATGTTACGAGATTTCGCTCTATATGGAGGACGGGGATTTTGATGTGATGACCGGACGAAAGCTGAGAGAGAAAAAAATTTAGGAGGCTGGCAGCATATGAAAGAATGGTTTATGAGCGACCCGCTGCGGGCGGCGCTGATGACGGTAGCCGTCCCGGCAACGGTCATTATGATCTTGCAGACCGTGATGATCTTTATCGGCATGGCGGGGCATTCCGACGTGGATATGCCCGACGACAACGGCATAGACGGCGTATTCGGCAACGATGCACCCGACGCGCATGATTTTCATGTGGGGGATTCGGGACTGCGCATTTTCACCGTGCGCGGCATGGTGGCGTTCTTTGCCGTAGGCGGCTGGGCAGGACTGTCCGCGCTGTCGCTGAGCGGCAGCGGAGCAGCGGCAATCATTACGGCGTTTGTCTTTGGCACGCTGGCGCTGCTGCTGGTGGCGTGGTTCTTCCGCTGGGCGGCTTCGCTCAATGAAAACGGCACGCTGCAAATGGACAGCGCCGTCGGCAAGATGGGTGAGGTTTACATCACTGTGCCGCCCCATCGCAGCGGTACGGGAAAGGTCAACGTCATTATTCAAGGGCGGCTGACCGAAGCCGAGGCGATGACCGAGAGCGATCGACCGCTGAAATACGGCGAAACGGTGGAAGTGGTCGGCATGGCGGTAGGCAATACGCTGATGGTAAAGCCGGTGCGCAAGGAATAAAAAGAAATCAGAAGAAACAGAGAGTATCGAACAAAAGAAAAAGGAGTGAAATAGTATGCCGCATCCGGTACAAATCAAGCAATGCCCCTATTGCGGCGGCACCGAGTTTGTGGAAGGCTATCAGTCAGGTTACGGGGCAGTCACGGGAAAAGAAAGCGTCTGGACATGGCAAAACCTCTATCACATCTTCTGCCGCAATTGCGGCAGCGTGGTACACAGCTATGTGGAAAATCCCGAAAAGCTGCTGAAAATAGGCAACAGGCGCTGAGAAAATCCATAAAATAAATTCTTGCTATATTGCAATTCTCCGATAGGATTGATATAATACAATTGATATTTAAAAAAAATCGGAGGAATGCGCCGTGAGTGAATTTTCTCATAAAAACGTCCTTTCGGTCAAAAAAGGACTGCTTGTCAAGATTCTGCTGATCGCCGCGTCGGTTGCCGCTCTGTGTATCATTGTGGGGTGTTCGTCGGATTTTGCCGCGCCGTTTGATATGGCCAATCTGGTTTTTACCTATTCGCACGTCAGCGACAGCGACGGGGAATATATGATTATCACAGGGCATACAGTGTCACAGACAGACGTTAAAATTCCCGACACCATCTACGGTATTCCCGTGAGGGAAGTGGGAGAATCGGCCTTTTTCGGAGAGGAAAACCTGTCATCGGTCACCTTTGGCAAAAACGTCACCAAAATCGGCGCCAACGCCTTTGGCGGCTGCACGTCGCTGGAGACAATCAACTGGAATGTCAGCATGAGCGACATCGGAGACTATGCGTTTCAGAGTTGTCACTCGCTGGATTCTTTGATCATTCCCGAAAATGTCACCTCCATCGGACGCGGCGCGTTTTATGACTGCCTTTGGATCAAGCAGCTTGAAGTGCCCGAAACCGTGAGCAGCATTGGCGGCAGAGCCTTTTTCGGCACCACATGGCTGGAGAATTACCACGCGACGGATGAATTTGTGACGCTGGGCGATGGCATATTGATCGCCTATCATGGCAATCAATCCCATGTGACACTTCCTAAAAATGTCAAGAAAATGGCGGGAACCTTTGCAGGAAACATTGGAGTCGAAAAAGTGACGCTTCCCTCTCATCTGGAATGCATTGGGGATATGGCGTTTATGGGATGTACCCAATTGAAGGATATTACAGTACCCGACAGTGTTACCGAAATCGGCGCTGACGCTTTCTGCGGATGCACGTCTCTGCAAACCCTGCACCTGGGAAGTCAGATTACGTCTGTGGGAGACAGGGCGTTTGAGCATTGCAGCGCGGCGCTTTATGTCAAAGAAGGTAGTGCCGTCGAGGAATATTGCAAAAAAAACGGGATAGGATATACGACCGCTTAATTACAAATTGTTATAATTGGTTTTCATATTAATATATGGAATTTTTTAAAAGCGTTTTAATTGATAAAATGCCGTGTCATCAGAGGTAGAAGGAGGCTTGCCAATGTTTTTTGATCCATTCAATTTTCTTCCGTTCGTCTTCTCAACAGGATTTCTCGTACTGGGAATCTTGGTTATAAATAATCCCTCCCTGATGTGGGTGACGGAAAAATGGAAATATCGCGGAGAAGCGCAGCCCAGCGAGCATTGGCTGCGGCACATAAGAATCATGGGCGTGCTTTGGGTGATCATTGGTATCATCGGCATGGTCGTGTCTGTGAAGTTAATGTTTAATTTGTAATTTTTTCTATAATTATTACAATTCGGAATATTCTTAAATTCTTTATGTAAAAATATAAAGCAAAAAGCTTTATATAATATAAACCATCTCTTATGCAAAAGGAGTAATGTCAAATGCCATCAGAAGTATTGATCACACTCGCGGTTATCGCGCTGCTGATTTTCAGCATGTTCGCGGTCGTCCTGTCAAGGTACCGCAAATGTCCGTCCGACAAGATCATGGTCATCTACGGTAAGGTCGGCAACGACAAGAACGGCGAGAGTATGTCCTCCAAATGTATCCACGGCGGCGCGGCGTTCGTGTGGCCGGTCATCCAGGACTACCAGTACCTCGACCTCACGCCCATCTCCATCAACGTCGATCTGACCAACGCCCTGTCGCGTCAGAACATCCGTATCGACGTACCCTCCCGCTTCACGGTCGGTATTTCTACCGAACCGGGCATCATGCAGAACGCCGCCGAGCGTTTGCTGGGTCTGCGTCTGAGCGAGATTCAGGAGCTTGCCAAGGATATCATTTTCGGTCAGCTCCGTCTGGTCATCGCCACCATGGAGATCGAGGAAATCAACACCGACCGCGACAAGTTTCTCGAAGCGGTCAGCCACAACGTTGAGAGCGAACTGAAAAAGATCGGTCTGCGTCTCATCAACGTGAACGTCACCGATATCACCGACGAATCGGGCTACATCGAAGCCCTCGGTAAGGAAGCCGCCGCCCGCGCCATCAACGACGCGAAGATCAGCGTGGCGGAAAAGAACCGCGACGGTTCCATCGGTCAGGCCAACGCCCAGAAAGACGAGAGAATCAGCGTCGCCTCCGCCAACGCCACCGCCATCAACGGTGAAAACGAAGCCAAGGCCGCCATCGCCCAGTCCGACGCGACCCGCCGCGAACGGGAAGCCGAAGCCGCCAGACGCGCCGTCGCCGCCGAAAACGTGGCTAAGGCCAAGGCGCTCGAAGAATCCTACGTCGCCCAGAAGCGCGCCGAGGAAACCCGTGCCGAGAGAGAACTCGCGACCCAGAAGGCCGACGTCATCGTCAAAGCGGAAATCGAAAAGCAGCGTATCGAGATCGAAGCCGAAGCCGAGGCGGAAATGATCCGCCGCAAGGCAAAGGGTGAAGCCGACGCGATTTATGCCAAGATGGAAGCGCAGGCACGCGGTATGCAGGAGATCCTCACCAAGCAGGCGTCCGGTTTCGCGCAGATCGTCGCGGCGGCCGGCGGCAGCTCGGAAGACGCGGTGCAGCTCATCTTGGCCGACAAGATGGAAGAGCTGGTCAAGACGCAGGTCGAAGCGGTCAAGGATATCAAGATCGACAAGGTCACCGTCTGGGACAGCGGCAGCAAAGAGGGCGGCAAGACTTCCACCGCCAATTTCATCAGCGGTCTGATGGGTTCGGTGCCTCCGCTGAGCGAGACTTTCAAAATGGCGGGCATGAAAGTGCCCAAGATGCTGGGAACCGACCTTTCCGACGATGCGGATGACAAATCCGACAACCGGCAGAAGTAATTTCCGGATTTCTTAAAAAATCAATCAAGTAAAAAAGTGGTCTGTTTTCCACCTTTTATTATCAAAAAGTGGAAAACGGACACTTTTTATTTATTGATTTATTCATAAAAAAATAAGAAATATAATGTTGCAATAAAAAAGAAAAAATGATACAATTTAAAGGATATAGAAAAGAAAAAAGTAATATGGGAAAAATTTTTTAAAAGGTTTAATTGATAAGAGGTGTATGAATGAGCAGAAAAAAGAATAGGATGGTGGGATGTTTTTTTATTGGTTTGATTTTAATCGTGTTATGTATGTGTTCTTCATGCACAGATGATGCTCCCGATGAAACCATTCCGACAGAACCGGAAACCGTATTGATTCTGGAAGATACGTCTCCTGTTTACAATCTCATTCTGTCGGACGAGCTGTTTGATTACATGAAAGAAAACAGTATCGAAATGCTCGACCTGATGAATGATTATTTCAATGTAATCATCAATGAAAAAATTGATGAAAACGTGGTGTATATTCGTAACGATCTGCATGAAATGAACGCCGAATTTAATTTGGTGGACGTATACGATCCTTCCAATAAGTTTTCCGCCATTGTCAAAATAGCGGAATATGCCAAACTGGCGGCCGGTATTCCTGACAAAGAAAGCAGTTCGAAAGCCGAGGCGGGGCAGACCTCATCGGAAAAAGAGGAAATCAAAACAGCGCGGGAGACGGCTCTGGCCGATATGGCGGCGGCCGCCAAAAAAATTGCGGATAAAGCCGCGTCCTACACCAAAAGCGCGGTGGAAAACGATCTGCTGCAAAAAACCATCGAGATATACGGCACGTCTGCGGAAATCATGGCGGACGACCGGGTGAGTCCCCTGAAATACAAGGATTATTATGTCAAATTCAGCAACAGCGGTATTTCCATTGTATGCGGTTCACTGGAAAGTGCGTCGGAAGCGCTGGACTATTTTGTATATGAATATATCCAGACAGGACATGTGGAGGGGGATTATTTCATCATCCCGGCGCCCAAGACGGAGCTTCATGCAGGGGAATATCTCAGCGGCAGCATTGCGGGGAAATCCTTGAAAGAATATGTGATCGAATACGTGGAAAACAAGGAATATTACGACAGTGCCGAAATTGCCGACTATCTCAACAAATATTTTATCAAAAATTTTGGTCTGGATCTGCTCTCCGATTCTTCCTCTTCTGCCATCTACGGAAAAAGCAGGATTGTGATCGGAAAATCTTCCTATCAGGAGAGCGATGATTTTTACAATGCCGTTCCCACCCCTGATCTGATGGATTATCAGGTTACGCAAAGCGGTGATAATCTTTATATTTTAGGCGGTTCCGACTGGGCCATTAAATTTGCAACGGATTATCTGATTGAAAACTATTTTTCCGAAGAAAAAGAGGTTCCTAAGAATTTTCAAAAATCGGGAAATATCTCCGGAGAAAACCTGTTTCCGAAATACGAAGGTACCAATCTCCGCATCATGTCCAATAATGTGTGGGAAAGATCATCCAATTCTATTTACTGGAACCAAGTGGGAGAAAATTGCAGCTATAATGCGCGGCTTCCTCAAATGGCCAAGGTATATGCCATGTACCAGCCCGATATTCTTTCGCTTCAGGAGATGAGCTTTTATTTTATCAACGGCCTTGTCAGTTCCATTAATGAATTGTGTGCCAATAATCAGTCCCATGCCAAATACAGGGTGGCGGACCGTCATGTGGAAGGTCTGGCTGTCCGAAATTATACGCCCATCATTTATAATCAGAATACACTGACACTGCTGGATACCGGTTCTCATTTATTCCAATACGGCCAGAACCGCAACACCAAGTCCTATACATGGGCCTGCTTTGAAATCAAACAGACAAAGCAGAAATTTGTGGTTTACTCTACGCATTTCTGGTGGAAAAGCGATAAGATTTATCCCAACAGCTCCAGTTACCGCAAAAGACAAATGGCCGAAATCAGTGAGGACTGGAAGAATCTGAAAAAAACCTACAATTGCCCCTGCTTTGTAATGGGCGATATGAACTGCAATTCCCAGTCCAAGGAATTTAATTCGCTGCTGGGGCTGGGCTTTGTGGATTGCTACAGTGAAGCCTCCGAGTTCGCCAGAAACTCCAGCGGACGGTTTATCTGCAACGCGCAGCGTTTCAGCTACAAGGTCAACAACGGTACATACACCAAAAACGCGCTCGATCACATCGTGGCTTCCAATCTTAAAAAGAACCAGATTTTGGTGTATGACTATGTCACACCCAATTTCTTTGGAAAGCTGTCCGACCATGCGCCGGTGTACATTGATGTGAAGATGAAAAATTAACAGATGGCTGTGTATAGCTGTCCGCGCCGTTTTCGGAAAGTTTTTCCGGAATGGCGCGGATTTTTGTTCGACGAATATCAAGAAAAACATCACTTTTTTGGGCAATTGGCTGAATATGCTTTGGGAGAGGGGGTTGGAGGTTGACAAAGCCCTGCGGCTGCGATATAATTTTTGAAATAACATATATTTTCGGACAAGCGGTAATGCCCCGCTGTCGCGGCTTTATCGCGCCTATTTTCTCCCAAAAGTGAAAGGAAGGTTGTTTGTATGCTGAACACAAATTACGAGACCAAATTTGTCAAGGAAGGCCTTACATTTGACGACGTTCTGCTCATTCCGGCTCACAGCGAGGTAGAGCCGAGAAACGTAAAAATTTCCACCCAACTCACCCAGAAGATCAAGCTCAACATCCCCCTCATGACCTCCGCCATGGATACCGTCACCGAAACCCGCATGGCGATTGCGATTGCCCGTGAAGGCGGTATCGGCATCATACATAAAAACATGTCCATCGAACAGCAGGTCGATCAGGTGGACCGCGTCAAAAGAAGCGAAAACGGCGTTATCGACAATCCTTTCCATTTAAGCCCCGATCATTTGGTGGGCGAAGCCAACGCCCTCATGGGCAAATACAAGATTTCCGGCGTGCCGATCTGCGACCCCGACGGCAAGCTTGTCGGCATTATCACCAACCGCGACCTGCGGTTTATGAACGAGCAGGATTTTGCCCAGCCCATCAAAAACTTCATGACCCATGAAAATCTGGTGACGGCTCCCGTCGGCACGACGCTCAATGAGGCGCAGGAAATCCTCAAAAAGCACCGCATCGAAAAGCTCCCCATCGTGGACGATAACTTCAAGCTGCAAGGCTTGATTACCATCAAGGATATCGAAAAATCCGTGCAGTACCCCAATTCCGCGCGCGACAAGGCGGGTCGGCTGCTGGTCGGCGCGGCCATCGGCAACACCCCCGATGTGCTCGAGCGCGCGGGTATGCTGATCGACGCGGGCGTTGACGTGCTGGCGCTCGATTCCGCCCACGGCCATCACATCGGCATCATCAACTGTGTCAAGAAGATCAAAGAAAAATATCCCGACATCGACCTGATCGCGGGCAACGTCGCGACAGCCGCCGCCGCCGAGGAACTCATCCTCGCGGGCGCGAACAGCATCAAGGTCGGCATCGGCCCCGGCTCCATCTGCACCACCCGCATCGTCGCGGGCATCGGCGTGCCCCAAATCACCGCCATCTATGACGTGGCCTGCCTCTGCGACAAATACGGCATCCCCGTGATTGCCGACGGCGGCATCAAGTATTCCGGCGACATCGTCAAGGCGCTGGCCGCGGGCGGCAATGTGGTCATGGTCGGTTCTCTCGTGGCGGGCTGCGAAGAATCCCCCAGCGACACCGAAATTTACCAGGGCAGACAGTTCAAGGTCTACCGCGGCATGGGTTCCATCGCGGCGATGGGCAAAGGTTCCAGCGACAGATACTTCCAGACTGGTCAGAAAAAGCTCGTTCCCGAAGGCGTGGAAGGACGTGTGCCTTACAAGGGAATGCTCGCGGACACCGTCTATCAGATGATCGGCGGTCTGAGAAGCGGCATGGGCTACTGCGGCTGCGAGACCATCGAAGATCTCCACAGAAAGGCGCAGTTCGTCAAAATCACCGGCGCGGGCCTCAAGGAGAGCCATCCCCACGATATCTCCATCACCAAGGAAGCCCCCAACTATTCCAGCAATCTGTAATTCTTTCGGTTTTTTATTCAAACACGCGGGTTTTTCTGCGGCCCTATGCGGCGCGCGGAAAAATCCGCTTTTTTTTCTGTTTTTTGTAACAAAAGCCGCATTCCCACGTCTCTTTTTATGGAAGGAAAGGCAGGTGAGATTTTGTGAATGACTTTGATGCCATATACCGTGCGTATTTTCACGACGTCTATTACTATCTCAAATCGCTCAGCCGCAGCGACGAGGTGGCGGAGGAACTGACGCAGCAGGTATTTTTCAAAGCGCTCGAAGCGCTTGACCGTTTTCGCGGGGACTGCGATATTCGGATATGGCTCTGCCGCATCGCCAAAAACGAATATATTTCCTACTGCCGCAGAAGCGGGAAAGAGCAGCCGTCAGAGCTGAGCGAGTGCGAAGCGTCGGACAGGAGCGCCGGTCATGTCCGATGGGAGGAACGACTGGAGGACAGTGAGACGGCGCTCGATCTTCACAAGATTCTGCACACCCTTGACGAACCTTACAAGGAGGTCTTTTCGCTGCGCACCTTCGGGGAGCTTTCGTTCCGGCAGATCGCGGAGGTGTTCGGCAGGAGCCAGAGCTGGGCGCGTGTGACCTATCACCGTTCCCGACTGAAAATCATAGAGAAAATGGGAGGAACATCAAAATGAGCCAGATCAATTGCAACATTGCGGGGGATTTGATCCCCCTGTATGTGGATGACGTACTGTGTGAGGACAGCGTAACCATGCTGGAAGAACATTTATCGACGTGTGAAAGCTGCACCGCAAAAGTGGAAGCCCTGCGGCAGGACACCGTACTGACAGCGGACAGCAGCGCCGAACCGCTGCAAAAGATCAAGCGGCAGATCAGGAAAGATAAGCGGCAGATCGCAGCCGTGGCTGTGGCGGTGATGGCGGGGATTTGTGTCTGGGCGGCGTTTTTTGTCGATGTGATAGAATTCTACATGTCCTATAGCAGCGTAAAGGACAGAATGGCGGTTGTTTCCGTCAGCGGCTTAACGCGTGATGCAGGGCAAAAGCCGGAACAAGGCGCATGCATCCTTTACAGTGGAAAGCCGGATTTTCACGGGAATGTCTGTTATGAGGTCACGGGAGAAAAAGACGGCATAAAGCAGGTCGAGGTCACGATGTATCTGTCGCGCGGCTTGTGGGATATCGTCGATTATCTCGGCACGGTACGCGAAACAGCGGGCGGTATCGACTGGAATCACCTAGGACAGCCGTATTCTTTGACGGAGCAGATTCAAAGGATGGCGGCGCAGGTGCGGGCGCTGGGTGGATTGCAAGTGATTTATGAGGTGCCATTTTCAGAAAGCGGCGAAACTGATAACTTCAATCAAGGCACTGTGACGGTGTATTATGATACCGAATCCTTTGACAAGGCGGAAGGCGGCGAGATTGTCGCGGTCTATTACGGCAAGTTTAAAGTCAACCGTGCTTCGGAAATCTCCTACAGCGGCAGCCGTCATTTGCTGTGGGCGAAAGACGGGTATGACGGGACAGCCTGAAAAAGAATGTAAATGTCAGAAAATAGAAAAGGCGGAGAAAGATTAAAAATTAAAATTTAAATTTTTGTGTTGTATTGCAATTGATGTCTGCTTTTAGTATAATAAAAGCAGACATCCTTTTTTATAGGAGAACCCCGATTATAAAGCAAACCCGGTGAACGACAAAAGAGGCGAGTTTTTATGGTATGCCCCCAATGCGGAAGACGCACCTTTCGAGGTGAGACAATATGCCCCAAGTGCGGCGCGGAGATGCCGCCTAAAAAAAACATGACAGAGGGAGAGAGCTTTATTATGAACGAAATGTTTAACCTGAATGAGAACGCGGTATCCAGCGAGAACGCCGTGCCTGTCCAGCCTGCCAAGTCCCCGCTTCCCGAAGAATCGGCGGACGAGGTTTTTGTCCCCTCGCTGGAGTTTCCCACGGAGCCGAACGATGCTGCCTTCTCCGCGGACGGAGATTTATCCTCCAGCTTTTACGGTTCTTACGGTGAAGTGGCGGGCAATGTGCCGATGACCATGCCGGAAGCTGCCGAACCGGCTGACCCGCCGGAGGAAAGTTCTTTTGTCATGCCGTCCGACGACGGATTTGACGATCTGGTGCTGCCTGATGATCTGCCGCCCATTCCCACGCCGGTGTCGGACAATACGGTCAAAAAGAGCATGGGATATGAAACGACAGTCAAGCTGGAAAATGCGCGCCGCGCCGACAGAAACGAAAAGCCGATCAACGAACCCATCAAGACCGACAGACCCACCTACACGCCCAAGCACCGCGAATTTGACGGTATTGCGTCCGGAACGGCGCATGTCAGCGGCGGTCTGCCGGAGCTGCGGGACGACCAGATGTATGTTGCGCTTACGCACAAGGAGCTGCGCCGCCTCAAAAGCCGCCGGTTCAGGGGATTAGGCATTGTGGCGACGCTTTGTCTGGCGATTATCGCGTCTTTTTGTATCTGGAGCTATGTCCATTCCTTTGCCGACCCGTTGGTGGGTCGCTGGAAGGGAAATATGAATTCCACCAATCTTCCCATCGAAGCCATCCAGAGTCTGAACGCGAACGATATGGATACCACTTGGGAATTCGGCAGCAGCGGCTCGCTGTATGTCAATCTTGTCGTCAATGAAACGCCGATCAGCCTCAACGGCAGCTATACCGAGATGAAGGATGAAAACGGAGAACAATATTTGTCAATGGAACTCAACAATCCCATGGATTCCAATGCCTACACTTTTAATATGTATTATACTGTCACCGGCACGGTGCTGCAATTCAACGACATGGAAGGCATGGGCATGGAAATTGATCTGACAAAGGAATGATAAACGATGTATTGTAATCAGTGTGGGGAAAAGGTAGGCAATAAAGACAAGTTCTGTCCTAACTGCGGCAGACCCGTTGTGACGCCTTCTGCAGGCAGCCATGCGCAATCGCCTCAGACACCCCGATCACCTTACACGAATCAAGCGCCCAATGCCGGCCAAGCGCCTTACGCTAACCAAGCGCCTCAGACATCCCGCCCGACGGCAAATACGGCGCGGCAGAATGTCCCATCCGGTGTGCCTGACCCGTCACAGGGAGCGGGCAATGTCCGATATGTCTATGTCGATCCCCAGACCGGAAAGATTGCGACTCCTCCTCACGGTAAATCCCGCTCCGAATCGTTCATGCAGTGGATGACGATTGCCTTTATTGCCATCGGACTGGTGATTGTGATGGTGGCAGGCTCGATGTTTATTTCGGGGTATATGGTCAAAAGCGTTTTTGCGGACAATGTAGTTTCCGCCCCGATGGATGACTTTTTGACATCTGAGGACGAGCAGACGGTCAGTTCGCAGGAAGAAGATGTCGTTTCATCGGAAGATGAAATCGAAGTCGATTCGGAAGCAGATGTTTCTTCCGAATTAGTCGTTTCTTCCGAACCGGCTGTTCCGGAAAACTTGCGCGCTTCCTATATTCAGAGTCATTTAAAGGGAAAATGGACAACCAGCATTCCCTATAAATCCATGTCTCTGCCGGCGACTTTTGTGTTTGACGGCAAGGGCAAGTGCAGCTGCGAAATGAAAGCGCTGTTTATCACCAAGAAATTTGACGGCACCTACACGGTCAAGGATGGCGGCCAATGCACTGTCACCTTAAACGGGCTGGAAGAATATGTCAGCGATGGCAACACGATGGAAGGCAAGATTGAGATCGTCAGAGACAATAAGATTAATTTTACAGTTGGGAATGTTGTGTGGGAATTAAACAAAGCGTAATTTTCGGATGCGATTTTTGGCGATATTTTGTGAGGTAGATTTGATATGAGATGTCCCAAGTGCAATCTTGAATTAAATCCGCTTTCGGAAAGATGCCCGAATTGCGGCACTTCCGCCAGACGTGCCAAGCCTGACGGAGACACGATGACCAGAGTGCATCGGCAAATTGCCGTTGTGCGCGGAGAACGTGAGGTTTCCGACGAGGATTTGTCGGACGCCTCTTTTTCTCCTGTGCTCAAATTCGACCGTCCTGACGAAAAAAAAGAAGCGCAGGGAGCCGCAGCGGAATCGGAAACGATTCCCGACAATCCTGCCGATAATTTTGAGACGCCCGCCTTTACGCCGGTCGATATCATCGACATGGTGGAGTACGACAGCGAAAGCGAAGCGCAGCGGCGGCACAGAAACCTTGCCTCCAGCATCCGCCATATCCAGCGCAACAAAGAGGACGATCTGCTGGCGGAGTATTATTTTAAGGACGGCATTTCCGATCTGGAACGGCTTCAACTGGAACGCAGCTTTGCGGAACTGGAAAAAGAAGAGGCCGAGAGCGCCGGACAAAAAGCGTCCCAAGGAGCATCCGCGGCGGCGAATGACACGCCGCAGGAGGAAGAAATGTCCGAAGCGGCCAAACGTCTGAGCGAGTTTCCCGAAGAAAGCGGTATCGACAAGGTGCTGACCTCCATCGGGGAAACCTATGACGCGCTGCTTCTCAAGGGCAGGCAGCGTGTGGACGGGCTGATTCACGGACGGCTGGGAAAGATCTATGACGGATTTGACCGCCGCACCGCGCCGTTTCTGGATAAGCTGCTGGAAAAGTTTTATTATGTAAAATTCAAGGATATGCGGCGCAGACGGGCGGATGACGCGGCGGAAAAAAGAAGGCTTCGCCGCCGTGTGTGGAGCGTCTGCGGCGTGCTGCTGGCGGTGGCGGTCTGTGGTTTTTTCTTTTTTATGTCGCTGCTTTCGGAGCCGATCAACGGCAAATGGATTGTATCGTATGATGTGGGCGGCGCGCCCAATATTATCATGGAATTCAAGCCGGGCGGGGGCGCTTCGATATCGGTGAAGTCGGAGGACGGCTGGCATATTCATCGGCAGGGACGCTATCAGACGCAGCGCAAAAACGGGCATGATATGCTGACCATCACCTATGAGGACGGCAGCGTGGCACGGTTGTATTACGAGATAGACGGCAAAACCGGCACCTTTATCAATGTGGATACCAATATGGAAACCCAATACACGAGAAAATAAGCGCGGTTTTTCCAAGCTGAATTGGCGAAAATCTATTTTAAAAATTATGTATTGTATATTATCATGATAATATTACAAATCAGAGAGGAGCATTCCGATGAATTTCAACGGATACAATGATATGGGAGGACAAAGGATGTCTACCTTTGGGGTGAATGAAAACACAGCGGCGGTGCTGACGCTGGCGGGAACGGGCGTCATTCTTCTGGTGCCGAAGCTGTGCTGGCTGGCGTGGGTGCTTCCGCTGGTAGTGCTGATCGTCGAACGGCAGAGCTTCTACGTCAAAAAATGCGCGGCGCATGCGCTGGCCGCCACATTGGTGGCCATGGCATTCATGGCGCTGTGCAGCATGTTGTTTGTCCTGTCGGGTACGATGACAGCGGGCAATCTGTTTACTCTTTTTATGGATGGCGCGGACAAAAGTGACTGGCCGATGATCGTCGGCGCACTGCTGTTGACGGTGGCAGGCGTTTTGCTCGTCTGGATCGTTCGGATTGTGTTTGTCATCTTTTTGGGAATAGCCGCCTACAAGGCGTGGCAGTATGGATATATCAACATTCCCATCGCCTCCGCATTGGTCAGAAAAATCAATAAAAATTACGTTTAATAATATTTGATATTAAAATTACATTTTGTAATCAACAAGAGGTGCAGACGTATGAATACAAGAAAATCGGATTTGTTTGACTTGGATGAAAATATAGCCGCTCTTTTGGTGGCGGTCGTGCCGCTGGCTGTCAGTATGATCGGCTTTGTGAGTTATGTGGCATGGGTGGTGCCGCTGGTGGCCCTCCTGATGGAAAAGCGCAGCGGGCTGGTGCGCATCACCGCCGGACAGATGCTGGCACTGACGGTGGCGATGACCGTATGCGCGGCGTGCAGAGGCATTGTCAATGCCGTCTGGGACGGGGAAGGTCTGTTTTTCATTCCCCGGATGCTGATGGGAATGTCTTTTTCACTCGCGCAGATCGCGTGTCTGGTGCTGGGCATTCTGGTGGCGTATCACGGTTATCACGGCAGGGTGTTTGAGATTCCCACTGTGACAGCGTGGATTAAGAAGCAGATTCATACCGATGAGTAATCAAAAAAATATGTTTCCCTATCAACTTATTCGCTCTAAGCGAAAAACGATTTCGCTGCAAATCAATGAAAACTGTGAAGTGGTCGTGCGCGCGCCGATGCGTATGCCCCGTGAAGAGATTGACCGCATGGTGGAGCGTCATACCGACTGGATCGAGCGGCACATGCCGGCGGCAAGGGAACGCATGGAACAGGCGCGGCGTGTGACCCCCGCGCTGATGGCGGAGCTGGCGGAACGCGCCCGCCGCGATATCCCGCCGAGAGTGGCGCATTACGCGGCGATCATGGGAGTGGAGCCGACAGGGGTGAAAATTACGGCCGCCCGCAAACGCTTCGGGAGCTGCAGCGGAAAAAACAGCCTGTGCTTTTCCTGTCTGCTGATGCTTTACCCGCCCGAAGCGGTTGACTGCGTGGTGGTTCACGAGCTGGCGCACATCCGGCATCACAACCACAGCGCGGCGTTTTATGCGTTTATCGAACAATTCATGCCGGATTACCGTCAGCGGGAAAAGCTGCTGCGCCAGCCGCCGGAATTTTATGCGTGAATGTTTACAAATTGCTCATGAAATAACCTTATAATCGTCATGAATCAAAAGTATAATAAAAGTTACCCTAAAAACGATGCATGTACACGGCAACCGGAAAATGACAAGAATTAACAAAAAATCAGTCGGCGGCGCGGGTGTTATGACGAAATCGTAACTTCTTTTTTTCACTGTTTCTATTGACGAAACCGAGGTTTTTGATTATTATTAAAGAAAGAAACAATCCGTTTTCAACTTAATTAAAAAAAGGGTGTGTTTTTATGGATCAGAAAACCAAGAGTATGTTGATTGGCGTAGGTTCCGCGTTTGCGGCGGTATTGGTGATCGTGCTGCTGTTTTTTTCTATTTCGGGCATCGGCTCGGCCAGCGGCGATTCCAAAAGCGCCAAAGGTTCCAAAGGCGGCGACGTGCAGGTGGTAAGCGTAGATTCCGACGGAAACACGGTCGTTATGTTTGACGACGACGACGATGACGACGACGCGGCAAGCACTTCTTCCAAAGCCGAAGCCACCTCCTCCGAGGAAGCGGCAAAGCAGACGATCAAGCCGTTCGGCCGCAGCGATATCGACGGCATTACCGACGGCATCAGCACATTCGCGCAGTTTGTGTCGGCGGTGTCCCCCGTTTCTTATGAATGGTCGGCCCAGAAGATGGGCGCAACCGGTGAAGTGACCGTAAAGCTGATTGCCGCCGACGGCAGTTACGCAGTGATCGGCGTTCCTTATGAATCCGACGATTACACGGTAGACGGGGAAACCAACGGTCTGGGCATTGATGTGACCGACTGGACAGTCTATGACAAGAGCAAAAAGGAAGAATGCCGCGTGACCGAAATCGTGTGGTTCTCCAACAAGATGAAATTCACGCTGCCCAGAGGCGTAAAAATCGGCACGGCTTACGCTGATATTACGGCGGCCTATTACAAACTGGAAAATCCCGAAAAGAGCTATCTGCTCTATGATTTTGCCGATGTGGTCAGCGACGCGGCAAAGCAGAAAGCCTACAAGAACGCCAAGTCGGCGTATGTCGGCGGCAAGATCTACAAAACCACCACGCTGCTGGACTACTACTATAAGGACAACAACGACGCCTATCCCTTTGCGACGACGAGCAAAAACGTCATCCGCTACGGCTTCAATTCCATTGTAGATACCACCGAAACCTCCGGTCAGTGGTACATTGAATACGCCACCATGAATTCCAAGGTCATGGGCGTTTATTTCCACATGTCCGGGGCGGACGATTAAACCCGCGGGGGAGAAAAGAAAAAACGGAAAAGAGCCGTTGATCATTACCGCCGATCATGGCGTAAAGAAAGGAAGTTATCAGGTATGAAATGGGAATGGAATAACCGTCTGGTCAGCCGGATCATCGGGATCAGTCTGTCGGTATCCGTTATCATGTCGGTGATGATAGCGTCGCAAATTTCCGCCATCAAGCAAAGCGTGGCCGTCAACTCCCATATCAGCACCCGTGTCAGCCAACCGACAGAGAGCGTTGTGATTCCCTTTGACGATATACCTGAATACGACCTGGGCCGAGAGGATTCGGAAAAGCTGTATAAGGTATATAAGGAATTGGTGAAAGCGGAAAAGAAACAGACCAAGCCCGCTGAAGCAGCATCCGACGAAACGGCAGGTTCCACGACCGAAGTCACCGCTGCATCCACCACCTCGGAACAGACCACTGTCACTACAACTGCGGTGACGACTGCATCCTCCCAAGTGACACAGACGACCGGAGCAGAGGCGGAACCGACGGTGTCCAACGGCAAAGAGCCGTTCTGCTACAGCGACGTTTCCTCCATTGCCAGCCATCTGAACACGCTGGGCGATTTTGTGGAGAAACTGCATCCCACCTCTTATCGGTGGGATACCTCCGAGTATGAGAAGAAAGGTTGTATCAGCGTTTCGCTCACGTCGGAGGACGGCAGCGTGACGCTTGACGTTAAGCCGCTGCATGCAAAGAATGTGCCCTATACGATTGACGGCAAAACAAGCGGCGCGGAAAACACGGTGTCCGTTACGGATTGGGATTGGTTTGCGGAAAACAAAGAAGCAGGCTGCAACATAGCCTCTATCTGCTGGAAATCCTCCCGTTTTGCCATTGCTCCTGTGCGCTCTCTCGGTGTGGGAAGTTCTCTGGCCGATGTGACCGACAGTTATCTTTGCGTCAACGGCGGCGCCACGACACTTTATAAGGCGTCCGACGTCATTCGTGAACAGTCCAAGCTCAATACGCTGCTCTCGGCGGAAAACGTCTATACCTTTGTAGGCGGCAGGTTCTACACGATGGGCAGCTATCTGGACAAATATTATTCTTCCACACCGCATGCCTATCCGTTCTCCGACTGTGAATATGTGGTGCAGTACGGCTGCAATTCCATTATGGAGCACGATTATGCCACAGGCAGCTGGATTTTGGAATACGCCATCAGGGACAACGCGGTAGCGGGTATTCTTTTCCTCAACAAGAGCTATTGCAAGAGTGAAACCAAGACGGCTGTCAGCACCGAAACTTCCCAGAGCAACGCGGCCGGTTCCTCTCAAACGACCGCCCCCACGCAGGAGCAGCAGGACGTTGAAAGTGCAGAGTCGCAGGAGACGCAAAGCAGTGAAACCTCTGCTTCTCTTTCCACATCTTCCTCGGCTGATCCTGCAAAGACCGCTTCCTCCAAAAACGGTTCCTCCAAGACAGCTTCTTCCCAAACGGTTTCGTCAGAAGTACGCAGCGGAGAGACTGCGCCGGAATCGGTCGAAGGCGAATCGGTTTCCACTACGGCGGCTGCCGGGAGCAGTGACACGGAGGAATCCGACCAGCCGTCATAAATCATAGGCAATCAAAAATCCCTGTGAAGTTTTCATCACAAGACTTCACAGGGATTTTTTGTTTCAGCCGTCAAGAAGAACGTCGGTAACGCGGGTTTGGTTCCAGTACATTTCGAGAAGGTGATCGGGAAAGATGCTGTCGCCGCAGGTGATGACCGCGCTGTAATCGGTTTCCGACGCAAGGCTGATCTCCGCGCTATAGACCTCCAGTGTGTCAAACCAGTCGTCCGGCAGAGGGGCTTTGAGAAGACTTCCATAAAAGCGGGCGGCTTCCTCTCCGCTGTTTTGCAGCTGCCACAGGTAATCCTCGGCGCGGGAGAGCATCTCCGTCTGATCGAGAGAGACGGCAACCATTATGCTGATCTGATCGAGCTCGTCTGCCGGCATTTCATAGTGCAGCACGGTGACGGGCTTGGTGGGATGATAACACCGATAATCCGGAAGGCTGTTTTCGGGGTCAAAGACGAAGGGCAGCATTACTGAGTTCTCCCGCAGCACTTTTTATATTTCTTGCCGCTGCCGCAGGGACAGGGGTCGTTTCTGCCGATCTTCGGGGCGATTTTGACAGGCTCCGGCTTGGCGGCGACGACTTGGATCTGCGGCATGACGATGGGGGCGGTTCCTTCTACCTCGTTGTAACGGTGTCCTTTCAGGCTCTGTCGGCGGGTTTTGGCCGCCAACTCTCCCACCATGTCCAGAATGAAATTGAACTGCTGCTGCGTAATGGTGAGCTGCGCCTGTTCGATGGCTTGCAGCAGTGACGGCATCTGACCGTCGGTGACGCACCAGTTGGCGATGAATCTCATCAGCTCGTTGGCCTTGTCAAAGGAATTGCCCGCATTGTTGTACACCAGATTGACGATTTGACGGTAATAGTAATCGCTTGTATCCAGCCCGTAAAAAGCGTAAGCTTCGATTTCCCTGCGGGACGGCAGGTCATAATCGAGATTCTCAGCCAATCCGCTGACAGCGGCAGGCGAACCGAGGGTATAGGTGGCCAGACCGTCGGCGTAGGTAAATTCCTCCGCCTGTGCGCCCGACAGATATTGCTCCGCTTCCTGTCCGGTCACATTGGCGCCATAAGCGGCATTGACGGCTTTGGTCAGCAATTCGGGGGTAAACACGCCGTGTATGCGGGCACACGCCTTGGCGGTGCGGGCCAGTTCGCTCTCGTCGCCTCCAAAGTAACGCGACACGCAGCGGCTCATGATTTTGCCTGCGAGTTCGCGGGGAATGATGGGATAATACTTGTCTTTTTTGGCGGTCAGATACACGCCGCCGTCCTCAAACGGCGCGGAGGCAGCAACGGCGGCAGCGGTTGCCTCACTGACCTCGCTGTATCGGAAGCAGTCGAGCAGCAATCCCAGATCCTCCTTGGAATATTGCTTGAGTTTGATGCCGAAACTGACTTCTATTGCGGGAGCAGCGGCCTGCGTCATCTGTTGTTTGGTGTTTTTATCGGAGAGCTTGACGCCGTAACGGGAAGCGACGGATTTCACACGGTTCTTTTTGCTGTTTTCCAGCAGCGCCACAAGAGTATTTTTCTCAGTTTCGTTTGTCAGGCAGGTTTTGTTGAACAACTCGTTCATTGCTTGGTACATTCCTTTCAATATGCAGTGCTTATACTGCTGTTATATGTCAATGAATCCACACATCCATGCAGATGGAATCAGCCGATCGCATCAGACTCGCTGACAGTCTTCAAATCGCTGGACGAAACGTTTTTTTCCGTATCGTGTTCGATGGGGAGCGAGTTGACGCCGGCGTACAGCTTGTAAGTAAAGGGATAATAATTTAAAATCTGCTTGTACTCATCGGTGGAGTAGAAGGTGATGACCTTGTAGGCGAACTGTTTGCCGTCGGGAATCTCTACATCCCACGGATAGACGGAATAGGTGACGATAAAATCGCGACCGTTGTCCTCGGTATGTTTGATGAATTTCGTAGGCCAGAAATGCCTGTCATACTGTGAAAAGTTCTGCTTGAAATCGTTGTATTCCTCCATATTGTCAAAGGAATAGCTGCCGTTGAAAAGCTCGGTGTAGATGACGAGAGGAATGAGAATAAAGCCGATCACAGCGTATTTCAGGGGAGAAAAGGATAGCAGACGCAGCCACGGAATTTTGGGATAGATCATGATGAAAACGAATACGGTGACGATCAGAATCACAATGCCGCAGCCCACGGCAATGGCCTTGTTTCCCATTGAAATAAACACTATGCCGTCAATCACAATGGCGGGAAATTCAAAAATAGCGAGTATAATCTCAGCGAGGATCATGAGCAGCAGCAGCAGTGTCATGATGTCCGATACCCTCGGCATGTCGATGTTGACACAGTACATAAAGATACGTATGCCAAACACCAGTAAAAACAGAAGCAAAAGCAATAAGCTGAATGTGCTCACGTTTTTGATTCATCCTTTCCTGTGAGGTTTCCGGTTTTGCCCATCAGAAAGGCAGCAGCGCATGATTACTTGAAAACGGCCTTTTGGTTGTTGGCCTTTTCCACCGCCCGGAAGGAAGCGGGCATCTGAGAGGCATAATTTTTGTCGTTGGTGTAGTACCGCATTTCTTCGGTGTCGTAAAACAGCACATAGATCTTTGCATCGTTGGAGCAGATGAAGATCATGTCCGCGGCGACCCCGCTGAGATGCGCGTAATATTTGACGGCGTCGAGTTCCGCGTCCACATTGACTTTCTTGCCGTTTTTGTCAAGGGTGCGTTCGTAGGCAATGGGGGATTTCAGCCCCTTGGTCATCATTTCCTGATAGAGGGCGTAATCCTCGGAAGAAAGAGTGGAGGAAAGCGCTTTTACGACCGCTTCGGATTGATAAATATTGTAATCATAGCCACCGGTTTCTTCTTCCTTGATGTATTTCGGCGTGCTTTGTGTGAATTTTCCGTCGATTTCAAATCCGTCGGCAATGCCGAACGCCTTGTTTTTGCCGGAATGATAGATGGAGAGATACTGCGAGCCTTGTTCCAGTGTGATGGATGCAGCGCTTTTCTTGCAAACGGCGGTGGATTTGTCGGTGAAGAAGGCGGTTCCCGTGATGACGGCGGATTTGCCGCCCGACCACATTTCCAGTGTAAAATCAAAGCTGTCGTCATACTGCGCGTTCACGGTGACGGTGGCCTTGCGGGATTCGTAGACGTCGGTTTTTTGCCATGTGCCCACAAAGTTTTTGTAGTTGACAGCCGAGGAAGTCTCGCCCGATTCTTCCTCATCGTCGTTATCGTCAAAGCCGATGATGGTAGCTTGTCCGTTGTCAGAATCGGACACACCTGTGTGTGTGTCGGCGTTGTTTTTGTTTTTGCCGCCTTTACCCAGCAATGCCGTAGAAACCGCAATGAGAATGACAACCAGAATTACGACAGCGAGTCCTGCCAGAAGATAAAGGGGCAGATTGCTGCCATTTCCTTCGGACGGCTCATAATCGGTCGGCTCGTAGGAGGAACGACGGCCGCTGTCCGCACTGCGTCGGCGTTCGGGATAAGTTCTTCCGTATCCGTTATCCTGCGGATAAGTTCTTCCGTATCCGTCATCCTGCGGATAGGTTCTTCCGTATCCGTCATCCTGCGGATAGGTTCTTCCGTATCCGTCATCCTGCGGGTAAGTTCTTCCGTATCCGTCATCCTGCG
>CAMHAV010000040.1 GCA_946182865.1 uncultured Clostridia bacterium
AGCAACCCTCGACCCGATTACAAAAAGGTTACAAATACGCATGACAAAACCCATCAGGCCAATTGCGCGGATTGCCAGCCTCAACGGAGCTGCCTCTGTAGAAGGAGTTACCGCTGGCAATATTCGCCCCCGTCGCGTGCATCGAGGCAAAAGCCCGGTAACGGGAGGGGAAGATACCCTTTTTTTTAAATCCAAAATGCGGCCATCGTTCCAGCCTCTATTGGCCTGCGCCCCGCGCCCGATGACGTTACAAAACGCACCCTTGCAAAAAAAACAACAGGGTTATCTTTTCAAAGTAATAGAGCACGATATAAAAATTGATTCCCGGTCACATCTCCACCGCAGTCTGTACTTTTCAGCAAGGATATGGTACAATAAGGGAGAAATCTTTTTCGCGAAAGGATGTGACCGAAATGCACGAGGTAGAGGCCAAAGGAATCCTTTCCGCGTCCAGCGGATTAAACGGAGCCGGCAACGGCATGAATCTCTATCGCGGCTGCTCCCACGGCTGCATTTACTGCGACTCACGGAGCAAATGCTACGGCATGACCCACGACTTTGAGGACATCGAGGTCAAAAGCAACGCCCCGGAACTGCTCGAACGGGCGCTGCGCAAGAAGAAAACCCGCTGCATGATCGGCACCGGCGCGATGTGCGACCCCTATCTGCACATCGAGGAAGAACTGCGCCTGACCCGCCGCTGTCTGGAAATCATCGACCGCTACGGCTTCGGACTGACGGTTCTTACCAAATCCTCCCGCATTCTGCGCGATCTCGACCTGCTCAGACACATCCACGCCCAGTCCAAATGCGTGGTGCAGATGACGCTGACCACCTATGACGAATCGCTCTGCCGCATCGTCGAGCCGAATGTCTCCACCACAGCCGAACGCTTTGAAGTGCTCAAAATCATGCGGGACAACGGCATTCCCACCGTGGTGTGGCTTTGCCCTATCCTGCCCTTTCTCAACGACACCGAGGAAAATCTGCGGGGGATTCTGGACTACTGCATTGAAGCAGAAGTCAAAGGCATTGTTTGCTTTGGCATGGGTATGACGCTGCGGGAGGGCGACCGCGAATATTATTACGCGGCGCTCGACAGGCATTTTCCCGGACTCAAGCAGCGGTACATCTCCCTCTACGGCAACGCCTATCAGATCCCCTCCCCCAACAGTTCCCGGCTCATGCGGATTTTTTGCGACACCTGCCGCGCACACGGCATTCTGTACCGTCCCGACGAGGTGTTTGCCTATCTGAATGAATTTCCCGACGACTGCTTTGAACAGACTTCCCTGTTTTAACACGAAATAAAAACACCGTATGGCCCTTTCATCCGAAAAGCTGCATACGGTGTTTTTTTTATGATACGTCAATCAGCTCGTTCCAGTCCGCAAGATGGGATTCCTCAATGGAATAATACTCCCCGATCTGCGCCTGTCCTTCCCGCTGGGGATGTTCGTTTTCATCCAGCAGGGAAAAGAATCCGCCGTACAAGCTGATTCTGATTTGCTGCTGCTCCCCTTCTTCGGTGGTGAAAATGCCGAATTTGCTTCCTTTCCACAGCACCAGTTCTTCACAGCGGGCGGCGGAAGCAATGCAACTGCACTGCCGCGGTGTGGCTTCCCGATAGGTCACGCCGTCAAGGTATTCGCTGAGTTCTTCCGCCGTCAGTTTCCGCGCCGGCGCCTTTACGTCGTACACAGTGAAAGAACGGCAGGAGAGTGCCTCTTTCTGTTTCCCGCACGACACAGCCACGCACAGCAGCAGCGCCGTGAGCAGCAGCACCGACAAACATGCTTTCTTTTTCATCAGCGGCACCCTCAGAACAGCGCCCACACGTCTTTGATGGTGATAACAATCATGAGAAGAATCAACAGCGCAAAGCCCACAAAGTGGACAATGCCTTCTTTCTCCGGATCAATCGGCTTGCCGCGCACCGCTTCGATCAGCACGAACAGCAGCCGTCCGCCATCCAGCGCGGGAAGCGGCAGCAGGTTGAAGATACCGAGGTTGACCGTAATGAGCGTCATAAAGTAAACGATATTGTTGATGCCGTCCCAAAGACTGCTCTTGAAGCCTTCCTCCGCGACCTGACCGATGGCGGAAGCCATACCGACAGGCCCCGATACTTCATTGAAGCCCGCCTTTCCCGTCACCAGCATAATCAGGCTGGAATAAATCATGCGCACAAAGGCGAGCGTTTCGGAAAATGTCGAGCCGATGACCGTCTTGACGCTTTTATCAACGCGGTAGACCTTGAAGTCAATCTGCGTCACCGCCACATTGTCGGAGTAGGAAACGACCTTCATCTGCAAACCGTCAAAATGCAGCTTCTGGCCGTCGCGCTTGACCACCATATCCAGCACACCGTCCTTGGCGGTGGAAAGGGCAAAGCTCATATCGGTAGCGCAGAAGGTGCGATAGCCGTTGATGGAATAAATCTCGTCATCCACCTGCACACCCGCGTTCATGCTGGTGGAATCGCTCACCAGATAGGCGATCTGGGTGGAGGCATAATACGGCTCCTGCACCTGAATGATGAACATAAACACGATACCCAGCAGGATATTCATGGTCGCGCCGGCCGCCAGAATGATGGCGCGCTGCCACCATTTTTTATTATTGAGCGCGCGCTCGTCGTCGCTGTCCTCGTCCTCGCCCTCCATGGCGCAGTAGCCGCCGATGGGAATCAGGCGCAGCGAGTAAAGCGTTTCCTTGCCCTGATGGGAGAAAATCTTCGGCCCCATGCCGAGCGCAAATTCATTGACCTTCACGCCGAATTTTTTTGCCGTGATAAAGTGACCGAACTCATGGATGCCGATAATCAGCGCAAAGAGAATCACAGCCACCACGACAGTGATGATAATATTGAGTACAGAAATAAAAACCACTCCCCTTTTTTATCCGTTATTTCGTTCCGTGTTATATCGTTCCCGCAGCGGACATTACGTATTCGCGCGCCGCCTTGTCACACGCCAGAACATCCTCCACTGTGAAAGACGCCACTTTCGGCTGACGTTCCATGGCTTCCCAGACATATTTTCCGATATCGAGGAAGCTGATTTTCTTTTTCAAAAACAGCTCCACCGCTTTTTCATTCGCGCCATTAGCCGCCGCAGGGGCCAGACCGCCGCGGCGCATGGCTTCCTTGCACGCCGCCAGACACACAAAGGTTTCCGTATCGGGGCGATAGAAAGTCAGCTTGCCGACCTTGAAGAGATCGAGCGGTTCGGCGGGAGACGGCACGCGGTCGGGATAGCTGATCGCGTACTGAATGGGAATACGCATATCCGGCGTGCCGAGCTGGGCAATCACTGAATTGTCACAGAATTCCACCGCGGAATGAATGATACTTTCCCGCTGCACCACGACTTCGATATCATCCACGCCTTTGTCAAAGAGCCACGCCGCTTCGATGACCTCCAGCCCCTTGTTCATGAGGGTGGCGGAGTCGATGGTAATCTTCGCGCCCATGCTCCAGTTGGGGTGTTTCAGCGCCTGTTCCGGCGTAACGTCGAGCAATTCCTCCCGTTTCTTTCCAAAGAATGGCCCGCCTGACGCGGTGAGAATGATTCTCTTGAAAGCATGCGCGCCGGGGGACCCCTGCAAGCACTGGAAAATCGCGGAATGTTCGCTGTCCACCGGCAGAATCGGCACGCCCTTGGCCTTAGCCGCGCTCATGACGAGCGCACCGCCCGCGACGAGGGTTTCCTTGTTGGCAAGCGCCAGATCCTTGCCCGCTTCGATAATGGCGAGCGTCGGGACGAGTCCCACCATGCCTACCACGGAATTCAGCACCACATCGTTGCAGTCAAGGGTGGCGGCTTCAATGAATCCGTCCATGCCCTGCAGCACCTTGATATCGGTGTCCGCCAGCTTGATTTTGAGTTCCGCCGCCGCCGCTTCGTCCATCACGGCCACCACCTGCGGCTTGAATTCCCGCGCCTGTTCCTCCAGCAGCCCGATGCTGCGATTGGCGCAGAGGGCGGTAACGTTCAGCCCCATGCAGCGCACCACGTCGAGCGCCTGCGTGCCGATGGAACCGGTGGAGCCGAGAATGGCGATATTCTCGCGTTTTTTATAATTATTATCTTTTACTTCACTCATAAACACGCCTCTTTTCTCACATGACCTACCGCAGAATCGGAAGGACGAATTGCAGCAGATAAAACGTCGGCGCGACAAACAACACGCTGTCGAACCGATCCAGCACACCGCCGTGTCCCGGCAGCAGGTTGCCGAAATCCTTGATGTCGTACTGCCGCTTGACCGCCGAAAAAGAGAGATCACCGAACATGGACATGACAATGCAGACCGCTGTAATAATCGTCAAATGGATATAATTCATTCCGCCCTGCACATATCCCAGCACATCGGCATAGACATACGCCGCGCCGAGAGAAAGGAGGATAGATGAAACAAAGCCGCCGACCGAACCTTCGATGGTCTTTTTGGGGCTGATGACTGGCGCAAGCTTGTGTTTGCCCAGCGCCCGCCCGACAAAGTATGCGCCGCCGTCCGCCACCCACGCCACAATCAGGCAGTAGGCGACCAGCGCCACGCCGCCCGCGTAAGAGGGCGATCCGTCGGGGTGCCGCATGATGGTGCCAAAAATCAGCTCCACCACCATAAAGGGAAACGCCACAAACATGGTGAGAATCATGGAAGTGCAGAGCGCCTCCATTCGCAGCACCGCGTGTTTTCTCAGCAGGATGGCGAACATCACAAACAGATACACCATCGAGGCGGTCAGAACCGTGCCGCACATTCTGACGGTGTCCCCCACAAACGGCGCGGTCATCACCACCGCGCCATACACAAAGCAGGGGACGAATACCACAGGAGCTTTTTTAGCGCCCGCCGTTTTCAGCGCCTCGTAAATACCGATCATGCAGAGCACAAACAGCGCGGCATACATCACCGACGGCACATAGGCCGACGCAATCACGATGACCAGCGCAAGCGGGATGCCGACCGCCGCCGTCAATAATCTCGTTTTCATAGCGGACTCAGACACCTCCGAAACGACGGTTTCTCTTGGCGTATTCATCCAGCGCCTCTTCGAGATTTTCGGTAGAGAAATCCGGCCATAAAATATCATCCATAAAGACATATTCGGCATAGGCCGACTGCCACAGCAGGAAGTTGGAAGTACGGTATTCGCCGCTGGGACGGATAATCAGGTCGGGGTCGGGCTGGTCGAACGTGTAGAGGTGGCGCGAAATCAGCGCGCCGTCGATCTCCTCGGGACGCAGCTTGCCCTCTGCCACATCCGCGGATATCTCCCGCACCGCCTTGACAATCTCGTCGCGTCCGCCGTAATTCATAGCGATGTTGAGACGCATACCGGTTTTATCCGCGGAAATCGCCTCGGTTTCGCGGATGAGTTCCTGCAGCTTAGGGCTGAAAGCGGTGACGTCTCCGATAAAGACCGTGCGGATGTTTTCCTCGCTGAAATCCCGCAGCGCCTCGATCAGATAATCGTAAAACAAATCCATCAACGCGTTGATTTCTTCTTTGGGACGCTTCCAATTTTCGGTGGAGAAAGCGTACACCGTCAGATGCTTGATGCCGATGCTGTTGCAATAACGGGTGATCTTTTTAAAATTGGCGGCACCCACCTGATGCCCCGCCTGTCGCGGCATACCTCTTTTTTTAGCCCAGCGACCGTTACCGTCCATAATAATGCCGACATGCCGCGGCAGAATTCTCTGTGAACGGTCAATTTTGGTTTCGGATTTTTTAAAAAACACAGCGCTCATCTCATTTCCGTCATAATAATGAAATAAAAGCCCTCCTTGCCATGGTTATGTAAGGAGAGCTTTCAAATTTCAGTGGAAGCACACCGTTGTTGGAAAATTTTCGGCGTTGCAAAATCGTCAGATCTCCATGATCTCCTGGGTCTTGTCAGTGCTCATGGCGTCGATCTGCTTGCAGTATTTGTCGGTCAAATCCTGAATCTTCTTTTCGCCCTGCTTGAGGTCGTCTTCCGTGATTTCGGAAATTTTTTTCAGGGCCTTGAGCTTGTCAACCGCGTCGCGGCGGATGGAACGGATAGCGACCTTGCTGTTCTCTCCCATGCCGTGAACCTCTTTGGCCAGTTCTTTGCGGCGTTCCTCAGTCAGCGCCGGAAATACCAGACGGATGACCTTGCCGTCATTCTGAGGATTGATGCCGATATCGGCCGCATTGATAGCGCGCTCGATGGCTTTGAGGGTAGAAGTGTCCCACGGCTGCACCATCAAGGTTCTCGCATCGGGCGAACTCACCGCCGCGAGCTGATTGACGGGAGTGGGTACCCCGTAATAATCCACCGACACCTTGTTGAGAACGGCGGGATTAGCTCTGCCGGCGCGCAGCGTCTTGAATTCATCCGCCAACACGTCGAGCGTCTTTTCCATTTTGGCTTTCATATCGTCAATTGTCTTTTTCATTGTACATACCTTCTTTGTGTTGATTATCTGTCACATATGCTTTACGGGACGCATCGTCACGGGGTAACAATCGTGCCGACGGCTTCTCCCGCCATCGCTCTCACCATGTCGTCGGGATTTTCGAGGTTAAAGACCTGAATCGGAATCTTGTTTTCACGGCACATGGTCGCGGCGGTGCCGTCCATGACCTGCAAATTCTTGATGAGAACATCTTCAAACGTAATGGTATCAAACTTGACCGCATCGGGGTTCTTCTTGGGGTCGCTGTCGTACACGCCGTCCACCATCGTCGCCTTGAAAATCACGTCCGCTTCGATCTCCGCCGCGCGAAGAGCCGCCGCTAAGTCGGTGGAGCAGAACGGATTGCCCGTGCCGCAACCGAAGATGACAATGCGTCCCTTTTCCAGATGACGCACGGCACGGTTGCGGATATACGGCTCCGCAATGGTATTCATATGAATCGCAGACTGCACTCTGACAGTACAGCCGAGCTGTTCGAGCGCGTCCGCTACGGCCAGCGCGTTCATCTGGGTAGCGAGCATGCCGATGTGGTCGGCTCTGGTTCTGTCCATGCCCTCGGAGCTTCTGCCGCGCCAGAAATTGCCGCCGCCTACCACAATACCGATCTGCACGCCCATATCCGCGCACTTTTTGACCGAAGTGCAGATTCTTTGAATCACCTCATTGTTCAGACCGAAATGTTTGTCGCCCGCGAGTGCTTCGCCGCTCAGTTTGAGCAGCACGCGCGAATATTTAGCCTGCATAACCATCATGCCTCTCTTAATGTGTTTTGATTCATCTTCCCCGATGAATCCTTTTTCAAATGCCGCTTTGACACAGCACTTTCTTAATATTTTACACAAAAACGGCTAAATTGTAAAGTCTCCGCCTTACTTTTTTTCAATAGTTTAACGAAATTTTACAATTGAGGGGGATAAGTTGAGCGCTCCGCTGCGTTGAGCGCTTCATTCTTCTCAAATGTACAGTACCATCCGATTCACGAAAACAGAAAAGTCATATGCTGTTTTTTGTTCAATTTACCTCTATCGTAAAACGAAATCAAATGCTATACTATAATTATCTTTTTTAAGGAAGTGTTGTCATTATGAAAAAATTCTGGCATTATTACTCACCGCAGCCCTGCTTCTCTCCCTTGCCGCCTGCGGCAAGGACAAACAAAAAGAGGAAAACAATGCGGCCGCCATTACGGAATTGCAAAATCAACTGGTCGGTAATTGGACGCACTACAACTGGATCTATAACAGCACCTCCAATCATCTTGTGTTTAACGCGGACGGAACCGGTTCTTACCAGGGCGGCGTTGTTGAAGATGGCAAGTACGAGTTTGATTACACCTTCACCTACACGATCACCATTGCGGAAAAAGGAGATAAATACAAGTACACCGTCAATCAACTCACCATCCAGTATAACGAGGTTGACGATTCCGAAACCCGCGATTTCCGTTTCTTAGGAACTATGCAGAAATAATTGATACATTTCACTTTCTGAAACACGCAAGCATACTGTATTTTTAAGCAGAAAATGACTGATTAAATTCTGCATAGTTCCTTAGACACCGGAGCCTTGTACCTCGTCTACGCCGATCATCAAATCATTCAGTTTGATGATTATATTCGGGAAGAAAATGTCCCGCAGCCGGAAGAAAGCGATACGCAGTCATAACGGCACATGTATTAATCAGATAATGAAAAACCTTATTATTGATGTGTCAAAGATGTAACCATACTATCAAAGGGAGTGTTTCACTATGAAAAAATTATTTGCCTTGCTGCTCACAGCGGCGCTGCTTCTCTCTCTCGCCGCTTGCGGCAAGGACAACTCGGGCAGCAAGAATGAAAGCAGCAGCGACAGCGCTGTCACAGACGGATATTTGGATCCATACGGAAATCTTACGTTCCGCGCCTTTACGGAGCTGACGGGAGAAGAACTGGTAAAACTTGCCGAAGGACATGACTTCACATGGAATGAGACGGTTATTTTCGCCGGTGAAAAACCCGGATTTGACAGGGATTACGGTGCTTATTATTTTCAGGCATATAACGATTCTGAGACCTATTGGAGCTATGATGACTACAAGGCTGCCGATAAGGGCGCGGTGCCCTTGATGGGACTCAAAATGCGGGTTAAAGGCGATTTTCCGGGTGGTCAAGACGCGGTTGCCGATGTATTTGCCGGCATGGAAATCGTCAAGAGTTTTCAGTACCCCGGCTATAGCAATGATACGTGCGGAGAAGTCCTCGTCAAAAACGATGCGGGCACCGAATATCTTGTGTATTATTTTTGGGAAAATGAATCCAATGTGGAACTCACATGCCGTACAGATGCTTATTTTGCGAAAAATCACATAAAAGACTGTAACTCTATTGAGGAATACTGGAACCAGTTAGGCAACGATTAATCAGACGTCGCATGTCTTTGGACAGTAAACGGTGATAATGGCTACCAAGTTTCCGCCAGTCTTTCCTATGACTATAGCCTGGAAAATTCCTCGTTCCGTCTCGATAAAGATGTACAGTCTATCATCGAGAGCCTTGCGTAATCAATTTTTCCAAAACCATCAAAAAGCACCCGACACTCCGATCTTTTTATCGGCTGTCGGGTGCTTTTTGAACTATATCATAAAAATAAAACCCTACATTACGAATTACGCATTACGCATTGATTTAAAGGTAGGATTTCGTGCTGGCCATGTCGGTGACGAAGTCGGGATTGTCCGCCTTAATGCGTTCATAGAGAAGCGGTGCGTTGGTTGTCCAGTCCTCCATCAGCATTTGAGCGTCGTGATAGGTAATGCCCACGAGCTGGAGGAAGGCTGTTTCGCCGTAGACGGTCTGCTGCGGCTTGAGTTCGGGGTCGTTGATAACAAAAAGGGAGGTCATTTTGGATTCGGGCATACCCCGGTTGATCGAATCGCCGTTGCCCGCCAGATAATGCATATGTTCAAACCACTTGCCGGAGGTGTAGGTGTAACGCGCGAGATTCAGCATCATATCCGCCGCCCACAAGCATTCGTTCGGGTCGTCGGCTTTCAGCTTCATGGTCATCTCGTAACCCCAGCCGTTGTACTCGCCGCCGAAAGCCTCCTCGTCGCCGTACAGCACGGTCATGCCGAAGCTGACCAGATGCAGATAACCCTTGGGCGAACGGTAAAACGAAAAGCCGTCGAGGTAATTGTTGCCGCCAAAGATAGCGCGCGAAGGCATATCCGTGCCGAAATGCGCCGGTTCCTGTCCGGGGTACAATTCCGCCATCGCCGCTTCAATCGCATCCCATCCGGGGGCATATTCGTCGTCCTCTTCGATTTTTTTCTTGAATTCTTCCAATGTCATAATGATTGACTCCTTTCGTAAAACAAAACCGGGAACATTTCCGAACTGAATTTTCGTCAATGTCCCCGATTGATTATGCATTCGTTTTCATTCCGAAAAAGAATTACTTCTTCTTGGATGACTTCTTGCCGCCCTTGGAGAAAGCCTCGATCTTCTGCTGCGCAAACTTGTCGTCGCGGTATTCACGCCATGTCACCCAAAGCGAGTTGGAGATGAACATGGAGGAATAGGTACCCGCGATTACGCCCGCCAGCATCGGCACGGCAAAGGTGATAATGCTGGTGATGTCGTAGACTGCCGCGACAATGACTACCGTCAGTACCGCCACAACCAGCGTGAGGTTGGTGTTGATGGTTCTGCCCAGCGTCTCGTTCAGACTGCGGTTGGCCAGTTCCGCATAGGTAGCTTTCTTGCCCAGCACGTCGCGGTTCTCACGGATACGGTCATAAATAATGATGGTCGAGTTGATGGAGTAACCGATAATGGTCAGCAGCACCGCGATGAAATTGTCGTCAATGGCAAAGCCTAAAATGACAAAAGTGAAATAGACAATCAGACAGTCGTGAATGATAGCGATAATGGCCGTCACAGCCGCCGACATACCGCCGATTTTCTTAAAGCGCAGCGCCACATAGATAATCATGAACACGGCCGCGAGAGCCACTGCCACCAGGCACTTAGCAAAGAACTCGCTGCCGGTGGTCGCGTCAACGGAGTTGGACTCGAGCAGCGAAAAATCCACCTTGGGATATTGCTCGGTAAGCTTTTCCGCCACCAGATCGCCGGTGTCCTCCGCTATCGTATTCTTGCCGCTCATGGCCACCGTAACGGTGTTCTTGACGCCGCCCTCCGCCGAAGCGCTCTGGGCAATGGTGATGACGGAATCCTGTCCGGTCACGTCCTTGACGATGGCAGCTACAGCCGTTTTGTCGAGCTTCATGGTATCGCTGGCCGAAACGTCGGAAGCCGACACCGTATCGTCGAGCGAGTAGGCATATTTCAGCATCGCGCCGCCCGTAAATTTGATGTCGAGCTTCACGCCGCGCACAATGTTGAACACCACGCCGACGCTCAGCACGCAAAGGGTAAAGAGCAGGAAACGGTTGCGATATTTCAGGAAGTCAAATTCCTTTTTGGAAAGATAATTTTTGACCATTACTGTTCGGTTGCCTCCTTTCCCTCAACATACGCTTTTGCGGCGGCTTCCTCCAGCGCAAGCTTCTTTTTTTCGCTGTAATCGCCGTAAAGGACTCTGCTTCTGAGCATCTTGAAGCCGGAAAGCGAACTGATCATGAGTCGGGAAGCACCCACGCCCATGATGAAGTTGAGGACAACACCCACGAGCAGAGTGTAGCCGAAGGAGTAAATCGCGCCGGTGGTCGCAGGGCCGAACATCCACAGGAAGGGAGTCAGCAGCGTGCTCCACAGGGTATCGGGCGGGCCGAACACGCCCATCAGAATCGCGGAAACGATGATATTGGTGATATTGCTGTCGAAAATCGCGGAAAAGCTGTTGGAAGAACCCGCCTTGATCGCGCCGTCCAAGGTCTTGCCCTTGCGAAGCTCTTCACGGATACGCTCGGCGGTGATGATGTTCGCGTCAACACCCATACCGACCGAGAGGATGATACCGGCGATACCCGGCAGGGTCAGCGTAAAGCTGTTGAATACCGCGAAGTATCCCGAAACAGCCGCAATGGTGCCGGCCACCTGTCCGAGCAGGCAGATGCAGGCCACCGCGCCGGGCAGTCTGTAATAGGCAATCATAAACACGCAGATGAGCGAGAACGCGATGATACCCGCGATCAGCATGGCTTGCAGCGCGTCGGTGCCGAGAGTGGGGTCAACCGACGAATAGTCGATGGTGACCAGCTTGAAAGGCAGTGCGCCGCCGTTGATATTGTCAGCCAGCGTCTTGGCGGATTCGGCGGTGAAGTTGCCGGAAATCTGTGCGCTGCCGTCGGCAATCACGGAGTTGACGGTCGGAGCGGAAAGGCAGGTTTCATCCATCCAAATGGAAATCTGCTGGTTGAGGTACTTCTCTGTCGCCTCGGCAAATTTCTCGCTGCCGCTCTTTTCCTCTCCGTCAGCGGGGGTATCGGTCAGTTCGAGATTGACCACAATCTCGTTCTTATCGCTCACCAGACCGCTCTCCGCCTTTTTGACGTCCTTGCCCTCGATGACAACGTCGCATTCCTCACCGTTCAGATCGGTGACGGTCTTCGTGCCGTCCTCATTGTAAGTGATCGTAATGCCGCTGGGCGCGCCCCCGATAAAGAGCAACTCCGCGCTCTGGGAAAGGCTCTGAATGGTGCCCGCCACGTCCTGCGAGTCATTGTTCTTCCACGGAAAGCTCACAAGAAGTCTGTCGCTGTCCTTGTCGGCGTACAGTTCGTAATCGGTAACGCCCGAAGAAACCAGACGGATTTCCAGAATCGACTTGGCGCTTTCAATCTGATCGTCCGTTGCGTTGATATTCTCCTCGGGGCCAAAGGTGACGCTCACGCCGCCCTGAATGTCGGTACCCCACCTGATATCCTTTGCGCCGCGAATAATGGTATTCTGCAAATCGCCGTTCTGCTCATACACGCCAAAGAACGAAGTGTACGCCAGAGCGAAAATCAGCGCTGCCACCACAAAAAACCACGGCTTGCCAACACGCTTCATTTGTTTTCCTCCTTGAAAATTGCTTGATATTGTGCCGTATATCCCGCCATGCCGCGCGAACCAGCATTTCGGTCATAAGCAAACAGTCCGTTATCACACCGATGATAACGGACGTAACAGCTTTATTATAAAATCATTGACCGAATATGTCAACAATTTTGGAAGATTTTTTTCTGAAAATTTGCAATATTTTACAAATTTGTCATGTCAACTTAGCCCAGCAGCTTTTCCACGGCGGCCAGCTTGGCGCTCACAGTCAGAATCTTCATCGCCTCGGTGAGTTCCTCCACGGTGGGAGAAGTGGGCGCAATACGGATGTTGCTGTCCTTCGGATCCTTTCCATAGGGATAGGTCGCACCCGCGTTGGTCAAGGTCACGCCCGCTTCCTTGCAGAGCTGAACAGTGCGCTTAGCGCAGCCTTCCTCTACATTCAGGCTGACGAAATAGCCGCCATTGGGCTTGCTCCATGTGGCAATGCCGCTGTCTCCGAAGCCCTCAGTGAGTGTTTTATCCACCACCTCAAACTTGGGGCGGATGATATCGGCGTGCTTCTTCATCTGCTCCAGCAGACCGTCAAGGTTCTTGAGGAACTTCATGTGGCGGAGCTGATTGATCTTGTCGGGGCCGATGGACTGCACGATCATGCGCTTCTTGATCGCGTCGATGTTTTCCTTGGAGGAAGCCATACCCGCCAGACCCGCGCCGGGGAAAGTGATTTTAGATGTGGAGAAGTACATATAGACCATGTTGGGGTTGCCCGCCTTGCGGCATTCCTCCAGAATGTCGAGCAACTGCACATCGTCGTTAAAGAGATGATGGATACAGTAGGCGTTGTCCCAGAAAATACGGAAATCCTTGGCGGCGGGCTTCAGATTGGCAAAGCGTCTCACCACTTCGTCAGAATAGGTGATACCTGCGGGATTGGAATACTTCGGCACGCACCAAATACCCTTGATATAGGGATCATTGGCAACAGCGTTTTCAATAAAGTCCATGTCGGGGCCGTTCTCGTCCATCTCGACGGGAATCATCTGGATGCCGAAATACTCGGTAATACCGAAATGACGGTCGTAGCCCGGCACAGGGCAGAGGAATTTGACCTCCGGCAGACTCGCCCACGGGGTGCTGCCCAGCAATCCGTGCGCCATGGCGGAGGAAATGGTGTCAAACATCAGCGTCAGGCTGGAATTGCCGCCGACGATGATCTGATCGGTGGTCACATTGAAAAGATCGGCAAACAGCTTCTTTGCCTCCGGAATGCCGTCGAGAATGCCGTAGTTGCGGTAATCCGCGCCGTTGATGCCGGTGAGATCGGTGGAACTGTTGACGGAATCGAGCAGACCCATCGAAAGCTCGAGCTGGGCCTTGCTGGGAATGCCTCTGGCCATATTCAGGCTGAGGTTCTTCGCCTTGTAAGCGTCATATTCCGCTTGCAGATTTTTTTTGGTTTCCGCAAGCGCTTCCTTGCTCATATTTTTAAATGCAGTCATAAAAAACACTCCCTCAAAAATCTTACTATTAACTATAATACAAAATCCTTAAATTTGCAAGTGATTTTTTATTTTCCTGCATTTTTCAGGTACAATTCGCCATATTGCCCAAATAAATTGTTCGCCCTGCATTTATTTCGGCGTTATTTCTGCAATATTTTTTCATTTGACCGCCGTTTTTTCCTCCTCTTCGGGGTGGTCGATGTTGTAAACGAAGTCGGTCACATGGCGCACATAGGTGTCCATATCCTGAAAGGCGCTGTAGCAGTGGGTCGCTTCAGGACACAGATAGAGATATTTCTGCTTGGAACGGCAGGCTTTATACATGCGCTTGGTCATGTAGGGCGGCACGAAGGTGTCCTTGGTGCCATGAATAAACAGTACCGGAATGCGGATATTCTTCACCGCGCGGATGGTGGAGCACTGCCCGAAGGTATAGCCCGCCCGCAGCTTGCACACCATGCTGGCAAAATACAGCAGCGGCCGCCCGGGAATCCTGTAATTGGAGCGCATCATGTAGCCGAATTCCTCATAGGCCCCCGCGAAGGGACAGTCCGCAATCACGCCCTTGACCTGCCGCGGCAGTGCCGATTCGCCGCAGGTCATCAATACCGTCGCCGCGCCCATCGAAACGCCGTGGAGCAGTATTTCGCAGTTCTTGCCGAAGCGTTCTTTGGCGTAGCGGCACCAGTTGAGCACATCCATCCTGTCCAGCCAGCCGAAGCCGATATATTTGCCCTCGCTCTTGCCGTGCGCGCGGTCATCCACAATGATGACATTGTAGCCCATGCCGCGGAAGAACGGTACAACTGACGACATATCAAACATGCCGTAGCTGTTGTAGCCGTGTACCGCAATGACCACCTTGCGCGAAAAATAGGGGGACGGCACAAAGGTGGCGTGGAGCAGCAGATCGTCAAAGGATTTGATGTAAACCTCCTCGCAGCTGAGCTGCCGGATCTTGTTCTGCGCCTCCTTGCTGCGGAAGCGGATCACGTCCATGTGAGGCAGCAGATCGTCGCCCGCGTCAAAATTCACGGTTTCCTTGCGCACCAGCGCAAAGTCGAACATCCAGAATCCGAAAATAATCATACCGATCAGGAGCAAGACCGATACCACCGATAATAAGATTACCAGTCGCATCATACCCGCACTCAGCATATCGGCAGCACCGCCCTTTCTTTTCTATTACATAAAGACGCAGTTTTCGAGACTTTCCATCATTTCTTCGGTCACTTCATAGCTTTCCCCGTTACGATAAAAAACCACCGACGGGGACTGATAAGAAAAAACTCCCATCGTCTGCAAAGGGCCGGATTCTCCGTAATTCTGGGTAAACTGGTAAGGATTGCCGCTCATGCTCAGCGCGCCGATACCTTCCGACGCGGCGATCACGGTCACTTCCTCCGTTTTTTCTTCCTCCTGCGTCTGTTCTTCTTCCTCCTGCTCCTCCGCGTCCTGATAATCGTCGTCCTTCATCAGGGAATTGTCCTCCGAATAGGCAGGCGCGTCGGCGGCAAACAATGCTTTTTGCGTCGCTTCATCGGCAATGCCGGTCGGCAGCACACCCAGCGCCTTCTGGAAGGCTTTGATCGCGTCGCGGGTAAAGGGGCCGTAATAGCCTGTGATGTCCTGGTCATAATAGCCCAGCGCCGTCAGCCTTTCCTGCATCCGGGTGACGACCTCGCCGCTCATGCCGCCCTCATACGATTTGTAGCCCGTTGTGGTGGTGGTAGTGGGCTTTTTGGTGGTAGAACTTTTCTGTGTCGTAGAAGCAGCGCCCTTGGACGTAGTAGTTTTTTTGGTAGTTGTTTTTTTCGTGGTCGTGGTCTTTCCCTTTTGTTTGGTCGTCGTTGTTTTTTGTGTCGTTTTCTTGGTAGTGGTTGTCTTGGCCTTTTTCTCCGTCGTCGTCTTTTTGGTCGTCGATTTCTTGGTAGTCGTCGGTTTCTCGGTTTGCGTCGTGGATTTTATCTTTTTCGTCGTGGTGGTTTGTTCCGTGGCGGCCGTAGTGGTGGTCGCTTCGGTTGTCCGCGACGTCACTTCCGCTTCGGTGGTAACAGTGGTTTTTTCCGTAGTGGTGGTCGTTGTCGTGGTCGTCGTAGTTTTGGTGGTGGTGGTGGTGGTCGTAGTAGTGGTAGTGGTTTTCTTGGTAGTGGTGGTCAGCTTGCTGGAGTCAATTTCCCCCTGGAGCGCGCCCGACTTGCCGAAATCGTAGGTCTTGCCGTCGATTTTGACCGCGCCTACCACAAATTCGCCGTTTTTGTAATAATATTTGCTGCCGCGAAATTCGTACCATCCTGTCGTCGGATAGGAAAGATAGCTGATTTTAAACCATTTCTTCCACGGGCTGTAGTAGCGGGAATTCATGGCGGCGTAGACCACATTCACCTTGGAATTGCGCATGTCGATCGCCATATCCACGCCGTCCTTGTTCTTGCCGACATACACGCCCGCGTGTCCCTCGCACCACAGACCCAGTCCGTGAATACGCGGCATGTCGCTGGTGCTGCCGTTGACCGAGGAAGCATTGAGCAGCGCCTTGGCGCCGCCGCCCTGCCCGTTGCAGTAGGAACGAATCAGACCGGAGCAGTCCACCTTGCCCGCGCTGGAGCCGCCATAAGAATACGTCCATCCTTCGTTATAGGCACGGAACGCCCATTCCGCCATGCCGATGCCCGTCTTGCCCTTCATCGCGGCATAGGCGGGAGCCTCCGCCCATCCGGCAAAGATCATCAGCGCCAGCAGAAACGCCGCCAGCGGCCTAGCCATGCTTTTTCCTTTCATTTTATTATATCGTCCTTTCTATGATTGTCATCCCGTGTTTTTCCATGTCATCCACATTTCTTAGAGAGATTTTCAATGTCCGTCTCAAAAATCTCATACAACGCCTTTAATTCCTCATCCGAAACCGTTTTCATGAGCGTATCATATGATTCGCTGTCGTCTTTTTTATAGGAAGAAAAATCTACCGAGGTAAACGCCACCGCGCAGGATTGCTCTCCCTGTTTCATCATGACGCTCAGCAGCGTTTCGGAGGAAACCGTGAGCGAAAGGGAATCATACGGCGCTTTTTTCTCCGTCGACGGCACATAGCGCACAATGGTGAAATCCCCCAGCGCGCTGTCGGAAAACTGGTAAATCGTCAGCTCGTCATCCACCGTCTTGCAGAGCGCCAAGTCCTGCGCGTACCCCTCGACCGGTTCATAACCGTAATCCGCAAAAGCTGCGGTATGTTTTTCATAATCCGCCAGCAGCTTCGCCCGCAGCGCGAACACTTCCGGCTGCTGCGCCGCTTCACCGCTCACGGCGGCGCTTTCCCCATTGGCGCCTTTCCCCCATTTTTCCGTCACCCTGTCCATAATAAAAAACAGCAGCGTAATGATAATCAATACCCCTACCGTCGGCATCAGCACCTTGTCAAAAAAACGGTTCATCCGCGCGACTTTGTCAATGCTCTTTTGCTCCTTTTCGGTGTAATCCAATCCATCGCCCCACATCATACAAAAATTGAACCATCTTTATTCAATTATTATACATTTATGATACCGATATTTCTATAGGAATAATGTAAATATTTTTTTCAATGCATATCTTCCCAGATCCTGCGGCACTCCCTCCCCGCCTCGCGGGGATTTTGATAGCGGTTCTCCGGCCGGAACGCGCACATTTTCAACAGCACCCGGTTGATGGGTGGAGAAATCCCCCCGATCGGCGGTATCGGTTCTCCGTTCATACGCCGTTCGATGGCCTGATACACCGCTTCGTCTTCCATCCGGTCGCAGGGCATCGGACAAAAGGGCAGCCGTCCGCCGCTGAGCAGCCGATAGGCGGTCATGCCCAATGAATACACATCTGCGCGGCTGTCGCGGGGTTCCCCGCGCCACACTTCCGGCGCGCAGTAGCCCTGGCTGCCGTATTCCGCAATCTCCCCCACACGGCCAACGCTGCCGAAATCCCCTAACTGCCAGCCACATACAGGATGAGAAAAAATATTGGACGTCTTCACATCGCCGTGAACCAATCCCTTCCGCCGCAGCAGCGCCAGCGCATCACACACATCGGCGCACATCCGCAGCACCTCCCGCGTATCAGGCTCCAGATCGGTGCAGCAGGACAGTTTTTCCATGAGCAGAAAGAGTTCCGCATGCGCTCCCGACTGCCGCACGCTGTAGCCAAGCAGCCGCACGGCATGGCGGCACCGCCTCATCAGAAGCCCCGCCTCGATTTCCCCCAACGCCCGTTCCCAGCGCGCGTCTCCCCTGTCGCATCCGATCACTTTCACCGCGAAAAAAGCAGCCGGATCCCTGCCGCCGTTTGTCTGGTAAGCGGTGTAGATCCGGCTGTCAGTGCCTTGGTGTATGAGCTCATCGAGGCGGTAACGCTCGCCGTTGATCGGAACGTCACCGCTCGAATGAAGATTGTTTTGAAAAAGCTCGCCGCTCATCGCTTGTCGTTCTTGACGCTGCGCAGTACGAGCGTGCTGATAATGCAGAAGACCGCGATGGTCAGCAGGATGATGCCCCACGCACAGAGCAAATTGGCCTTGGAGTGGGCATAAAGGGCATTGCGGTTGAGGTCGTAGGCCTGCTTGAGCATATCCTCCGACTTATAGCGGAGCGAAAGGTTGTTCCACAGCACGCCGTTAAGATCGGCGGTGTTGCTGAAGGCCTGCATCCCCCAGCGGCTCACGCAAATCCACGACAGCACTTCCGTAACGCCTTCCAGATTGAACAGGATGCCGGAGAAGAGCAGCTGCGGAATCAGGATAATCGGCGCGAACACCATCGCGCGGTCGGTGTTTTTGACCAGCGAGGACACCAGCAACCCCAGCGACGAGGAAGACACGGTGATGAGCACCAATGTAATCATCATCTCAATGAGTGAGTTGTGGAAGATCACACCTTTTTCGGGCAGACCGATGGTCAGCGTAAAGACCGTCATCATCAGTCCGCACTGCACAAATGCCAGCAGGGTCTGCACAGCCAGTTTGGAGCAGATGTAAGAACTCAGCCGCACATCCGACATATACTCACGCCGGACGATATTGCGTTCCTTGCAGACCTCTTGGATGGAATTCATCAGACCCACCCAGATACCGGCACAGGACAGACAGAACAGCATGGACTGCGCGTCAAAGTAGGATTTGAATGTATTGTCCACCGTAACGAACGAGAAAAGATACGCGATCAGCGGCCCCTGCAGCAGGAAGAAGAGCAGGCGCATTTTATCGTTCCAGATCAGATTGATATAGCGCCGCGACAGCACTGTGAACTGATGGAAGAAAGACTTGTGGTGTTCCTTTTTCAGTTTCTTCTTGCGCTCTTTTTTCTGTTCGGAGGTGAGTTCAGGCTCTTTCAGCTCACCCATCGTCTTGATCTTGTTATAGGGCGAGGCGTTGAATTTTTCCTCCCACCCCTTGGGGTCTTCCTCGACCATCGTGTAAGCGTCGGTGAGATCCTGATCCTTGGGGATGCCGAAGAACGAACGCGCATCGGCGGGATTGCCGCAGAACGCCACATATCCGCCCGCGCCGAGGAAGATCAGCTTGTCGCAGAGATGGATGTTATTGGTGTTGTGGGTAATCATAATGACGGTCTTGCCGTCGTCGCTCATGCGTTTGAGGGTATGCATGAGGGTTCTCTCGGTGCCGGGGTCCAGACCCGACGAGGGTTCGTCGAGGAAAAGCAGTCCCGGGTCATCCATCAGCTCCACGGCGATGGACGCGCGCTTTTTCTGACCGCCCGAAAGCTTGCGGATCAGCTTATCCTTGTGCTTGGTCAGTTCCACGGTCTGCAATACTTCATTCACACGCGCCTCCCGTTCGGCTCTGGTAGCGGTTTCGGGCATACGCAGTTCGGCGACATAACGCAACATACTGATCAGCGTCAGATTTTCATGCACAATATCCTGCTGCGGCACATAGCCGATGTTGTCCTTCATCTCGTCGTAATTGGCGTAAAGGTCGCGGCGGTTGACCAGCACCTTGCCGGTAGTAGGCTTGTCAAAACCGTTGATGCAGTTCATCAGCGTGGATTTACCCGAACCGGAACCGCCCACGATGGCGACGAAATCGCCCGGCAGAATCAGCATACTGGTATCATCAAGAATCTTCTTATCCTTTTTCATCGCCTGATGGACGAATTTGGAGATGTTCACCAGTTCGATGGACTGACCCGATTTTTCCTGCTTGTAGTACAGGAAGCCTTTGGAATAGGAGAATTTGGTATTGGCAACCACAAACACATCCTCATCCTTGAGGACATGCTTTTTGTCACCCAGCAGTTCGTTGTTGACCAGAATCTTCGCGTCAGCGGCGGAAGCGCGAAGGGCAAAACGCGACGGATCCTCCATCTCGATCTGCGCCATCTGCGGCTTGCTCTTGGGATCGTCGATCACGATGTCGCAGTCCTTGTCCCGGCCGACGGTAGTCACCGTCTTTTTGAGTTCAAAACTATTCCAATCCGCGCCGGAGTTCTTATCGGAAAAGATCATGCTGATACCGCTGCGAACCGACTGCACCATATCGTCGATGCGAATGGAGTCGCCGTCTTTCAGCTCCACCTGCGTGACCTTTTTTCCGTTGACATAAAGGCCGTTGGTGCTGCCGTCGTCGGTGACATAACAGCGTCCGTCCCGCACCGTAAAGTGACCGTGGCGGCGGGACACAATATCCGAAGCAATCATGATATCGTTGGTATCGTCACGCCCGAAGGAAACGGTGTCCTTGCCAAATGTCATCAGGTTATACTCGTCCGGAATATGGCTGTAATCGAATACCGTGACAGAGCAGCCCGCGCTTGGGTCAAGATCGGCAGAACCCGCCGTCTGATTGAAAAGTTGGTTATCCAAAGCTGTTCAGTCCTCCCTTTGTGTTTTTGATGTGTTATTAATTTTAGAAAGAATTATTCATGAAAAGTATCAGCGACATAACGGATATGCTCTGTCAGCGGGGCAAGCCGACCCGCGTGAATCGCGCCGAATAAATCAACGGAAAAGGCGCGGGGCGCAACCGCCGCCGCGTTGTTGATATTTTTGAAGCCGCCGCAGCCGTGCTTGAAGCAGGAGCGCGTATGCACATGCACGGGGCGCACAAATTCGGAAAGTCCCGCCGACGCAAAGGACTCCGCCGCCGCCATCGCATGCTGTTCGCTCTGTCCGATGACGGCCAGCCGGCCGAAGGAGCTTTTCTGCCGGCCGCTGCCGCGCTGCACCCAGAAATCCGACTCGGCAAGGATATCCTCCAGCACAGCGGCCGCTTCACGGCCGGATGCCAGCACGCGATCCATCCCGTCCGCCGCTTCCAGCAGCGCATCCGTATAGAAATCATCGGCGCTCTGGTAACTGCTGCCGTCGCAGCCTGCAATTTTATCGGTGAAATCGGTGCCGTCGTTGACCACAACCAGACTGCCGGTGCCGCCTGTACCGAACACCGACGAACGCCCCAGCGAGATCAGGGAATAATCCCCCACCGCGCCGCACATCACGCCGTCAGATGTGCCGCCGAAGTCCTCACCGCAGTCCTCGATCAGAATCAGCCCCATGCGGTCGCAGACATTCTTGATCGCCCGGGACGCAAAGGGCATGCCGCAGAAATTCTCTATAATGGCGGCTCTGGGATAAACCTGCCCGCCCGAAATAATGTGTCTGACAGCCGCCTCCAGCGCACGGTGATCCACCGTCAGGCTGTCGGGGGTCACATCGCAAAGCACGGGATTCGCCCCGCACGCCAGAATCGCCTTGACAACCTCGCTCGGAGCCAGCGCGGACACAAAAATGCAATCCTTCGGCCCCAGTTCCAGTCCGTCGATCAGCGCCACAAGGCTTTCCAATCTTCCGGAAAACGACCGGCAATCGGTCGCACCGAGTTTTTCTTTGATTTTGTCACAAAACACCTGTATCTTTTTATCGCTCATTCGAACGCCCACCTTTTTCCCGGCCAATTCCTACATTGCTTCAAACGGGCGTCAGCCTGTTACACCAATTGCCGTCCTATTGTTTCCTTTCAATTATACCACATATCGAAAAAAAATCAACAACAAAGTGGGAAATCCCACAATAAAAATCATTCAATTTGAAAAAGGGAACGGATGAAATCCCCTCAAAATAAAAAAAATCAAAATTTCTGAAAAAAATGCTTGACATTTCGACCCAGCTGTGTTAGAATATCGACGTTGCAGAAATCCGGGTGTAGCGCAGTTTGGTAGCGCGCTTGAATGGGGTTCAAGAGGCCGTGAGTTCGACTCTCGCCACTCGGACCAGCAATCAACCGTCAGATGCCGTGTTTACGGTGTCCGGCGGTTTTCTTTTTTTTGCGCGGGATTCTGCCTCTACTAACAAAAACCAGCTCATGCAGGAGGAAGTCTCTCCCGGCATGAGCTGGTTTGTTTAATTTATTCGCCTTTCTCTGCGTCATCGCCCTTGATCTGGGCAAGCGCACAAAGCAGCTTGTCCGGAATGGGGATGCCGCATTTGGCACAGTTTTCCAGAATCGAAATGCCCTCGTTGGCGATCAGGAAGCCGATGGAAAGATTCTGCA
>CAMHAV010000041.1 GCA_946182865.1 uncultured Clostridia bacterium
TATTATTTTATTTTTATTCTCTCCGTATTCTTTACATCTTGGTGATTTTGATGAAAATTCTGATTTTATCCTGCAACATGGGCGAAGGTCACAATACGGCCGGACGGGCTGTTTATGAAAAATTCCGTCAGATGGGCGTGGAATGTGATTTTGAGGACGCGCTCGCCATCGCGGGCATGAAAGTGTCCCGTGCCGTCAACAAAACCTATGTCGGCATCACCACGTCGGTTCCGGGGATGTTCGGCTGGATTTATTCAGTGGGTCGCGCGGTCAGCGATCTCAACACCAACACGCTGCACGTCAAATCCCCCGTGTACGCCGCCAATGTGCTGTATCGCAAAAAACTGGCGGCTTTCATCCGGCAAGGCGGCTACGACGCGGCCGTATTTCCCCATCTCTTCCCCGCCGAATGCCTCACTTCGCTGCGCAAACACGGCATGATTGACATTCCCTTTGTCAACATCGCCACCGATTACACCTGCATTCCTTTCTGGGAGGAAACCAAGCCGGATTATTTCGTCATTCCCCACCCCGATCTGGCGGAAGATTTCTCCTCCAAAGGCATTCCCAGCGAAACGCTGCTGCCTTTCGGCATTCCCGTCAGCGACAAATTCAGACAAAAGACCGACCGCGCTACGGCGCGTCGGGAACTGGGACTGCCGCAGGACAAGCCCATTCTGCTGCTGATGTCGGGCAGCATGGGCTTCGGGCATCTTGAAGACCTGACGCAGTCGTTGCTTCGTCAATTCGGAAACGACGCGCAAATCATTCTCCTCTGCGGCCGCAACGAGGCCATGCGTTCCCATCTCGCCAAGGTGTTTGACGGACAGGACAATATTCTGCTTCAGCCTTTCACGCGGCAGGTGGCGCTTTTTATGGACGCGGCCGACATGGTATTCACCAAGCCGGGGGGACTGACTTCCACCGAAGCGGCCGTCAAAAACACGCTGCTGGTTCACACCGATCCGATTCCCGGCTGCGAAACCATCAACGCCGCTTTCTTCGGCAGGCTGGGACTGTCTGTAAGCAGTCCCGTGCCGGGAAACTGCGATGCGCTGGCGCAGGCCGCCTATGACCTGTGGCGCGACAAGGAAGCGCAGGAGGCGATGCTGGCGGCACAGCGAAAGCACATCAATCCCAACGCGGCGGAGGATATCTGTCGTTTTATTCTAAATAATTTCTCAAATTAATCACATGAAACGGATGACAAATCCCCCGGAATATGGTATAATGTTCGACAGTCATCGGACGAGTCAAAGCGTTGACGGAGCCATCCGTCGGCGGGTCAACGGCTTGACGGACTTTTCCTGTTCCGGCCAACGGAGGCTTTTCTATGGCACATTACATATTGTGGACTGCCGTGGGATTTTTCTCAGGCAGCGTGATGTACAGCTATCTGATTCCCAAATGGCTGTACCGAAAGGATATTACCCAGATCAGCAAGGACGGCAACCCCGGCTGCGGCAATGTCTTTTCCTGCATCGGCATTCCTTGCGGCATATTCTGTCTGCTGCTGGAGCTGGCCAAGGGAACGGTACCGATCTGGCTTGCTTCCCGCAGTCTCGCGGCTGACAATCTGCTGTTTGCGGCCGTCATGGCATCCCCCGTGCTGGGTCATGCTTTCAGTCCTATGCTGCACCGTCGCGGCGGCAAAGCCATTGCCGTCACTTTCGGCGTGTTTCTCGGACTTCTGCCCGAAATGCGGATGGCTTTCTGGCTGGCTCTGCCGCTGGTGCTGTTTTCGACAGTGATCCGCATCTGCCCCCACAGCCTGCGTGTCATGGTAAGCTATGTGGTCATGCTGTTTCTCACCGTAGGGCTGGAATCCAACCGCGTCGCATGGTTGGGCGCTTTGCTTGTCACAGCGACAGTGATCTACAAACATCTCGGTGACTACATCGGCCGCGAGCAGCGGCAATTTGACATTTTTCTGTTTTCACACCGTCTGTTCGGACGGGAAGCGCCGCAAGCCGACGTTTCCCATTCCGGATAGCGCGAAAGCACCATCGAAAGGATTGGAACCTGTTATGAAAAAATTAGGCTTTATCGGCGCGGGCAATATGGCGACCGCCATGATGAGCGGCGTGATTCGCAGCGGCATTTTCAGCGCGGACGAAATCATTATGTCTGACATCAGCGCGGCAAGACTTGACACACTGCGGGAGGAATACGGTGTATCCACCACCTCCGACAACACGGAAGTGGTTCAAAACGCGGAGGTCTTTCTGCTGGCGGTCAAGCCGCAGTATTACTCCGACGTGATCGCGGAGATTGCGCCCTATGTCACAGAGCAGCAGATCATCATCACCATTGCGCCCGGACAGACGCTTGCTTCCCTTGCCGACCGATTCGGCAGCGACAAGTGCAAAATCATCCGCACCATGCCCAACACCCCCGCCATGGTGGGCGCGGGCATGACCGCCGTTACCCCCAACGCCAATGTCACGGAGGAAGAACTGACCTACGCCTGCCACATTCTCGGCGGCTTCGGTCTGACCGAGGTAATAGGCGAACATCTGATGGATGCGGCGGTTTCGGTCAGCGGCAGTTCGCCCGCCTATGTATTTCTCTTCATCGAAGCCATGGCGGACGCGGCGGTCGCGGACGGCATGCCCCGTGCGCAGGCCTATCAGTTCGCGGCACAGGCGGTCATGGGCAGCGCCAAGATGGTGCTGGAAACGGGCAAACACCCCGGCGAACTGAAAGACATGGTATGCTCCCCCGCCGGCACCACCATCGAGGCGGTGCGTGTTTTGGAAGAAAAAGGGCTGCGCAGCGCCGTCATGGAGGCCATGAGAGCCTGCACCCGCAAAGCCAAAGGGATGTAACAATACAAACATAATTAAGAAAAGAGGCAGCAACATGAGTACCATAAACAATCCGGTTCTGGAGGCCATTGCCAATCGGCGCACCACCCGCGGTTTTGCCGACACGCCGCTCACACAGGAACAGCTTGACGCGCTGATGGCAGCCGCCACCGCTTCCCCTTCCGCCATCAACCTGCAATCGTGGCATTTTACCTTCTGTTCTGAACAAGCCGCCATCATAGAATTGGAGCAGGAAGTGAACCGCCTCATCATGTCGGGCAGCGATGAAGGCGCCAAACAGCGCATGATGGCCCGCAACGGCAAAGCGTTTTACAACGCGCCCACCGTCATTTTCATTTCTTCCGACGCACAGAGCGTGTGGAGCGCCCTGGACGCGGGGATTGCCGCCGAAAATCTCGCGCTGGCGGCTTATTCGATGGGCCTTGGTTCGGTCATTATCGGCATGTGCAAGCGGGCCTTTGAAGGAGAAAACGGCGCGGTCTTTGCCGAAAAACTGCATTTTCCGGAGGGACACAAGTTTTCCCTTGCCGTGGCGGTCGGCGTTCCCACCGTCACCAAGGAAGCCCACCCGGTCGGAGACAACAAAATCACCGTCATGTAAAACTATCTAAGTCAAGAAAGGACGACAAACACATGAAAGAAATTCTGGAATTTTTAAAAGCAAGCGGCGTGTTCTATCTGGCCACCGTGGAGGGCAACCAGCCCAGAGTGCGCCCCTTCGGTGCGGTCTGCGAATGGGAGAATAAGCTCTACCTCATCACAGGCAACGGCAAGTCGGTCTATGCCCAGATCACAGCCAACCCGAAAGTCGAAATCTCCTCCATGACCCCCGACGGCAGATGGCTGCGGCTGACCGCCGAAGCGATACGTGACGACCGCCGGGAGGCACGGACGGCCATGCTCAACGCTAACCCCGACCTGCGCGGGATGTACAGCGAAGATGACGGTGTGATGGAGGTACTCTATCTGCAAAACGCGCAGGCAGTCATCTGCTCCTTTACCGCCGAACCGGTGGAATACCGTTTTTAATCCTCCTGTTTTTTATCACTCCCTATATAAACAAAAAAACCGTGCTGTTCCCGAATCATTTCGGTTACAGCGCGGTTTTTCACTTTTACAATAGTTGTCGCCACACGAAAACGATAAAAAATCAGTCCTCCGGCTCAAAGCCGACCTCATCGACAAAATCCCTGACCAGATGGCGATAGCGATGATAGATCGCCTCGCCCACCTGAATGAGGTCTTCGTCATTCTCGTCGCCGCACAGCATGGCAAAGGCCTGCGCAACGCGGCGCTTGGGGTCGCCGTCGCGGCGGTAAGCGAGATAGTAAAAAGTAAAGGAACCTGTGGCGCTCATATCGTCATAGAGCTTGGGATCTTCTTTCTTGAGCGTGTCGTAAAACACATTCAGCGCCGTACCCACCAGCGCCTTGCCGGGGATGAACTGCTCCAGACCGATAATCATGGAAAAAACCATCAGCATGCTTCTGTGCAGCAGCATGGGGTCCTGTTCATCCGGCAGGGCAAACACGCCCGAATTCAAGTCCGGCATGCAGCGGTCAATTTCCATCACCAGCGATGCGCCCAAACGCATGGCGCGGCGGATGTTGCGGCTGCCCTTTTTCTCGTTGATCAGCTTGACATATTCGCTGTCTTCGGGCACGCGGTTTTCGTCGCTGTCTCCGCTGAAAATCTTTACGTCTCTGTCATCTGTAAAATCATTTGTCATCGTTCCGACCTCCGAAATTTTTTCTGTTTCTGTCTTGGCAAGGGCACGCATGCGCCCGTCATCTCAACCCAATTAATTTTCGCTCCAAAGCTGTGCCGATTTTTCCAGCAGCGCCGCGAGCTGTTCATCGCTCGCCGTACAGGTTCCCAAAGGTTTCAGTCGTCCGGTTTCGGTAAAGAACCCGTGAAAATCCGTGCCTCCCGTAAGCAGAAGCCCATGCTGCTGTGCCGCCTGCGCAATGGCGGCCTTGTGCTCGGGGGTATTGTCCGGATGATGCAGTTCTATGCCGTGAATGCCTGCTCCGATCAGATCATCCAGCGAAGCGATGCTTCCGTAAACGGTAGGATGCGCCAGCACAATCACGCCGCCCGTCTCCCGCAGAACTTTCACCGCCTCCAGCGCGTCGTTGTCCTCAAACGGAACGAAGCAGCTTCCCGTCTTGGCGTGAAACAGCGACCGATACAGCGTCCCGTACATCTCGCTGGCATAGCCCGCCTTCATCAGCGCCAGCATAATGTGCTGCTTGCCGACAAAGCCGCTGGCGCTCACACCGTCCATCACCGCTTCTTCGGTAATGGGAAACTGACGTGCCACCAAAGCGATCATTTTCATCACCGCCTCGGTGCGGGCCTTGGTTACCTTTGCGAGCAGTTCCGTCATCGCCTCGGGGTATTTGCAGTTGTAGCAGAGCAAATGAACCTTGTTGCCTCGTTCGCGGTCACGGCAGGAGCATTCCACCCCTTCGATCACCCGAATGCCGATCCTCTCCCCTATCTCATGCGCACGGTAATCCCCCGCGTAATAATCGTGGTCGGTGAGGGCGACGGCGGACAGGTGCAGCCTCTTTGCCAGCCCCACAACGAATTCGGGCGTATCCGAACCGTCCGACATGGTGGTATGGCAATGCAGATCGGCAGACAAAAAAACACTTCCTGTTGACAAAAAATCAAGCGCCGCGCCCAAATCTTCCGACAGACGCAGCGCTTATTATCATTATACACGATGAAAGAGCGGTTGACAAGAGAATTTTTATAATTTTTTTATAAAATTATATCAAAAAAATAAGCAAAAAATACCTCGCCTATGGTTCGACTCGCTCTTATACTTCCGGCGTATATTCCTTGGGCAGCGTGAAAAGAAAGACAACGCCCTCGTCGGTGTTTTCCGCCCGATAGGAACCGGAATGCATATGCAGAATGGAGCTGACGATTTTCAGCCCCAGACCCGAGCCGCCGTATTTGCGGGTACGCGCCTTGTCCACCTTGTAAAAGCTCTCCCAGATGCGGTCAAGGCTTTCTTCGGGAATATGACTGCCCGAATTAAAAATCCTACAGGTAACCGCCGCGTCGTCGGAAGTCACTTCAATGGAAATTTTACCGCCGTCGGGCGTATGATGCTGGGCATTGGAAAGCAGGTTGTTGATCACTTCCTCGATGCGCCCGTAATCGGCATGGATCACCGATTCGCCCTCGGCACGGAACGCGGTGGTAATGCCGTGTTCAGCAAAGATGTAAGACATGGTTTTCAACCGATCTTCCGCCAGTTCCGCCAGACTGAACTCCGTGATATCCAGATAAGTGCCCGATTCCAGCTCCGCGACATTGAGCAGCCGCGCGGCGAGATTGTTCATCTTGACGGCCTCATCCGCGATGACGCTGCAATAATAATCCTTTTCCTCGTTGTTGACATTGAGCTGCAATCCCTCGCAATAGCCCATGATGATGGCAAGCGGGGTTTTCAGCTCGTGAGAGACATTGGAAATCAGCTCACGGCGCATGATGTCGATTTTTTCCTTTTCCTCGATATCCTTCTTCAACTGTTCGTTGGCCACTTTCAACTCGCTGATCTTGGTTTCCAGCTCGGCTGAAAGATGGTTGATGCTCTCCGCGAGCTGTCCCAGCTCGTCCTTTGATTGAATATCCAGCTTGACAAACTCCATGTTGGCCATGCGCTTGGTCGCGTCGTTGATCTTGAGAATCGGCGCGACAAAACGGGAACAGAGCAGCACCGAAAGCAGGCCGCTGGCGATCATGGCGACAACGCCCAGCATGAGGGCGAAATCGTTGAATACCGAAACGGCGTCCTCAATCGCGGAAAGCGGGGTGTTCATCAGCACGTAAAAATAGGCTGTGTCCCCGTCGCTTCCCACCGTCATGGGTACGACGGCATACAGGCTCAGATAATCCACCTGCGTCTTGGCATTGCGCCGCTGTCCGATAATAGGTGAGGACAGGGAGCCATCTCCCTTGTAATTCTCCCCGATCAGCTCGAAAACACTGTTGAACCACTGGCGCGCCCCCGTCAGCCGGTTAAATCGGTTGACCATGGGAATTCCCTCGCTCTGGCAGTAAAACAAATCGAGATTTTCATCGAGGATGATCAATTGCAAATTGCCCGATTCCTCCATGGATTTGAGCTTCACACTGAGATTTTCCGAGGCATAACCGTTCTCGTCTGTATCGGAAAAGTCCATCGCCACGATTTTCACCAGCGTGGCGTTGAGCTTTTTCTCTTTCATCGAGCGGTAATACGGTTTGAGCAGGAGGGAATTGGTGCAAAAAATGATAGCGAGAAACAGCAGAATCAGACCGAAGGTAATAAGAAACAGCCGCGTTCTGATCGGAAGATGATTCGCCAGCGCCGCTTTCTTCTTGAAAAAGGCGCGCAAATACGCAATTCCCGCGTTCAACTACCTCACCTCAAGTCTGTAGCCCACGCCGCGGACGGTGACAATCATATTGCCCGATTCGCCCAGTTTGGAACGAAGCTGCTTGACATGGGTATCCACCGTGCGCAGATCACCGAAGTAATCGTAATTCCACACACCGTTGAGAATCTTTTCGCGCGAGAGCGCCACACCGCGATTTTCAAGAAAATACAGCAGCAGATTGTACTCTTTTGGGGTCAGCTCAAGCGCCTGGTCTTTGACATAGGCCACATGCGCCGCTTCGTCGATGCTGATATCGCCGCAGGTGCGCTTGGTATCGTTGACCTTGCCGCCGCGTTTGAGCAGCGCCTCCACCCTCGCCACCAGCAGGCTGGGGGAAAAGGGCTTGGTAATGTAATCGTCCGCACCGAGACGGAAGCCGCCGAGCTGGTCGTTCTCGGTGCTCTTGGCAGTCAGCAGAATGACCGGCACATTGTTCTGACGGCGAATTTCGGAAAGCACCGACCATCCGTCAAGCACCGGCATCATGACGTCGAGTATCACCAGATCAGGCAGAGGTTCGGTCGTGGCAAGCCGCAGCGCTTCGCCGCCGTCGGCTGCCTCCAGAATGGAATACCCGCTGCGTGTGAGAAAGTCGCCCACCAGCTTTCTGATTCTGTCCTCATCGTCCGCCACTAGAATTCGCAAAGGATTGCTCATCATAAAACACCTCAAATTATGAAAAAATATACAACGCGTCCATCACTCTATATGAAAGCAATTCCCTTCACAAGCAGGAATGAACCCAAGTTATCATTATATCCTAATTATATATTTATACAATGAAATGTATATCATAAATTCATGAATATTTTATATCCACTTAGTGATTATTTAGTGATATCGGGTTTGATTGACAACAAAAATTTTTCGACACAGTTCGACACGGCGGAAAACGCCTCCGCTTCCTCCCCCGTTTCATCGGTTCCCGCTATCATGGCGTGACAGACCAGCTCGCAATGGGTCACCGTAAAGATTCTGCGAAGCTGTTGTGCCGCCATTTCGCCGTCCTCCCGCGGGTCGCCCGCCGCCGTCAGAAACGCCACAGGGCGAAACTTTTCGATTGGCGGCTTTTTCCCCAGAAAAAAGCGCGCGTTGTAATACCGCTGCATACGGTCAACAATCGCTTTGAGCGGAGCGGGAAAAGACAGATTGTAAATCGGGGAAGCGATCACAATGCCGTCCGCGTTTTCAAAATCGCGCCAGAAGTCCTCCATATCCCGATGGACGCAGCCCTCAAAGCGTCGGCAGGCGCGACAGTCGGTGCAGGGAGCAAAGCCGCAGTCATAGGCGTCATAATGCCGGAATACAAAAGAATGCTCCCCGGAAGAACGCAAGAGGGACTCCGTGAAGCATTGGAGCATCCGGGCGGAGGTTCCGTCTTTGCGGGGGCCTCCGCTGATTGTCATGATGATGGTTTCCGTTTTTTCCATAGCCTGTCCGGACTACTTGCTTTCCGCCGGCGCGAAATCGTCAGCGGCATGGTCGCAATAGGCGCACACTTTTCCTTTCGGCGTGTCGGTCGTGAGAGGCGGCAGATAGTGTTCCAGCCGCGTGATGCACTTGGGATTGCGGCAGACAAAGCCGGGCGTAGGCGCGGGCTTTTCGGGAGTCCGGTGTCCGTGGTCGGAGGTCAGGCGGATAATGAGCGCCATTCTGCCGTACATGCCGTAAAGGGTCTGCTGAAAATAGTGCGCCCTCGGGTCGTCGTCCACCTCATAGGAGATTTCGTCCACGCGCGGCAAGGGATGCAGCACACAGAGATCAGGCTTGCCAAGCGCCATTTTCTTTCCGTCCAGCACATAGATGCCCTTTTCTTTCAGATATTCCTCATCCGAAGGGAACCGTTCGCGCTGGATGCGGGTCATATAGAGCACATCGAGATAGGGCATAGCTTCTTCGATGGTGCGCACCTCGGAATATTCGCAGCCGCAGGATGTGACATATTCCTTGATGTAGTCCGGCATGGCCAGCTTTTCACTCGAAATAAAGACAAAGGAATTGCCGCCGTATCGGCTCATGCTCTTGCAGAGCGAGTGAACCGTCCGGCCGTTGGCAAGGTCACCGCACATACCGATCACCAGGCGGTCGGTGCGTCCCACCACATTGCGCAGCGTCACGATGTCGGTGAGGGTCTGGGTCGGATGGAGATGCCCGCCGTCTCCCGCGTTGATGACCGGCACACTGGAATAGAGCGACGCGGCCATCGCCGCACCCTCCACGGGATGACGGATGGTGAGGATATCCGTGTAGCCGCTGAGCACCGTCGCGGTGTCTTTCAGGCTCTCCCCCTTGGCGACGGAGGTGGAGTTGGGGTTGTCAAAGCCGATGATCTTGCCGCCGAGACGCAGCATGGCCGATTGAAAGGACATCTGCGTGCGGGTGGACGGCTCATAAAACAGCGTCGCCATCAGCTTGTCCCGACAGGCGCTGCTGTAATGGGTGGGATGACGGCTGATGCGGCACGCCATATCCACAATTTCATCCAGTTCCTCAAGGGAAAGCTGGTTCAGGTCAATCAGATTTCTCACAGACATTGGCAAAAACCTCTCTCGCAAAAGCGGCGCGTGGAAAAGACGCGCGTTTTCTTTTCATTATAGCACCGACGGAGCGTTATCGCAACCATTTTTTTCTGCTTTCTCCCATTGTTTCAAATTCCGATGTTGCATTCAGTTGATTTTGTGATATAATAGATATGAAACACTGATTCATAAAAAGGAGTTTGTCATGAAGCACTATACATTATCGCAGAGCCGCTATATCCGCGATCTCAAATGCGAGGTAAAGCTTTACCTCCACGACAAAACGGGTGCGCACATCGTTGTCATGCCGACTGACGATACCAACCGCGCCATCAGCATCGCGTTTTCCACGCCCGCTGAGAACGACAAGGGCATTCCGCATATCATCGAGCACTCCGTCCTGTGCGGTTCCCAAAAATATCCCCTCAAAGATCCCTTTGTGCAGCTCATGAAAGGGTCGATGTATTCGTTCCTCAACGCCATGACCTACGCTGATTTCACGGTTTATCCGGTTTCCAGCACCAACGAGAAGGATTTCCGCAACCTGATGGACGTCTATCTCGACGCGGCATTCAATCCCCTTATGCCCGAAAAGAAAGAAGTCTTTTTGCAGGAGGGACGTCATTTTGAACTGGACAATGACGAAGCCTCGGTCGTGGGCTTCAACGGCGTTGTCTTCAACGAAATGCGCGGCATGGAAGGCTCGGCGGATTTTCTTATGGAAGACGCGGTTTCTTCGGCGCTCTTCCCCGGTTCCCCCTATGCCTGCGAATCGGGCGGTCTGCCCCTTGCCATTGCCGATCTGAGCTATGAGGAACTGACCGACTTCTATCACAGGCATTACAACGCCTCCAACTGCTACATCTTCCTCTACGGCAAAATCGACGAGGAGGAAACGCTGGACTATATTTCCACCGAATATCTTGACAAATACGACCGCACGGAAGCTTATCATGTGGCGCCCCTCACAACGGATTGCGTCCGGGAAGCGTCCGCCCCTTATCCGGCGGACGACGGCAAACTGGAAAACGGCTGGTATTTCTCGTGGAATTTCGCGGTGCATATCGACCACACGCCGCTCAATTACCTGACGCTCCGTGTGCTGGATCGCGTGCTTTGTTCTTCACAGGGCGCTTACGTAAAAAACGCCATTCAGAAAGCGGGCATCGGCGAGGATTTCTATTCCACCGTGGACGAGATTATCAAATGCCCCACCTTCGGCTTTGTCAGCGCGGGCTGCCGCGAGAGCGACAAGGAAGCCTTTACCCGTACCATCACGGACACCCTGCGAGAAGTCGCGGAGAAAGGCATCGACAAGGAGCGCCTGCTCTCCGCCATCCGGATGCTGGAATTCAACGAGAAAGAGGACGCGGACACTTGGAAGACAAAGGGCATTGCCTTTGCCATCCAGATGCTGCCCAAGCTGCTTTACGGCGAGGACGACCCGCTGGAGCTGCTGGAATTTTTCGACGGCATCGACAAGCTCAAGGAACTCGCGCCTACCGATTATTTTGAAAATTTCATCAAGGAACATTTCCTCAATAACACGCATCAGACGCTTGTCACGATGTATCCCGACACGGAATTCACCGCGCGGGAGGACAAACTGCTGAGCGAAAAATGCCGCGTCAACGCCGCCAAAGAGGACTTTGCCGATCTCGTGAGCGACTGGCGGCTGCTCAACGCCTATCGCGGCTCGGAGGACGACGCGGAAACCGCCGAGAAAATCCCGATTCTCACCCGCGAGGATCTTTCGCCCGCATCAGACGATCAGGACTGCGTGCATGTGCCGATCAGCGGCGGCGAGCTTCTCTGGCAAAACCGCCAGACCAACTCCATCGCCTATCTCGACTGGTACTTTGACCTGCGCACGCTCGACAAGGCGTTGCTGCCCTATTACCGCATTTTCACCGAGCTCTTCGGCGCGATGGACACCAAATCCCACGGCTACGCGGAGTTTTCCGACCTGATCGACAGCTACACGGGCGGCATCAGCCATCTGCTCAGCACCCCCAACGCGGAGCCGAGCGGCGGCGAGATGGTGCCTTATATGGACTGGCACTGCCGCTTCCTCTATGAAAACGCCGACAAAGCTTTTGACCTGAACCGCGAAATGCTGCTGGAAACCGACTTTTCCGATACCGACCGCATGCGTGACATGCTGCTCCAGCTTCGTGTGGGCTATGAACGCGATCTGCTCGATGCTTCCAATATCGCCGCGCGCGGCATCGGTATGAGCGCATGGATGTCGGAATACGCGTGGGGGGATACTTTGCAGGGCTACACGTTCTTTGCTTTCCTGCGTGAACTGCTCGATCACTTTGACGAGCGCAAACAGGAGATAATCAACGCCATGGAGAGCATCAGAGCCAGCCTCATGCGCCGCGCGAGCTGGAAATTCAGCTACGTGGGCGACGAAAGCTTCCTTGACAAGGCCAAAGCGATGACGGAAAACTTCGCCGCGCTGCTCGACAGAACCGACCTGCCTGCCGGCAAAGCGGATGTGCCGCTCAAAGCCAAAAGCCGCGCCGCCTATTGCTCCCCCTCGCAGGTGCAGTATGCCGCCCTCTGCGGCATGATGCCGCGTGAATCCCAGGAAAAACGCGGGTATTTTGCGGTGCTGGAACACCTGCTCAACACCGACTATCTCTGGCAGAATGTGCGTGTGCTGGGCGGCGCTTACGGCGTAAGCGCTGCCTTTGGACGCACCGGCTCGGCGGTTATGGTGTCCTATCGAGACCCCAACCTCGACGAAACCTACAACGTCTACCGCCGCGTCATCGACTATATTCAGTCGCTCGATATGCCCGAGAGAGATTTCCGTCAATATGTCATCGGCGCACTCAACAAAATGGACAGACCGCGCCCCGCTTATATCAAGGGAATGGGACAGATTCAGCGGGAGCTGTGCGGCGTAACCAAGCAGGATACGGAGCTTCTCAGACGGCAGATCATCGGAGCCACGCCTGAGGACATCAAGGGGCTGGTTCCCTATCTGGAAGTATGGCTGGACACCGCCATAGAAACCGTCATCGGCAGCGAACAGAAAATCAAAGCGTCAGCGGTTGCTTTTGACAACGTCACCAACCTGCTGTAAGATGGATTCACCTAAAAAGGAGTCTGATTGTATGGCAAAAATTCGTTTGAATGAAAATCCCGACATCGTGGAAACCGTAAAAAAAGGACTCAACGCGAGAGGCGGCTACTGCCCCTGCCGCAGGGAGACCACCGAGGACACCAAATGCATGTGCAAGGAATTCCGCGACCAGATCGCAGACCCCAACTTCGAGGGATATTGCCATTGCATGCTCTATTACAAGGAAAAGGACTGAACGCCTCTCTGCGTGATTTGCTGCAATTCTCTTTGAAAAACGGACACGAAACAAAAACCTCCGGGAAGTATGACACAAAGTCACCACTCCCCGGAGTTTTTTGGTTGTGAAATGCCATTTTGATTCTATGCGCGCAATCCGGCCAGCGTTTCAAATTCGGAGACGGACACATTAGCTCTCTCAGCAGCCTGTGCTACAGTCAGGATTCCATCCTGCACCAGTCCGGCCAGAGTACTGAGGATACCTTCGGCTTTTCCTTCGGCTCGTCCCCGTTTAATACCAATATCAATGCCTTCGGCTCTACCTTCCGCCAAATTTTTCCGGCGTTCCGCGATATTATACTGACTTCTCAGATATTCCTCATCAAATAATTCAGACATCATATCAACAGCCTCCTTGCGAGCGAGAACAAAGTTTACGCATGCAATCCGGCCAGTGTTTCAAATTCGGAGACGGACACATTAGCTCTCTCAGCAGCCTGTGCTACAGTCAGGATTCCATCCTGCACCAGTCCGGCCAGAGTGCTAAGGATACCTTCGGCTTTTCCTTCGGCTCTTCCTTCCGCTCTCCCCCGTTTAATACCAATGTCAATGCCTTCCGCCAAATTTTTCCGGCGTTCCGCGATATTGTACTGGCTTCTCAGATATTCCTCATCAAATAATTCAGACATCATATCAACAGCCTCCTTTGAGTGATCTTTCAGATAAAATGTCAAATAACCCTTTTCTACGCAGATTCTGATCGTTTCCCGGACGCATTCGAGCTTGTTGTCATAGATCTTGCGCTGCTCGTCAAAAACCTTACAAAATCCGATATACTGTCCGCAGATGGTTTCATCAATCCGATCCAGCACTTTCACCTTGACATCTACCGGCGAATGCCCGTCAAAAAAGATTTCGCTCAGCGATATCTCATCGGGTACCTGCTTATCGCCGCTGTAAACCAGATAAAGATCCGGCTTTGGCAGCGTCACTCTGGACGTGCTGTGTTCGCTTTGCTGGGAATCAAAAAGATAACGGCGGTATGTCTCGGCAAGATAGAACATCATGCGCAGCGGAATATTCGGGTTCCAAAGGCTCTTCGCCTCCACCAGCACAATGAATTTGTCTTTCACAAAAAATCCCAGATCGTTATACTGGGTATTGACCAACACCGACCGGATGGTTTTGACGTCAATATCCTCCACTGTTACATCCGTATCTTCCGGGTGCAGTTCCTTGTATAGCTGCAACACGTAATTTACATCGGTAAATAAGCTGACAAAAACGCTGTCTTTGGACTGCCATTTCGCTGTCTCCTGTGCCATAGGAATCCTCTCCCTTCTTTTACGCCCCATCGACGCTCTCCCCGATTGAATTATACCATATTTTTACGTCATTTGCAATATGCCGCAAAAATCCTGTGTAAAAAAACGCAACTGCCTCTTATGGATAAACGTCCGTCAGGGTTACTTCTTTTTGCCGAACAAACGGAATTTCTTCGGCTTTGACGCGCCGTCTGCCGCCGTTTTTTCAAACATTTCGGTAATCGCCTTGGCCAGCGCGCCGCTGTCGGTGGAGTCGGAGGTCTTGGCGGCGATTTCCTTAACGTTTTCCAGGAAGCTCGCGGCAAATTCCGACTTGATGACCTTTCTCACCCAATCCACGTCCGTGATGGATTTCTTACCGAGATAGACCTGCTCAAAGGCATACAGCGTTCCCTCACCGATGGCGGAAACGAAGCTGCCCGCCACAATGGCGTTGATCACACTCGCGGCCAGATCAATGCCGGGAATCGCTTTCAACGCGCTGATAGCGGCTTTCGCCACCGTGCTGATGGCGCCCGCCTCGATGATAGAGTTGAAAAACTGCTTGGACTGCTCGTCCTTGTTGATCTCGTACAGCTGCGCCAGCGCGTTGATCTCGGCAATTTCGATGGGCGACAGCACCAGCGAATCGGCCAGCGGTATCGGCACCGCTCCCACGACCACCGCCGAAGCGGTCGCCACGCCGATAATTCCCTGCGCGAGCGCCCGTTTCCGGTTCAGCCGGAACACGGCCACGTCGTGCTCTCCGGCTTTCACACCCTCAGGAAGCAGCTCGTTGGTCGCCTCGATCAGTTCGTCAATGCCATCGGGCGGCGCATAGGCGCTTTCGTTGAGCGTATAGGTGGAGGCTACCACGGGAATGACCTTGCGCAGATTCTTGGTATAGCGTTTTTGCCGCGCAAAGGCGTTGTGTACCATTTCTACATTTTCGCTGCGTTCGGGGACGGAGTAGGATTTGGTTATCACCACGATCACCGGCACGCTCTCCCACATCGCGGTGGCGCGTGAAAGGCTGCGTATGGTTTCGGGAAACAGCTTGCGGGAAGTGCCGTCCACACAGAACCAGATCACGCTGATCTTTTTATCCCCGTCGGTTTCTTCCGCGCTCTCCTGCGACCATTTCTTCACCGCGTTGATGGCGCGCATTTCCTTGAAAACAGACGGCTCGAATCCCACCGTGTCGATAATCCGAAACGGTATCTTGTCGCTCTCGTAGATGGTCAGCCGATCGGTGGTTCCCGACGTTCCGTAGCCGGTTTCCGCCCGTTCCTCGCCCAGCACCGCGTTAATAAGCGTCGATTTGCCTACGCCCGAATTGCCGATCACCAGCACATTGCCTCTTTCCATCTGCCGCACTCCTTTCGGTTCTTTTGTCGGAACATTCCGGATACTTTTATTATACTATACCCCCATCCAAATAACAAGACCCGTTCATTAATTCATAATGCGTAATTCGTAATGCGTAATTGATGAAGCATCCGACTCCGTTATTCTTTTTTCTTTCCTTCGAGAGTTTGCAGATATTTTCTCACAATGAGATTGATATACTGCGAGAAGGAGCGGTCATCTTCTTCCGCGAGTTTTTTGATTTTTTCAATGACATCATAATCCAATGTGATACTGACCTTTTGTTTCAATGGTTTCAATGAAATCACCCCAACAAAATGATATTACAAAAACAGATAAAATACTTAATTAGAGCTTAAAGTAGTATAAAACCGCCTTTACTCTTGACAAATCGGATTTTATCATGTATAGTATATTCACAAGGAGGTGAAAATATTGGTCAACGCATTGGAAGAAACGCAAATTATCGTTCCCCAGATCGCGTATAAGATCGGCAGATCGGCGCGCATGATGATCAAACACAATCGCATGGAGGCGCTTCCCGGTCTGAACAAGGTTATCGGACGCTACATCATGAATGATATTTTTTCGGTCCGCCCGCGTCTTTTCATGGCGCTGAACCGGGAAAGCTATCACACGAGGCAGCAGAAGGTGACGTTTATCCTGACACAGCTCTATGCATTCATTCAGGACGACGCGTTTGAATGGGACGACCCCGACGAGGACGACCCGCTCGAAAGCGACCCGGAAGAAAACGAACAACCATAAAAAAACGCATACGGTAATTCTTTGCTCATGAATTCACCGTATGCGTTTTTATTGCTGCGAAGAATCCTCCGTACCGTTCTTCTGCAAATCAGAATCCGAAACGCGGTTGGTTTTGGCGCTGTCCTCCGCGCCCTGTTCCGCATCGTAAAAGGCATCGTCACATTCCGCGACCTGCGCCGTTTCTTCATAGGCCGCTTTGTCATTCATCGGCCCCGCCGAGCCGCAGCGCATGGAACTGGCCAGCAGCACCATCACCAATCCGCTGCCCACAACGAACACCGCCACAGCCGCTGCCGCTATTCCCAGCGTTTTGTACCATGCCGGGCCGGATTTCTTCGGCACAGCCGCCGCGTCTGCAGTCAGATGATATCCTTCCTCCCCGCCGAAAAACTGCTCATAGCTCTCGGTGGGTTCATTGGCGGCAATCCTTGCGGCCAGAGCGTCAAAAGGCGGTATCGGCGTATCGGCCGCCGCATGAATGCTTTCGTACAGCTTTTTTTCAAACAGATCGCTGTTTTCTGTCAACATGCACCGCCTCCTTTCAGAAATTGCCGCCGAGCATGACTTTCAGCTTCTTGATGGCCTGGGCGTGCCGCCATTTGACGGTTCCCAGCGGGATACGCAGCAGCTGAGCGATTTCCCGCAGAGGCAGTCCCGACACGGCATGCAGCGACACCACCTGCCGTTCGTCCTCCGAGAGCTTCGCCATCGCCTGCGTGACAAGCTGCGCGTCCAGCACCCGGTCTTCCGCGCTGTGCGAATCGGCAAGCGTTTCGGGAAGTTCCTCCGTCGGCACGCTGTTCTTGGCGCGGTAGGTCAGCGCCAACCGTCCCGCGATTTTATAAACCCACGATTTGCCGTATCCCGAAGGCACAAACTTCGGCGCGTATTTATACACCCGCAAAAAGGTATCCTGCGCCAGATCCTCCGCGGCATGAGGGTCGCCCACCATCGACAGCAGATAGCCGTATATCTCGCGGTACATCCCGCTGTATAACGCTTCGAGGGCGCGCATATCCCCCGCCGCAACCGACAGTATCAGTTCATCGGCAGCCCGCTGCTCCATGGTAATCCCTCCTATATGATAAAACTTCGCAAACGCGGATTTGGTTGGAATGGGTTTTAAAATTTTTCACTGCTTTTTTTGTGGGGGGAAACAAAGGGCGTGCTGTTGTGCGCGCCTTTCCCCGTTTTTGTCTTTGGCGCGTCTTGCTGTGTGGGGTTCTGCCTCTTTCTTTCGGTACCCCGTTTCCGGTCTCCGCTCCCGCATCGGGCTTTCGCCCTCGCGGTTCCGCTGCCGCGTCGCTTGCGGCGGCTGCGCCGCCCTTTGTTGGGTAGCTTTTTCGTTTTTCAGTTGAGATGATTTTCTTCTTAGCGCGTCTTGCGGGTGGCGCTGCCCCCCACACCCCCTGCCAGGAGGCGCGGCGCCCCCCGGACTCCCGCATATTGCTCCGCTCTCTCGATTGGGGCTAAAATTTCTCGAGAAAAATATTTTAATATTTTTCGAGAAAACTATGCTCCACCCCGTCCGCCTTATACCCCGGCATGGTGTCAAGGCAAACGGCATGAATGCTGTTGAAAATACTCTTTTCAATCAACGGATTACTCTTTTTGAGCTGCGCCAAAAGCTGCTTGACCTCCTGCCTCTTGGAACTGCCGTGGCCGTCCTCCGACGCGGCAATATTCTCGGTGAAACGGCAGGCACATTGAATGAAAGTCAGCCCGTTGTAGCGCCTCCACGCGATAATATCCTGCTCATGCACCATGTAAAGCGGTCGGATGAGGGTCATCCCCTCAAAATTGTCGCTGTGCAGCTTGGGCAGCATGGCTTGCAGCTGGGAACCGTAAAACATACCGATCAATGTGGTTTCAATCACGTCATTAAAATGATGTCCCAGCGCGATTTTATTGCACCCCAGCGCCTTGGCCTTACTGTAGAGATGCCCCCGCCGCATACGGGCACAGAGGTAGCAGGGATTTTTAACGGTTTTGTTCGCCACACGGAAAATATCGGTTTCAAAAACCGTAATGGGCAGGTGCAGCAGCGCGGCATTGTCCTCGATCTGTCGGCGGTTGACGGCATTATACCCCGGATCCATCACCAGATAAACCAGTTCAAACGGCACATTGCCGAAGCGCTGCAGCAGTTCCATCATCTTCGCCAGCAGCATGGAATCCTTGCCGCCCGAAATGCACACGGCGATCTTGTCGCCCTTTTCGATCAGTTGATATTGGTTGATGGCTGTCAGAAAGGGCTGCCACAGCGTATGGCGGTATTTCTTGATAATGCTGCGCTCAATTTTGACGAGCGGTTCCAGTTCTTTATTTGACATTTCTTTCAATTATTGCTCCAAAGGCTCGTTCTTTTCAGGATTCTGTCCCGGCTTGCGCAAATAAGGCAGCACATCCTCGGTGTAGGCGCGCAGCAGTTCGCCCACGCTCCACGCCTGCGTGAAGCAACCGCGCGAGGTGCAGGTGAAGTCGCCGTCAAAGATTTCCGCCACGCCGTTGATGCAGCCGTCGCTCATGTGGTCGAAGTAGCGCGAGCAGATATCCTTCGCGCGCCGGATGGCATAGGGCGAATGGTCGTACACCTTGCAGAAAGCGGAAATGTAACCGCCCATCAGGAAGCCCCAGCTCGTGCCCATATGATACGCGCCGTCGCGCTTGATGAGCTTGCCGATGTATTGCGGCTGGTATTCGGGATCATTTTTGGAGAGCGAACGCAGACCGTAGGTAGTAAAGAGGTGCTTGCTGACCACATTCACAATCGAGCGTTCCTTGGCGCGGTCGAGCATGGTGTAAGGCAGCGACACCGCGTAAATCTGGTTGGGGCGGATTCTGTCCTCACAGGGGTCGGCCACGTCATAGAGATAGCCGCCGTCCGCGTTCCAGAATTTCTGCACGAAGGATTTCTTGACCTTTTCCGCCAGCTTGGTATAATGCGAGCCGTCCCTCTCAAATTTTTCACACAGCATTTCCATGACTTTCAGCGCGTTGTACCAAAGGGCATTGATTTCGACGGGCTTGCCATGACGGGGCGTGACCACCCAATCGCCCACACGCACATCCATCCATGTGATCTGATCCTTTTCGCTGCCGCCGTGCACCAGACCGTCGGCGTCCATGCCGATGGAGAAATCCGTGCCATGTTCATAGGCGTAGATGATGTTTTTCAGCACAGGGAAGATTTCATTCTTGATAAACTCGTCGTTTTCCTCTTTGCCGGTGTAGTGCAGATAACGCTCCACGGCGTAGAAATACCAAAGGGACGCGTCCATCGTGTTGTACATCGGCTCGTCCTCGGCCGACGCGGGGAAGACATTGGGAATCAAGCCGTTCTTTTCGTACATCGCAAAGGATTTGAGAATCTTTTCGCAGTCGTCAAAACGGCGGGTACAGAGGGTCAGTCCCGTCATGGCGATCATGGTGTCACGGCCCCAGTCGGTGAACCACGGGAAGCCCGCGAGAATCGTTTTCAGACCCGTGGATTTGCGGTCTACGATAAACGCGTCCGCCGCCCATGTGAGATGGGTGGAGAAAATGTCGCGGTTTGGATTGCGTTTGATGATGTTGTACATACGCTCGGTGTAGCTTCTCACGATTTCAAAGCCGTTCTTGGCGGTAATGTCCTCGTCCTCGGTGGAGCAGATGACATAAAATTTCTTAGTCTCGTTGGGATTGACCTTGATCACCGCGTCATAGGGCGTGTACTGCGTGTCGAGTCCGCCAAAGCCGTTGCGGGAATCAATGGCGAGAAGCTGATTTTCCTCCGCAATAAAGGTCGGATTGGCCATGCTGGTGGGAAGCAGCGAACGGTCGGAAAACTCGCCCTCACTGATGTAGAATTTGACATTGAAGCTGGCATCGTCCGTGCGGCTGACCAGCATGGTTCTGCCGTACACCGACGAGCGGAATTTGCGGATGCTCTCCGGTGAGTTGACGCGGTCGATGGGACGCATGGCAAAGAGCGGCGTAACGGTAATCGTGGTGGGTTCGGTCGCTCCTGTGACGGTGTAGCACACCGCGACGGTGTTTTTGCCGTATTCCATAGCAATGGTCTTTTCAATGGAGATTTCGTCGGTCTGGTAGCAATAGGTCGGCACAATGTCCACCTTGAACTGTTCGAGATAGCGATAGCCCGCCTTTTCCTCGCCCACAAACTGCTGGCACGCCAGATCAAAGGTGCGGTCACCGCAGGTAACGGTTTCCTGCACCTTGGAAAGAATATTCACGCGGTCAACGGGAGGATTGAGAGACGCCACCAGATAACCGGTGTGAATGCGCGCGGTATCTCCGATGACCGTGCCGCCCGAAAAGCCGCCGAGTCCGTTGGTAAGCAGCCATTCCCGCTCATAGCCCTGCTCGAGCGTGCGCCAGTTGCTTTTACCCAATGTATATTTTGTATGCATATTTGATAACCGTCCTTATGTTGAAAGATGAATTTTATTGATTATACCATAATCGGCGCGATATCTCAACCGAAAGACGGCATTTTTTTGTTTTGTTCTCTTATTTTTTACAATTTCATGTTTTTTCCACGGAAATCAATTTTAAAAATCTGATGAGCCATAAAAGTTATATCCCATCGCATCGCATCTCACTCACCAGCATTAGCAAACTGTCCTGAAATAAAAATCAAAAATAAAATCATACCCCTTTACCCGATTACAAAAAGGTTACAAATACGCATGACCAAACCCATCTGGCTAATTGCGCGGATTGCCAGCACCGACGGGGATATCTCCATCAACGGGGATATCTTTGTCAACGAGTCTGCCATTTTCAATGAGGCTGTCAGCTGGCAATGTACGCCCCCGACGCGTGCATCGAGGCAAAAGCCCGGTTGCGGGAGATAGTTTTCCCTTTTTAAAAAGCGAAAATGCGGCCATCGCTCCAGCCTCTATTGGCCTGCGCCCCGCGCCCGATGACGATGTAAGACGCACCCCCGCTAAAAAAACAACAGGGTTATTTTTTCAAACTTATAAAGCACAATCTAAAAATTGATTTTCCTGGATTTTTTCCGCCATACACTTGACTTTTCCGGGGAACGATGATATAATTCACTCAGAAACAGTTTCATACAGCACTATTTCAAGAGAAACTATTCAAATCGGAAAGGAGGCGCTTTCGCGTGAATTTTGACGCTACCCTGATTTACTGGCACAGGCTCAACAAGCTATACGACCTGCTGCGCGAGGAATTGCTCAAACAATTCGGCATTACGCAGATCGAGAGCGAAATTCTGGTCTATCTCGCCTTTCATGAGGCATTCGGTGAAGCGGGGGGCGATACCGCCAGCGATATCGCGGAGAGCCGCATTTTATCCAAATCCAATGTCTCCAAAGGCGTGTATTCGCTCATGAAAAAAGGCTTTCTCGTGGGGGAACAGGACGAACGCGACCGCCGCGTGACGCATCTGAAGCTGACGAAGAACGCCAACCGCGACTTAGTGGTCAGCGAGGTCAACCAGATGAACGACCGGTTCAACCGCCTGATTTCCGTCGGCATTCCGCACGGAGAACTGCAACAGTTGGTGGAAACCGAGCGTAAGCTTTCGGAAAACGCCGCGCGGGCGATTTCACAAAAATTGTATCTCAGCGACAATTAGGCGATTGTAGAAAAAGAAAAAGCGAAGCGTAACTAGCGAGCGAATGCGAGCGTGGGAGTCGAGGGGGACTGGTCCTCCTCGCGGGTCAAGGGCAGCGCCCTTGTGGGG
>CAMHAV010000042.1 GCA_946182865.1 uncultured Clostridia bacterium
CCGCCGGTATGGAAGGTTCTCATGGTCAGCTGCGTACCGGGTTCACCGATGGACTGCGCCGCGATGATACCCACCGCTTCGCCCTTGGTGACGGTCTTGCCGGTGGCCAGGTTGTTGCCATAGCATTTCTTGCAGACGCCGCGCTTGGAAGTGCAGGTGAGGATGGAGCGGATCTCCACTCTCTCCGCGCCGGACTCCACAATGGCCTTCGCGTCATTGTCGTCCATCATCTTGTCCTTGGAGACGATGACGTTGCCGTCCGCGTCGCAGAAATCGTTGACGAGGTAGCGGCCATAGAGACGCTCTTCCAACGGCTCGATCACGCCGTCGCCGTCCTTGATGGCATAAACCTCAATGCCATGAGTGCAGCCGCAGTCATCCTCGCGAATGATCACTTCCTGCGAAACATCCACCAGACGGCGGGTAAGGTAACCTGAGTCAGCAGTACGCAGAGCGGTATCCGCCAAGCCTTTACGGGCGCCGCGGGAGGAAATGAAGTATTCGAGAATATTCAGGCCTTCGCGGTAATTGGAACGAATCGGGATTTCGATGATACGTCCCGACGTGTTAGCAATCAGTCCGCGCATACCGGCGAGCTGCTTGATCTGGTTGGCGGAACCACGGGCGCCGGAGTGCGCCATCATCTGAATGGGGTTGTATCTGTCCATGTTGGCGCTCAGCGCGTTTGCCACGTCGTCGGTCGCTTTCTCCCACGCCTTGATGGTGAGGTTGTAGCGTTCCTCGTCGGTCAGCAAGCCCTTACGGTAGAACTTCAGCACGTTATCGACTTCACGCTCGGTGTCCGCGATAATCTGCTTCTTCTGGGGCGGAATGGTCGCGTCGCACACCGCGACGGTCAGCGCGCCCTTGGTGGAATACTTGTAGCCCTGCGACTTGATTTCATCCAGCACCACAGAGGTCTTGGCCACGCCATGCACCTTAATGCAGCGCTCGATAATCTGACCGAGCTGCTTCTTGCCGACGAGGAAGTCGATCTCAAGATTGAGGCACTTGTCCTTGTCGCTGCGGTCGGTAAAGCCCAGATCCTGCGGAATCGGACGGTTGAAAATGATCTTGCCCACGGTGGTCTCCACCATACGGGAAATCTTCTCGCCGTTGAACTCACCGGTACGGCGCACATAAATCCTGGAATGAAGCGTAATATCCTTATTGTCATATGCAAGGAGCGCCTCGTTGAAATCTTTGAAATATTTGCCCTCGCCCGGCTCGCCCTCTCTGTCAAGGGTGAGGTAGTAGGAACCGAGAACCATATCCTGCGTCGGCACGGCGACAGGCTTACCGTCGGAGGGCTTGAGCAGGTTGCCGGAAGCCAGCATCAGCAGACGGGCTTCGGCCTGCGCTTCGGAACTGAGCGGCACGTGAACCGCCATCTGGTCGCCGTCAAAGTCGGCGTTGAACGCGGTACAAACCAGCGGATGCAGCTTAATGGCGCGGCCCTCGACAAGAACAGGCTCAAAGGCCTGGATGCCCAGTCGGTGGAGGGTCGGTGCGCGGTTGAGCATAACGGGGTGCCCCTGGATGACGGTTTCGAGCGCATCCCACACAGCAGGCTCGCCCCTCTCGACCATCTTGCGGGCGCACTTGACGTTCTGCGCCTTGCCGGTTTCGGTCAGGCGCTTCATGACAAAGGGCTTGAAGAGTTCCAGCGCCATCTCCTTGGGCAGACCGCACTGGTACATTTTGAGTTCAGGGCCGACAACGATAACCGAACGACCCGAATAGTCCACGCGCTTGCCGAGAAGGTTCTGACGGAAGCGTCCCTGCTTGCCCTTGAGCATTTCGGAGAGGGATTTGAGAGTACGGTTGTTGGGGCCGGTGACAGGTCTGCCGCGGCGGCCGTTGTCGATCAGTGCGTCCACGGACTCTTGGAGCATTCTCTTCTCGTTGCGCACGATGATTTCCGGCGCTCCGAGTTCGAGCAGTCTTTTCAGACGGTTGTTTCTGTTGATGACCTTGCGATAGAGATCGTTGAGGTCGCTGGTGGCAAACCGGCCGCCGTCAAGCTGCACCATCGGGCGGATATCCGGCGGAATGACCGGAATGACGTTGAGAATCATCCACTCGGGGCGGTTGCCGGAAATACGGAACGCCTCCACCACGTCGAGTCTCTTGAGCAGGCGCACTTTTTTCTGTCCGGAAGCGGTTTCCAGCTCGGCTTTCAGTTCATTGGAAAGCTGATCGAGGTCGATATCCGCGAGCAGCTTCTGAATGGCTTCCGCGCCCATCTCCGCCTTGAAATCGTCGCCGTACATTTCCTTGAGTTCGCTGTACTCCACCTCATTGAGAACCTGCTTGTATTGCAGACGCGGCACGTTGCCGGGGTCGGTCACGATGTAGGACGCGAAATACAGCACCTTTTCCAGATGTCTGGGGGTGATGTCGAGCATGAAGCCGATACGGCAGGGGATGCCCTTGAAATACCAGATATGCGAAACCGGCGCGGCCAGCTCGATGCTGCCCATGCGCTCGCGGCGCACCTTGGAACGGGTGATTTCAACGCCGCACTTTTCGCACTTCTTGCCCTTGTACTTGATTCTCTTATACTTGCCGCAGTGACACTCCCAGTCTTTCTGCGGGCCAAAGATGCGTTCGCAGTAAAGGCCGTCCTTTTCGGGCTTGAGCGTGCGGTAATTGATGGTTTCGGGTTTGGTTACTTCGCCGTAAGACCAGCTTCTGATCTGTTCGGGTGAAGCAAGACCGATTTTTATTGAATCAAATTCATTGAATTCCATCTGCGGACCCCCTTAAAACTGTTCGTTGGAATCGTCGTTGTCGCTGTCGTCGCTTTCAAAAATATCGTCGATACTGAAATCTTCTTCCTCATCCTCGTCCAGCTCATCGGCATCCGTACCGGATCCGCCAAAGCCAAAGAGTCCGTCATCGTCTTCCGAAGAATAGTTGTTTTCCTCGGAATCTTCCATAAAGCCGTGTCTTTCCAGTTCGCTCTCGTCGGTCACGCCGCCGGTCAGCTCCTGTGAGTCCTCATTGGGCAGATAAGCGTCGTCATCGTCGTCAAAGTGCTGCTTGAGATCCACTTCGTTCTGGAATTCGTCAAGCACCTTGACGTCCAGGCCGAGAGACTGCAATTCCTTGATCAGCACCTTGAAAGACTCGGGAATGCCCGGTTTCGGAATATTCTGCCCCTTAATGATCGCCTCGTAGGTCTTGACACGACCCACCACGTCGTCCGACTTGATGGTAAGGATTTCCTGCAGCGTATAAGCCGCGCCATATGCTTCGAGCGCCCAGACTTCCATTTCACCGAAACGCTGACCGCCGAACTGCGCTTTACCGCCCAAAGGCTGCTGGGTCACCAGCGAGTAAGGGCCGGTAGAGCGGGCGTGAATCTTATCGTCAACCAGATGGTGGAGTTTGAGGAAGTACATATAGCCGACCGTCACACGGTTGTCAAACTTTTCACCGGTACGTCCGTCATAAAGCTCGGTCTTGCCGTCTGTGGAAAGTTCCGCCTCCTCGAACATATCAATGATGTCGCTCTCGTGGGCGCCGTCGAAAACAGGGGTCATGACCTTATAGCCGAGCGCCTTGGCTGCCATACCGAGGTGAACTTCCAGCACCTGTCCGATATTCATTCGGGAAGGAACGCCCAGCGGGTTCAGAACGATGTCGAGCGGCTGACCGTTGGGCAGGAAAGGCATATCTTCCACAGGAAGAATGCGCGAGACAACGCCCTTGTTGCCGTGACGGCCCGCCATCTTGTCGCCGACGCTGATCTTTCTCTTCTGTGCCAGATAGACGCGCACCACCTTGTTGACGCCGGGCGCCAATTCGTCGCTGTTTTCTTTGGTGAACGTCTGCACGTCCACAACAATGCCGCTTTCGCCGTGCGGCACCTTCAGGGAAGTGTCACGCACCTCGCGTGCCTTTTCACCGAAGATCGCGCGGAGCAGACGTTCCTCGGCGGTCAGCTCGGTTTCACCCTTGGGGGTAACCTTGCCGACAAGGATATCACCCGCGTGAACCTCTGCGCCGATATGGACAATACCTTGATCGTCGAGGTTTTTGAGAGCGTCGTCGCTCACATTCGGAATATCGGAGGTAATGTTTTCGGGGCCGAGCTTGGTTTCTCTCGCTTCGGTCTCAAACTCCGCAATATGAATCGAGGTAAACACGTCGTCACGCACAATTTTCTCATTGAGCAGAACAGCGTCCTCGTAGTTGTAGCCTTCCCAGGTCATAAAGCCGATCAGCACGTTTTTGCCCAGCGAAATTTCGCCGTTCTGCGTGGAGGGGCCGTCCGCAATGACTTCGCCCTTTTCGACATGCTCGCCGTAGCTGACGATCGGCGTCTGGTTGAAGCAGTTGCCCTGGTTGGAACGCATGAACTTGATAATCGTATACACGTCAATTTCGCCGGTCTCGTCCGCCTTGACGCGGATTTCGTCCGCGCTGACGTAGGTGACGGTGCCCGCGCGCTCGGCCAGCACGCAGTTGCCGGAGTCAACGCCGGCTTTGTATTCCATGCCGGTGCCGACGATCGGCGATTCACAGCGCAGCAGCGGCACGGCCTGCTTCTGCATGTTGGAGCCCATCAGAGCGCGGTTCGCGTCGTCGTTCTCCAGGAAGGGAATCATGGCCGTTGCCACGGAAACCAGCATCTTCGGGGAAACGTCCATATAGTCAATGCGGTTGACCTCGGTTTCGAGGAATTCGCCTCTGTATCTCGCGGTAGCGCGGGGCTTGATGAAGTGGCCTTTCTCGTCAAGGGGTTCGTTGGCCTGGGCGACGATGAATTCATCCTCCACATCGGCAGTCATGTAGCGCACTTCTTCGGTCACACGGCCGGTTTCCTTATCCACGCGGCGGAAAGGCGCCTCGATAAAGCCGTATTCATTGATACGGGCATAAGTAGCGAGGTAAGAAATCAGACCGATGTTCGGGCCTTCCGGCGTTTCGATCGGGCACATGCGTCCGTAGTGGCTGTAGTGAACGTCACGTACTTCGAATCCGGCGCGGTCTCTGGACAAACCGCCGGGGCCGAGAGCCGACAGTCTTCTCTTATGGGTCAGTTCCGCCAGAGGATTGTTCTGGTCCATGAACTGAGACAGCGGAGAGGTTCCGAAGAACTCTTTGATGGCAGCGTTGACAGGACGGCTGTTGATGAGCGTGGTGGGGGTCATCTTGTCCACTTCGGTGATGCCCATTTTTTCACGGACGCCCTTTTCCAGACGCGCAAAGCCGATGCGGAACTGGTTCTGGAGCAGCTCGCCCACCGAGCGGATTCTTCTGTTGCCCAGGTGGTCGATATCGTCGAGCGTGCCTACGCCATTGGCCACGCAGTTGAAGTAGTTGATGGTGGCGAAAATGTCGTCGCGCGTGATATGCTTGGGAACCAGCTCATTCTTGCGCTCGATCATCGCCTCGCGGATCTCGTCATCCGTCTCACAGGTGTCAAGAATATCCTTCAGAACGACCACGCAGACTTTTTCGTCAATACCGCATTCTTCCTTGACATTGAAGCCGACATATTCCTGCGGATCCACCATGCCGTTGGAGATCACCTTGACCTCTTTCTCGTTTTCGAGCCAGATATAAGCGATGGAAGCGCCGCAGTTGTTGATCTCCTCCGCCTTGGCCTTGTTGACAACCTCTCCCGCGTCCGCGACGATTTCGCCGGTGAAGATGTTGACGACAGGCTGGAGCAGCTTGTGACCCACCAGCCGGAAGCCGAGGCAGAGCTTCTGGTTATATTTGTGGCGGCCGACACGCGAAATGTCGTATTTTCTGGAGTCAAAGAACATATCTTCAATATAATTACGGGCCGTATCGAGCGACGGAGGCTCGCCGGGACGCAGCTTTTTAAAGACCTCAATCCAGGCTTCCTCGGTGCTTTTCACGCCGTCCTTGGTAAGGGTGGCTTCCTTGGCAAGGGTCTGCTCGATGCGCTCGTCATGACCGAAATAGTCATAGATATCCTCGTTGGAGGAAAGACCGAGCGCGCGGATGAATGTCGTGATGGGGAGCTTGCGGTTTTTGTCGATACGGACATAAAATACGTCGTTGACGTCATTTTCATATTCGAGCCAGGCGCCTCTGTTGGGGATGACCGTGGTATAGAAAAGCTCCTTGCCCGACTTGTCGTGTTCCATTTTATAGTATACGCCGGGGGAACGCACCAACTGGGATACAATGACGCGTTCTGCGCCGTTGATGACGAAAGTGCCGCTGGGGGTCATGAGCGGGAATTCGCCCATGTAGACCTCCTGCTCGCTCATATAGCCTGTCTCACGGTTGGTCAGACGGGCCTTGACATACAGCGTAGCGGAGTAGGTCGCGTCACGAAGCTTGCACTCCTTGATGGAATACTTCGGCGTATCGTTGATGCGATAGTCAAGGAATTCCAGCACCAGATTGCCGGTATGATCGACGATTCCGGAGGAATCCTCGAAAATCTCTTTCAGTCCGCGATCCAGAAACCAGTTGTAGGAGTTTTTCTGAACCTCGATGAGATTGGGCATTTCCAGCACTTCATTGATCTTGGAGAAGGACATTCTGGTATTTCTACCGTTTTGAACTTGCGTAACATTCACCATAGATTTTGCTTCACTCCATTCAAAGACATCGGAAAAAAGATCGGTCAGCTCGGCAGAGAAAAAAGTTTGTGCAATTTCACGGGTAGAAATTACACCCACAAAGCAGTGAAATACTATAAAACATGAACAAAATGAGATGTTTTTTGGGATTTTTCCCCTCAAATCGCCCCTATTTTCGCAGAATTTCGAACCGCCTTTTCACCCATTTTAAGCTATTTTATAACTATACCACAAGCTTCCAAAAAAGTCAAGAGAATTCAAAAATATTTTTTTCATCCGTCATTTTGACGGCTTTGATTTTTTTGTTGATAACAGCGATTTTTTACATTTCTTTTCGTCTTATTAAAAAACCTTATAGCAGAAAGCAAAATCAAAGCCACCGCAAAACGATGACTTTGATTGAAAATAATTGAAAATAAAGGTATCGCCGTTACTCCGTAATCAGTTCCTTCACATCCACGCGCCTGACGCGGCCCGCCATCAGGTAGGCAAACAGGAAGAAGCAGATACACAGCAGCGCAACCGGTACGGCAATCGTCAGCGGCGTGAAGGCGACGCGAAAGCTGCTTACGCCGATGTTCCACAGCATCATGGTGAGCACCCTGCCGGCGAGCCACAGGCTGAGGGCAGTACCGATTCCCGCGCCGATGACGGCAATCAGCAGGAAGCGCACCGCGAATTGCAGCCGCAGACGGCGCACGCGGAAGCCGACCGCCTTGTAAATGCCGATGTCAGTCTTTTCCTGCAGGAAGGTCTTTTTGCAGACCATGACCACGACCACCAGCGCAAAGACAATCGAGAACGCATAGATAAACACCTTCATCGCGTTGATGGCGATGGTGAAGGTATCGTCCAAGTAGCCGTCCTCAGTGATTTCACATTCCACATATGCGCCGTATGTCCGAAGGATTTCGCTCTGAATGGCTTTCAGTTCCGATTTGTCTTCTACATGGAATCCGGCGTAGTTCACATTTTGAATGCCGATTTTTCTGACACAGTCCAGATTGGTGGCAAAACAGCGCCCCGTATCATTGACGCACTGGAACAACCCCGTGATGATACATTCCATCTTGCCGTCCTTGGAAATGGTGACCTTGTCGCCGATATGAAGCTCCATCTCCTCCGCTATCATGGGCGTAATGACGATTTCGTTGTCATACAGCGGCGCACGTCCCTTCGATATGACCAACACATCGGGATTTTCATAGTACATACAATACAGGTTTTCGCCGTTTAAGGAAACGTATCCGGTCGCGTAATAAAATTTCTTTTTGATGGCCGTGTGCCGCTCGATGATATGCTCAATGCCGCCTACGGAACTGTCGAATTTTTCGGATTCGCTGAAGAGTACACCGATTTCGTTAGTGATCATTCCCATGCTTTCCAGCGCGGACTCCGAATCCACGGTATCTCCCAGCGCGGTGATGGTCAGCATAAAGAAGGTGAGAAGGGCGACAATCACCACGGTGCCGAAATAGCGGCGTTTGTTGGCGGTGAGCTGCCGCAGCGCAAGGCTTGCGGAAAGAAATTTTTTGTATATCGGCGCTTTGAGGCGGCTGTCGAAATAGATTTCCTCCCTGCCGCCGGAAATCGCGCGAATGGGTGAAATCTGTCCGACCTTTCGCGTGCCGAGCAGTATAAACAGGCAGGAAACAACCAATATTCCCGCCAGAATCGCAATGCTTGGCAGGATCGCAAGCACGTTTTCATTGGGAATCGCAATGATCGGCTGGAACACGTCGCAGAAGGCATTTGTCAGCGGGATTGACAGCGCAAATCCAACGACCGCGCCGATCAGCTCCGCCAGCAGGTATTGCAGCAGGAACACCGCGCGGATTCTGCCCTTGGAGAAGCCCATCGCCTTGAGCACACCGAGGTTGACATAATCAATTTCAATGCTCGTGGCAATGGAGTGATTCATGACGATCATCACAATGACGGTCAGAAAAATCAGGAAGACCATTAAGATGGAGACGATAATATCCGTGTACAGATAGGTGTAATGAAACGACTGCTCGCGGGTAATCGCGCCGTTCGCGCAGTCAATGATACCGATGTCGAGATTGAGCTGCCGCTGGAATTTCGCGTCGCTGAGCGCGTTACCCTGCGACTGATAAACGCGGAGAATATGACAATTACTTCGCTCCGTATTGGCGGCGAACATCCTGTCAAAATCCTCGTCGCTGATAAAAATCTGCTTCCAGCCGATCATGGCGGAACCCATGGAAGGCTCCACCACCACGCCGGCGACCGTCATTTCAGTGGCGTACTGTTCATAGGGCGCTGTGGTCGGGTAAACCTTGACCTTGTCGCCGATTTTTATTTCATCCGAAGTGAGAACCCCTTGCGTCACAAAGATTTCGCCCTTCGCGGGCTTCTGCGTGCTGCCGGAATAGCCCGAACAGTCATCGGTTAAACGCGGATATTTTTCGCTGTCGTATTTACGCAGAATCCATGTGTTGTGACTGACGGTGCCGTTCAGACTGTACCTGGTCGCGATGCTGTCCACTTCTTCCACACGGTCAACCGAGGAGTGATTCCTGACTTTCGCAATTGTCTCCGGCTTGTAGAAATCGTCCATGATATAGATGTTGATGTCCGGCGCGTCGGCGGACTTCATGGCGTTTTCGATGCTGGCGCGGGTACTTTTGCTGATGCTCAGAAAGGCGGTCAGCGCCATCGAAATAATCAGCATCAGTAGGATAATGCTGGTGAAGGAGCCTTTTTTGCGGCGGATATTAGCGGATAATAAGGTAAAAATTTCCATTTTCGTCACCGCCTTACCACTTCATAGAGGAAAGCCAGGCGTTGACCTGTGTCTCGCGGCTGTGTTCTTCCTCGGCATTGTAGGGCGGCAGGTCGAGTGTGCCGATGACACGTCCGTCCTCGATGTAGACAAGGCGGTTGGCACGCAGCGCCGCGCGGAGGTCGTGCGTTACCATCAATATGCTCTGTCCGGCGGCGTTCAATTCCGTCAGCAGGTCAAGCACTTCGGTGGTGTTGTGACGGTTGAGCGCACCGGTCGGCTCGTCGGCAAAGAGAAGCCTCGGATTATTGACCACCGCGCGGGCAATAGCGCACCGCTGCTGCTCGCCGCCCGATACCTGCGACGGCAGATGATGCTTGACCTTTTCCAGCCCCATTTTTTTGAGCAGCTCATTGGCACGCTGTTTCACTTCGGTTGCGGAAATAGCTTTGTTGAGATAACCTGACACGGCAACATTCTCAAACAGCGTCAGATTGCTGACGAGGTGCATCTGCTGGAAGATAAAGCCGAAATCGGTATGGCGCAGCTCAGAGAGCTTGTTCTCCTTTGCCTTCACGATGTCAAGTTCTCCGTAAAGTACCTGTCCCGATGTGGCACGGTCCATGCCGCTGAGCGAATAGAGCAGGGTGGATTTGCCCGAACCCGACGCGCCCATGATGACGGTAAAGTCGCCCTCATAAATGTCGAGGTCGATGTGCTGCAGGACGTGCACCTGTCCGCCGTTGTGGGCGAAGCTCCTGCACAGGTCTTTTGCTGACAGAATGATGTTATCCTTGTTTTTCATTGAAGAATAGTACCTCCCTTGGATTTGATAGCCACATTCTATCAGAAAAGTTATTAAGAAGTAATTAAGAAGTCCGAAAAATCAATTATTTTTCCATGGGCAAGGATACCACCACTTCCAGACCGCTTGTATGATTGTGGAGCAGGATGCTGCCACCCATCTTTTCAGTGAGGTATTTGACGATGTAAAGACCCAAGCCGGAGCCTTGCTCATTGCCGCAGTTTTTTCCGCGGTAGAATTTGTCGAAGATAAAGGGCATATCCGCGTTGGGAATGCCGCCGCCATAGTCGCGGATTTTCAGGCATACAGTTCCGTTTTCCTGCGACAGAGACACGTCAATGTCGGATTTGGCGTACTTGCGGGCGTTGTTGATGAGATTCTCGATGATTTGCAGAAGGCGGTTTCTGTCAGCGTTGACAAAGGCAGTAAAAGTCGATTGTGTGAAGTGGATATCGTCCTGCTGAGCGGCCAATTCCTCTATGGCTTCTTTCACCACAGAACAGATTTCCAGCGGTTCGGCGTTGATTTTCAGCTTGTCCAAGTCGGAAAGCGAGTGCAGGAACAGGTCGTTTGTGAGCTTCGCTACTTCGTCGCATTTGCGCATGAGGATGGAAAGATACCTCGCGCGGCGTTCGGGAGAAGAATCCATGTGCGCTTCCAGCCCCTCGGCATAGGCGCGGATCGAAGCAATCGGGGTTTTGATGTCGTGGGAAAGCGTGGCGATGACGGTTTTGTTGTTCTCGACAGCCTCGCGCTCACAGGCGCGGGCTTTGGTGATTTCGCGTCGCATACTGTCGAATGCCCATGTGAACTGCCCGAAGTAATTGGAACGGGCATAATCCAGCGGCACCTCAAAATTCCCTTTGGCGATCTCCGCAGCGTATTCCTTCATTTTGTCAAACGGACGCAGAACGGAACCATACACATATCCCATCACGCCCGCCAAAAAGACAAGGCTGACGCCGCAAAAAATCCATTCCCGTCCGGCTCCGCTGCGTCGGATTTCTTCGGAGCGGATTTTTTCTTCCAGTGCTTCAATCCTTTGGGCTGCCAATTGAGCGTCTGTTTCCGCGAGCTGCGCTATTTCATTGAGCGCAATCAACTGTTCGGCGCGGACGTCGTTCGGATTGGCGGCTTTGTCTGAGAGCGAAAACAGTGCCGAAATCAAAATAATAACGGCAGCGAAAATTGCCGTGACCAAAATCAATTTACGCTTCATGCTGCTACACCTCCAGCAGATAGCCGACGCGGTAGACGGTCTTGATATATTGCGGCTCTGCGGGATTGACCTCCAGCTTTTCCCTCAGCCAGCGAATATGCACGGTCAAGGTGGACGGTTCCACTGCCGAGAACGCGCCCCAGACCTCCGAAAGCAGCGTGTCTTTTGGAATGGCTGTATTCGGATGCCGGCAAAGGTACGCCAGCAGGTCAAATTCCCGCAGGGAAAGAGATACGGAAACTCCGTTTTTGGTAACGCTGCGGGCGGTAAGATTTACCGTAACATTACCGAAGGTAACGACCTGCTCCTGCTGGGAAAATCCGTAGGTGCGGCGAACCAGTGCGTTGACGTGAGCCAGCAGTTCCTTCATGGAATAGGGCTTGGGAAGATAATCGTCTCCGCCGATGTCGTAGCCCTCCACGCGGTCGGTCTCGCTGGTGCGTGCGCTGGCAAAGATCACAGGTACCGTGGAGACGCGGCGCAACTCACGGCAGAGGGAAAAACCATCTCCGTCGGGCAGATTGATGTCCAGCAGAATCAAATGGTAGGAATTGTCCGAGAGCAGCGCAAAGGCGTCATCCGCATTTTTGGCATGGGTCACACCGTAACCGTAGTCTGTCAGCATATCCGAAAGAATCATGGACAAATCTTCATCATCGTCAATGATGAGAATTTTGTAACTGTTGTTTTGCGCCGTACCGTTCATAAAAACGCCGCTTCCTTTCGCGTATGATTTCTGTGTATATTTTAGCTTCTGCTAAAAAAGAAGTCAATGGTCATTCCCAAAACAGAGTCATTTTATCAGACAGGAAAACGGCAGACTTCCCATCGAATCAATCTGAATGACCTCGGAACCCGAGGCATAACAAAGACGGACAGAAAGGCAGTCACCGACTACGCCTGTCTGTCCGCAAATCTGATACGGTTTCAATTGTTTCCCCACGGAAAAACAACGCTCCATTTATGTCATCAGCCTTGTTCGACCGCAAAATTCACTTTGTCGAGTTCATCCCGCACCATAACCGAAATTTTGTCATATACCCCGCGAAAACGGCAGCCACAAACCTTGTTGCAGCTTCCTTCGCCGGAATGACTGCATTGGTAATCCTCTGACAAACACCGGCTGAAATGATACGGCCCTTCTACGGCTTCTACCACGGTACGCAGCGTAATATCTCCCGGCGCTCTGGCCAGCTCATAGCCCCCTTGCACCCCCTTGTAGGATTTCACAATACCATTGTGAACTAGCTTGCGAAGGATTTTGAGTGAAAAACGCTGAGGCACATCGGTACGTGCCGAAATTGCAGCGGCATCCATCTTGCCTCCGCACAGCGACAGGCATTCCACAATCCGTATGGCATAATCGGTTTCGAGCGTAATATGCACACCGCCGCCTCCTCATTTAAAAATACAAACTATCATCTATTAAAGAAAATCTCTCAGCTTTTTACTGCGGCTGGGGTGTCTCAGCTTGCGCAGCGCCTTGGCCTCGATCTGACGGATGCGTTCCCGCGTCACATTAAATCGCTGTCCCACCTCTTCGAGAGTGTGATTGCGCCCGTCAAACAGACCGTAACGCAGCTTCAGCACATCCATTTCGCGAGGGGTCAAGGTATAGAGCGCACTTTCAAGCTGCTCCTTGAGCATGCTGAGCGAAGCGGCATCCTCCGGGTCTTCCTGCGTTTCATCCTTGATAAAGTCCCCGATATGGCTGTCCTCCTCCTCACCTACCGGCGCCTCCAAAGAGACCAGATCCTGTGCCACGCGCATAACCTCGACCACCTTTTCCTCGGACATATCGGCGTATTCCGCCACCTCCGCAGTTGTGGGATCTTTGCCGTTTTCACCCAGCAAATGGCTCTGCGCCTTCTTTACACGGTTGATATTCTCCACCATGTGAACAGGAATACGGATGGTTCTGGCTTGATCTGCAATCGCACGTGACACCGACTGACGAATCCACCATGTGGCATAGGTGGAAAATTTGAAACCCTTGCTAGGGTCAAACTTGTCTACCGCCTTGATGAGTCCAAGATTGCCCTCCTGAATCAGATCTAGCAGCGGCATACCTCTACCGAGATAGCGCTTGGCAATGCTTACCACCAAACGGAGATTGGCTTCACTCAGACGTTTTTTGGCAGATTCGTCACCCTCGGCAATCCTGCGCGCGATATCCTTCTCTTCCTCAGGCGTCAACATGGGAATATTGCCGATTTCTCGCAGGTACATCTTGACAGGATCGTCAATCATACTTCCGTCGTAAGAAGCACTTTGTTCTTCCGAAGCAATATCGTCCAACTTCATGTCCTCTACGCTGTCCTCTACGATTTCGATTCCGTTGGCCTCCAGCTTGTCATATAACTTTTCGATCTTTTCAGGGGTGAAATTAATCTCAGAGAGCGCATCCATGATTTCCTGATTGCTCAGAAATCCCTTTGATCGTCCCAGCTCGACAAGCTTGCGGAGTACACCCTTTTTGTCTGTCGTACTCATAATAATATTCCCTCCCTCGGTGAATGTGATCATATCGGATATTTTTATCAGTATTTGCGTCATTGGTGCGCTTCACAATCTCAATCCTTACAATCCCTATTCGGCATTATGTAAATCCTTTCAGCTTATTGCTGCGCGTTACATGTCTCAGCTTACGGATCGCCTTGACCTCAATCTGACGTATACGTTCACGGGTAACTTCAAACTGCTTGCCCACTTCCTCCAGCGTGTGACATCTGCCATCCTCCAGACCGTATCTCAGTCGAATGACCTCCGCCTCACGTTCGGTCAGCGTATCCAGCACTTCCGAAATCAAGTCGTGCAGAATCATGTTGCCCACTGCGTCCTCCGGCGCGGTCTGCTCCTCGTCTTTTATAAAGTCGCCCAGATGGCTGTCTTCTTCCTCACCGATCGGCGTTTCCAGAGAAACAGGCTCCTGCGATACACGGATAATTTCGCGCACCTTGTCCACATCCATATCCAGCAGCTTGGCGATGTCTTCGGGGCGCGGCTCTTTCTCGTTTTCAGCGGTCAGCTGCGCCTTGGCGCGCTTGACCTTGTTGATAGTCTCCACCATATGCACCGGAATACGGATCGTTCGGGCCTGGTCGGCAATGGCTCTAGTGATGGCCTGACGGATCCACCATGTGGCATAAGTGGAAAATTTAAAGCCCTTGCTGGGATCAAATTTTTCCACTGCCTTGATCAGACCGAGATTGCCCTCCTGAATCAGGTCCAGAAACTGGAGACCGCGGTTCATATATTTCTTGGCAATGCTGACTACCAGACGGAGATTGGCCTCACTGAGTCTGGTTTTGGCGTTTTTGTCGCCCGCCATAATGCGCACAGCCAAGTCTTTTTCCTCCTCCGGCGTGAGAAGCGGAATTTTACCGATATCACGCAGATATGCCTTGACGGGGTCTTCTACATAGATACCGCTGACCTCGGAGTCATTGTAATAATCCGACATCTCATCGGAACCCTCATTTTCATTGATGGCCAGATCCTCTAAGGAGAGGCTTTCGTTGTCATCCTCGATAATCTCGATTTCCATGCTTTCGAGCTTGACATAAAAGCTCTCAATGGTTTCAGGGTTCACGTCCACATCGGAAAGCGCATCCATGATTTCTCTGTGAGAAATGCTGCCCTTTGCCTTTGCCTTTTCCGCAAGCTCCCTGAGTATTGCCTTTGCGTTGTTTGCTGCCATGTAATGAATCAACCTTTCGTCGCTTTGGGAAACGCATTTTTTATCCTGCGCTGCCCGTTTAATGTACTAAAATATTATATTTTAAACCGTCCGGCTTGTACCGTTCGGTTGCTGCCTGAAATGTCGAAAAAAGCCTTGTCAGCTTTTTTTCTGTTTAAGCCGTTTCATCTGTTCCAACAGCTCGTCCGCTGAAAGATGAGCCGCATCCCGCGGGGTAGGTCTGACACTTTCCTCCCTGATCACCTCGATCAGCCGGTTTAAATCGGTAATGCCTCTGCCCTCTCCGCTGTTGACGATGCGCACTATCTCCGCCGTTTCTCCCTCGCTGAACTGCTGTGCCAGCAGGGTGACGGAAACCTCTTGCCCCTCGTCTGCAATGGCCAGCATCTGCTCATAAATACGGCGGTCAAACTCCGTGACAAACTCCTCCGGCCTGATTTGATCAGCCGCCTTCGCCACCAGTTCCGGATGAATCACCAGCAGCCGAAGAAAGGCTTCCTCGGCAATTGCGCCTTTCAGATGGGCGCTGCGTTCGGGATTCACGCGGTTTCCCACACCCGCCGTAGACTGTGCCATTTCACGGAACTGCTGCCGCTGCTCCTGAAAACGCTTTCGTCTGGCGGCAGCCTGCGCCTGACTGAGCACCGCGCTTTTTTCTATCTTAAGCTTGTCCGCAATGCGCGCCGAATATACCTCCTGCTCCAATGTTCCCAGACCGCTCAGGAATTGGCAGACCTCCTGCAGATAATGCAGCCGCCCGTCATCAGTTGCAATGTCATATTGATGCTCGATGCGCATAATGGAATATTCTATGTCATTCGCGCATCCTTCCAGCAATCGTTTAAAGCGTTCGGGACCGTATTTTTTGATGAATTCGTCGGGATCCTTCGCACCTGTGATTTCGAGCACACGCACATCCAGTCCGGCCTCCTTCATAATAGGTATCGAGCGTGCAATAGAACGCTGTCCCGCCTCATCGCCGTCCTGCGACAGCACCACGCGCTTGACATACTTAGCCATCAGACGCGCCTGTTGCTGCGTCACTGCCGTTCCCAGCGCCGCCACCGCATTGCGGAAACCCGCCTGGTGCAGTGCAATCACGTCCATGTAGCCTTCACAGAGAATCAACTCGTCGGACTTCTCATTCTTTGCGAAATTGATTGCAAAAAGATGATTGGTCTTTTTATAAATCAGCGTATCCCCGGTATTGACATATTTGCCGCCCTTGATGTCCTCGGTAAACCTTCGCCCGCCAAAGGCAATAACATTCCCCTGTAAATCAATGATCGGAAACATCACACGGTTGCGGAAGCGGTCGATAACGCCGCCTTTGCGGGAAGTATAGCCAAGATCGGCAGCGAGGATCTCTTCCTTTCGGTATCCCAGCCCGCCAAGGTGCTGCGAAAGCCCGTCCCATCCGTCAGGAGACCAGCCCAGTCCAAAATGGCGGATAGTTTCGTCCGTCAAGCCGCGGGAATGAAAATAATCCAGTGCCTGTCTTCCCTCCGGCGAATAAAGCGCACGGTAGAAAAAACGCCCCGCTTCGCGGTTTTGTTCGCGGATTCTCAGCCGCATCTGCGACAGTCCGTCACTACGCCTGTCCTCCACGATGGGAATTCCTGCGCGGTTGGCAAGGAATTTGATTGCCTCGGCATAATCGAGATTTTCAATCTTGCGGATAAAGCCGATCACATCGCCGCCTGCCTGACAACCGAAACAGTAAAAGGAGGCTGTATCGCTGTACACCGTAAAAGATGGCGTTTTTTCGGAATGAAACGGACACAATCCCTTGGAAATGCGTCCGCTCCGTTTTAAACTGACATAACCGCTGATTACATCGGTAATATCATTCTTATCCTTTACCTCTTGAATAAACTCGTTGGAAAACAAAAGTGCAGATTCACCTTCTTCCGGCGGTCGGACAACCCGTCAACGGTTTCCGAATCCATTGCTTTTTTGTCACTCTTTTTCATTCTTCTCATTCAGTGCAGAATACCATTTCCGTCCCAACCTCGCGGAATAAACAGATCTTTGTAAAGCTGTACCGCATAGGTATCGCTCATGCAGGCAATATAGTCTGCCGCAGCGCGTTTGATGCCTTCTTCCCGCATAACGGGTCGGTACTCGTCGGGAATGCGTTCGGGATGATTGCAGAGGTAGTGAAACAGAATTTCGATCATATCCTCGGCCTTGCCCTCCTCCGCTTTGGCGGCACTGCCTTTGTAAACGGTGCGGTAGAGATAATCGTGAAGTTCGTAGAACGCTGCGGAAAACTCGTCGGACATACGGATATTACCGTCTGCGCTGTTCCGATAGACATTCTCAATCATATTGCTGATACGGATCGACACCCCTTCACCGAGAACATCCCGCAAATGCTTTGGAATGTCGTTTTCGGTGAGAATACCGGCGCGGATGCTGTCGTCGATATCATGATTCATATAAGCGATTTTATCAGCAATACGGACAATGCGACCCTCGGGCGTAAAAGCCTCCTCTCCCCTCGTATGACAGAGAATACCATTACGCACTTCCTTGGTAAGATTCAGCCCCTTGCCATTTTTTTCCAGCTTTTCCACCACACGGACGCTTTGCTCATAGTGACGGAAGCCTCCTGTGGACGCCAGCATAATATCCAGAACGCGCTCCCCCGCGTGTCCGAAAGGCGTATGCCCTAAGTCGTGTCCCAGTGAAATCGCCTCGGTCAAATCTTCATTGAGACGCAGCGCACGTGCAATGGTACGGGATACCTGCGCCACCTCCAGCGTGTGAATGAGTCTTGTGCGGTAGTGATCGCTCGCAGGTGTGAGATACACCTGCGTTTTGTGTTTGAGACGTCGAAACGCTTTGCAGTGTATAATCCTGTCTCGGTCACGCTGGAACACCGTGCGCATTTCGCACTGAGGTTCCTTGCGATCACGGCCCAGCGACTCCGAGGCCAGTGTGGCAAAGGGAGACAGCGTCATTTGCTCGATCCTTTCGGTTTGTTCCCTGACACAAAGCGCTTCACTCAAATATACCACCGCCTTTGTTCCTCCGCGCGTTTTTGTTCCTCTGATTATTATATACGTCGCAGCATTTTTTTTTCCTTTACGGCACAGTGGTAATTTACAAATTATTTACATTTTCATCGGTCCGACGCAGATTAATAGCAGCATAAAGCACCTAAAAAATGCTTCATGCCGCCGAGTTTTCCTTGGGACATGAAGCATTTCGCTCATTCTATTGTATTATCTGTGATCTCCGTAAAAGAAAAGTGCAAGAACACCGGGACCCGCGTGCGCACCGATGACCGGGCCGATATTGCCGATAATCACGCGATTGATACCCTTACATTTCTTCTTTACCTGTGCCGCTACATATTCGGCGTCTTTCATACAGTCTCCCTGACAGACCATTACCGTATCATACTCGCCTGTGTAGGTTTCTGTCATACTTGCTACCAGCGCATCCAGGGACGCCTGACGGCCGCGTGCCTTGGTTACATTGATCAAATGACCTTCGTCATCCACATGAAGTACCGGCTTAATATTCAACGCCGAACCCACAATGGCAGTAGCTGCCGAAACCCTGCCGCCTCTCTTGAGATGATGCAGATCGTCCACGGTAAACCAGTGGCACAAATGCAGACGGTTGTCCTCTACCCACTTGGCCAGGTCTTCCAGACCCATGCCCTGCTTTCGCTTCATAGCGGCCAGAAACACCAGCAAACCTTCGCCCATGGAAGCGGCAAGCGTATCTACCGAAATCATTTTGCGTTCGGGGTACTTTTCTTTCAACTCCTCAATCGCGGTCAGAGAATTGTTATAGGTACCGCTAAGTCCCGAAGAAAAAGACAGATAAAGAATATCCAATCCCTTCTCCAGATACTCGGAAAAAAACTCACAGAAATCATTGACATTAATCTGCGCGGTTTTGGGCATTTTTCCGCTTCTCATCAATCTGTAAAAATCAGCGGATTTCATTTCCCTCTCATCGGGAAAATTTCTGTACGTCAGTCCATCCAGCTCAAACTGCATCGGCCACACCTTAACATCCATTTCATCCGCCAGAGATTGAGAAATATCCGTTGTGGAATCGGTTAAAAGCACATAATTTTTCATTCGTTATCACCAGCCTAAATCAAATAATCCCTTACTTTCGCAAATCAATGAACCATCAACCCCAAAAATTGATAATTCATTTATTATAATATCACAAGTTTGTGATGAAATAAAGAACATTATTAAAATTATTGAGCACTCAACATAAAAATAATTCCGTGGAAACTATACAACCTGCACCAATTTCATTTTTCATTTGCGCTGCTTATTTCACTGTCATTTTGCAGACGCCGCGCTGTCCGCTTGTTGTAATGGCGTAGATTTCCACTGTTCCTTTACTTATGCCGATCACTGTGCCGTCTGCTTTTACAATGGCAATAGAGGGATCAGCGCTTTCCCATCTTACATAATCGGTAGAATTGCTGGGATTCATTCTGGCTGTAAGGGTAAAATTGCCATCAACCTTAATGCTGAATTCCTTATGAGTAATTCTGACTGAACGCGAAGGAACATCCGCATTCCTTTTGCTGTAGCGCGGTTTTGCGGTATAGGGTTCTCCCGGATATTTGTCCAGCGTTTCAAAAACATAACCCTCGTCGCGCAGATAAGGAATAATCCTCTGCAATGCAACCGCATTAAAGCCTTTTTCATGCATCAGAACAATTTCTTCATCCTCCGTGCACGATTTCTTGACCTGTTCAAAAGAATAATCGGCGCTTGCATGCGTGAGGGATGTATCTCCGGCGCTGGCCGTCCAGTCAAAGGGTCGGTACCCCAGATCATATGCGCCATTGAGCACCCGGCGCATCAGCAGCGGATCACTCACTGCGTTATGGGTTCCTCCAGGAAAGCGAATCAGATAAGGTCTGGTACCCGTGTGCTTTTCCACAATATCGGAAAGTTTGTCAAGCCCCCAGTAATAGGAATACTCCGTATGATAACAGATATTGTACTCATGGCTATAGGTATGCAGTCCCACCACGCAGCCCTGCTCCTGCATGTTTTTGCTTAAAGGAAGGTATTTCGAGCTAACTACAAAAAAAGTTGCCCTTGCGTTATTGTCCCTTAGTGCAGCCAGAATAGACTCGGTGTGCTCATTCGGCCCGTCATCAAAGGTGAGATAGCAAACCTTTTTGACGGCCACACGACAGGCAGCGAAATTCCCATATTCATTGCGCACTGTGATATCACATTCGCCCGCACTCACACCTGTCACCGTTCCGCTTTCATCCACCGAAGCAACGCCTTCGTCAGAGGAAGCAAATGTCAGATTTTCTCCTCCGCTTGCTTTCAACTGGTAGGTCAGTCCTTTTCCGATTTCCAGTGCCATATCACTGAGTGAAACTTCCGGAGGCACTTCGGAGACAACCGTGTCTGCTGCGCTAACATCAACAGATCGTGCATTTTGATCTTCATCGGACTTTGTACACGCGGCAAGTCCAAAACATATCAACACTGCTAACAGCACAGCCGCCGCCCCGCAGTATTTTTTTATTTGATATTTTTTCATTTTTCAGAACATCCTTTTTCCTAAAATAGGTGCAGCTAAATATGTTCAACGCAAAGAAGCGGAAACCGCCTCGGCACATTGCCGCACCGTTTTTTTCAGATCTTCCGGTATCAGATTGACCTCGTCAAAATAATCGGCATAAGTCCCCGGAGCATCCTTGTGTTTTGCATAGGCGGAAGTGGTTTTGTAATACGCCAGCAGACGGGGCAGGGGTTCGCCCGCCGCCTCGCGCCTGCGAATCGCGAGACACATGGCAAAATTAATTTCGTCCACACTGCCCACGCATTCAAAAGGCTTGGTTTCATGCAGTCCGATCAGCTGCTCAAAATAACGGGTCATCTTTTCGCTCGAAGAATTGAGCAGATTAACGCGGAAGATATCCCTGATCTCCGCGTCGCTCAGGAAAGGCGACAGAATCATCACCACAAACAGGCACTTCGAGCAGTCAAGACACCATGTGTCAAATTTCGTGCCCGCGTTGCCCGCGTTGCAGCTGCGGAACACCTCATGATACTCCTTAAGCTGAGAAAAAATCGCGGCGATCTGGATTTCCGAAAGCGGACGCAGCAGGCTGAAATACCGCACGCCGCAGGGAATATATTGCGCGAGATAATCCGCAAAATCCTGCTCGAACGCAAAGCTCTTGGAATACTGGTGATTGACGCTGCTGCCCGCCACGGAAGCTTCGTTGGCGCTCGACTCATTGGAAAGCACCACGTACTTCTTGCCGCAAAGATAGGCCGCCATCGACGCGGAAAAGGCAATCAGCGCCGAAAGAGGCGTGTGTCCGTTGAGGAACCCCTGCGCGTTCAGCTCCACGATTTTGCGGTCAAGATAGCGTTTCGGACGGTAAATCTCCTCCGGACGGCAGCCCGACAGCAGGGCGGTGGCAAACGCGGAATTGCGGTGGTTCATCATAAAGCACATCTTGTCGGTCATACCGCTCCGACCCAGAATATGCAGTGCCACAATGGAATCCTTGCCGCCGCCGACCGGCACCATACAGCCCCTCAGTTCTTTGGAGGGTGTTATTTCCGCCCGCGGCAGGTCGCTGCCGGCTTGTATCCGCATGAAATTTTCCTGCGTGACGTCAACGCCATTCGTGTAGAAAAATTCCCCCAATCCGTTGAAATAGAGCTTCTTCCACCATTCGATCTGGGCATCGCTCAAATAACCGCATTCCACGCGCACCCTTGGAGAACAGGTGGCTTTCCAATAGCTGATCAGCTCTACCATGCCGATGGAAAAGAGAAATGCCCGGAACGTGGGATCATCGGGATCTATTCCCCGCGCAGGCAGCGTCCAGGAGGGGTGAAATTCGGTCAGCCCCACCGTTTC
>CAMHAV010000043.1 GCA_946182865.1 uncultured Clostridia bacterium
TTTGACGAGAGCATGTTCATCGACGGAGTGGATTTCGACTTCTGTGACAGAATCCGCAAAAAAGGATATCGCATTTACCGTGTCAATCGGGTGGTGCTGCTGCATGAAATCGGCAATATCACAGTGAGACGGTTTCTTTTCTGGCCGGTGAGAGTCAAAAATCACGGCGCTTTCCGGAAGTACTATATCGCGCGAAATACAATGGTGCTGGCACGCAAGCGGGGCGGCGCCGGGCGGATTGCCAAATCCTATGCGCAGGTGGCCAAGCAATACCTGATGGTGCTGCTGTATGAGGACAACAAAAAGGAAAAGCTGTCGAGCGTCCGACGGGGCTTTATTGACGGCAGAAAAGCAGTCATAGAAAAAAGGTGGTGCTGAGACATGGGGACTTTGCAATCAAAGAGAATCGAGGAAATCGACGTCGCCAGAGGACTCGGCATTCTGTTGGTGATCTTGGGCCATATGGATGGTTTGACCAGCGAGGTGTGGCAGCAGTTTGCCGCCTCGTTTCATATGCCGCTCTTTTTCTTTCTGTCGGGGCTTCTGATGAAGACCGAGGATGCTTCCCTGAGCGGCTTTCGTGATTTTGCGGGCCGCAAGGCCAAACGGATGCTGATTCCGTATATACTCTGGGCGCTGATTTATGCGCAAGGAATGAATGGAAAGCAGCTCATCCGCATTGCCTACGCCAACAACCGCTCCTACGCGGAAGCGGGACTGTGGTTTTTGCCCACGCTGTTTGTGGCGGAATGCGTGTTTTATCTGATCTGTGTCGCCAAAAAGAAATGGGGCGGACATGTCGGATATACGGATCTTCTGCTGGGAACGGCATGCGGCGCTTTGGGCGGCGCTATGAGCCATGTCATGCTGCGCACACCGCTGTGGCGTGTCGGCTGGCCGTTTTCGCTGGATATCGCGCTGACGGCGGTGTTCTTTATCACTGTGGGCGCTCGGTGCAAGCCGCTGCTGGGGAAACTCATTGAAGGCGGTAAAACGGTGCGCGGACGCGGCGTGATGGCGGGAGCCGCCGCCTTGCTGTTTGCCGCGGTGTTTGCGATTTCGCGGCTGAATCTCCGGTTCCTGTTTGATCATAGCCATGAACGGGTCGTGATGGCGAGAGGCAGCTACGGACTGTATCCGTTGTTCCTGCTGGGTGCGCTGCTGGGAACGGCCGGCATTCTGCTGCTGTCGCCATCCCTGACGAAACTGCGTACTTTGCGCTATATCGGACACAACAGCCTGCTGTATATGTGCCTGAATCATCTGATGATTGCCATGACAACCGATGTGGTCGGCAAAATGATGGCAATAGAGACGCTGCACGGGCCGGTCAGGATTCTTATGGTCATGATCGTTCTGGCAGCGGTAACGCTCTGCTGCACGCTGATGACGTGGGTCATCAACCGATTTGTTCCCGTGCTCAGCGGAAAATCATAAAGAATCAGGAGGATGGATATGGTGAAGAACGGCGAAAGAATCACGGTGATGATTCCCACCTACAACCGAAAAGACTGCCTGCTCAAGCTGCTCGGTTGTCTCAGACGCCAGACCTGCCAGGAATTTGACATCGTCATCTCCGATAATCATTCCAATTACGATGTGGCTCAGGCCATTGCGGAGTATACTGCCTTTTTCGGAGACCGTCTCCGATTGCAGGTGCGCAGTGATAATGTGGGTTCCACGGTGAATATCAACGGCGTGTTTACGATGGCGCAGACCAAATGGGGCTGGCTGATGGGGGACGACGATTTTCCGCTGGAAGACGCGGTGGAGCGCATTTACCGTTATCTTGACGACAGCGTGGCCGCGCTGCATTTTTCCCTGTATGACCTGAGCTATTTCATTCAGGATTACAAGGATGTACACGACATAGAAGAATTTATCGACCTTTTCTGGGACATGTCCAACGGCGAGCATGAAGTGGTCAACCTGCAGGGCGACCTGATCTGCATGTCGGGAAAGGTGTACAATCTGGACATCGCGCGGGAATATCTGTTCCGGCAAAACACCTACGGCTATACCCGCGTGCCGCAGGTGGTGAGCATTCTGTGCATGCTGGAGGACAAGCGGGGCGCGTTCCGCGTGGTGGAGCAGAAGCTGTTTACCATTTCGGACACCAGCAACCAGTCGTGGGAAATGACGAATATCGCGCTGGGTATGACGACTTTCTCGCACATTCCTTTCCGTGTGACGCCGGAGCAGAGGAAAAAGCTCAACCTTATCGTCGTGTTCAAATATTCCCATGTGCTGCGCTATCGCTTACAGGGCGAGATTTCGCGGTATAACATCGGGTTGATTTACGACGGCATCTACAAGAGAAGTCTGGGATTCAAGGACAGGCTGATTTTTAATGTTCTGATGCGGCTTAATCCGTCGGGGCCGATTGCCGCGCGTATCGTAGGCTATAAAAATAAGCGGATCCGCCTTCCGCAGTCCAAACCCCAGGAGAGCGAGGAAACGGCATGAGTCAGGCAAACCAAACCGCCAACAACCAGGCGCTGAAAAAGAAATCCATCAAGATCAATACGGCGCTCAATACGCTTCGCATGACGCTGACCATTCTGGTGCCGCTGCTGACCTATCCGTATATCACGCGTATTTTCAGTTCGGACGGCATCGGGCAGTATGAATGGGTGAAATCGGTGGTCAGCATTCTGACGCTGATCGCTTCCATGGGCATCAACACCTATGCCATACGCGAAGGTACCAAGGTCAGAAACGACAGGAAAGAATTTACCCAACTTGCGCAGGAACTGTTTGTGCTCAATCTGATTGCGACGGCGATCTGCTATCTGCTGCTTTTCGGTCTGATTCTGACGGTTCCCAAATTTACGCTGTACCGCACCTATCTGCTGATTTACAGCGTCAATATCGGTCTGTCGGCGCTGAGCCTCGACTGGGTGTACAGCGTGTATGAGGATTATCTGTACATTACCGTCAGACAGATCATTGTGCAGTGCGTTTCGGTCGCGGGACTGTTTTTGCTGGTTCACAATCGGAACGATCTGATTATCTACATCATCATTACCACCGTGTCCAATTCCGGCGCGAATATCTTCAATTTTGTCCGCGCGAGAAAGTACGTGGACTTTGTGCCGGTGGGGCGCTACCGCCTCATGCTGCATCTGGTGCCGGTGATTATCTTCTTTGGCACACGGTTTGCCATGAATGCCTATAATTCGCTCGATACCTTTATATTGGGCATGCTGTCAACGGATGACGCGGTGGGCTATTACAATGTCGCCGTCAAGATCAATACCATTCTGGTCACTTTCTTTATGGCGATGAGTCCGGTCTATCTACCCCGCATGACGGATTACCTCAATAAGGGGAATCCCGGCATGTACCGTTCGCTGTTGGCCAAGGCCATCAAGCTCAAAACCATTCTGATTTATCCCATTGTCTGCGGCCTCTTTATGTTTGCGCCGCAGGTCATCTGGATGATTGCGGGCAAGGCGTTTGACAACGCGGTGGGCACGCTGCGGATCCTTTGCTTTGTGCTTGCTTTCGTGCTGCTGTCCAGCATTGTGCAGAAAGACATCATGATCCCCAACGGAAAGGAAAAAACGGTACTCAATCTTACGCTTTTTGCCGCGATTTCCAATGTCCTGATCAGTTGTCTGCTCATTGTGCTGATTGACTACAACGGCGCGGCATGGGGCAGCCTGCTTGCCGAGGGCGTTACTTTCCTGATTGGTTGTGTCATTCTCAAAAAGGACGGTTATGATTTATTCCGTATGATTCCCCAATGCAGTGTCAAATATTTCATTGCCACACTGCTGATGGGGTTGAGCTGTCTGATTTCCGGCATGCTGCTGCCCTCCAATTGGCTCATCATCTGCGTGGGCATTCCTGTCGCAGCGGTGGTCTACTTTGGCAGTATTTTCCTGCTGCGCGACGAATTCTTCTGTGAGAATGCCGTCGCTATGGCAGGAAAAATCAAAGGAAAATTACCGGGCGGAAGCAAGCGTTGAAAAAACAGGAAGGAAGCGTGAAAAATTGACCATTTATTTTGTATTGGTGTTTGCCATCTTGCTGACGCCGTTTCTGCTGGGCAATAAACGGCTCGATCAGAAACAGGCTAAGCTGGTGACGTGTATCGTCTGTGCTGTCATGATGTTTCTGGTGATGGGTTTCAGAAGCCGGGAACTGGGTATGTATGACGTGGAACGCGTGTATCTGCCGATGTTCAGAGAAGTGCAGAAGCTGACAATCCCCGGTATCTTTGTCAGATATAATATTATCAGAGGAAACTTTTTACAGCTTTTTACTAAGCTCTTTACCCTTATTTCCAAAGATTACAATTGGTGGATATTTGTGACGTCTATCCCCACGCTGGCGTCTATGGCCTATGTGACCTACAAGCGAGGCATCAGCAAATTTGCCTGCGCGTTCAGCTTCTTTCTTTACATGGGGCTGCGGCTTTACGGCGCGAATTTTTACCTTATCCGTCACAGCTTCGCCATGGCGCTGCTGTTGCTGGCGTTTGATGCGGTTGTGGACAAAAAGCCGATCAGGTTTTTGATCTTTGTTCTGCTGGCGACGCTGTTCCACTCCACTGCGTTGATCTTTATCGTGGCATATCCCCTATCTAAGATTAAGATTTCCATGAAGCAGTTTGTCATGTTTTTTGCCGGGCTTTTCTTTGTGACCTATCTTTCCAGAGGACTGCTCAACAGCTTCTTCTACAGCCTGGGAAGCGATATTTACTACCAGAACTATGCTAGCAAGACCGGATTTAAGAGCAACCTCTTTATCCTTGTGACGTTGATTCTGTTCCTGCTCGCTATGGCGCTCAGCAAGTACGATTTCATCGTGACCAAGGGACATAAGACGGGTCTGCTCAGCGTTAATGAAACCCACCTGGACGAGACGCTGAATCCCGAACTGTGTGTGACCACGGTCAATATGTTGGAAGTGGCGGTTTTCTTCATGGGCATGAGTCTGATTATCAGTGAGTTCCAGAGAATCGGATTTTTCTTTCTCGCCGTGAGTACGGTGGGACTGAGCAATCTGATTGACGCGCAGAAGGATAAAACCATCCGATTGAGTCTTTTCCTTTTGATTTTCGCGTTCCTGCTGGTGTTCATGAGCAACGCGCTTGTGCCGGAAATGCTCGCTCCCTATAAGAGCTGGCTGGATTTCTGATTTTTCTGTTTATCAGTTTACTCGTTTATTACAAAAAGGGGCTGTCGCAGTGCGACAACCCCTTTTTTCTTTTACGATAGTATCATCCGCGATGGACTGCCCGATGTAAGAGCCTGTTTAGCATCTCTTCACGCCCTGCTTGCATCTTTTCCGCCATATTTCATGAATTTGCCCCGTTCAATGCTTGCATGACCGGGGCAAATTCCCTGCATCTGGCGAAAGAATCTGCCGCTGCCTTGACAGCTGGCGCAATCAGTACGCGCCGAGATACTAAACAGGCTCTAAAAATCAGAAAAGCTTGCCTCTTTTCTTCTTGGCGAACTTGGACACGTCGGTTCCAAAGGACTGCTCGAGCTGCATAATAAGATCGCGCTGCTCGGGGGTGATTTCCTTCGGCACCGCCACGGTAAAGTGGACGTACTGATCTCCCTTGGCACGGGAATTGAGGCGCTGGATGCCCTTGCCCTGCATACGGTTAATGTCACCGGGCTGGGTTCCCGCCGGCACCTTGACCTTGACGTTGCCGTCGAGTGTCGGCACGTCGATTTCCGCGCCGAACACGGCCTGACCGTATGTAATGGGCTGGTTCATATGCACGTCGCAGCCGTCGCGCTCGAAAATGGGATGGGGACGAATCCCCACTTCTACAAACAGATCGCCGGAGCTGCCGCCGTTGCTGCCCTGATCGCCCGCGCCCGAAACGCGCACCTGCATGCCCTCGTCGATGCCCGCGGGGAATTCCACCGTCTTGGAACTGGTAACGCGCACCTTGCCGAGTCCGCTGCACTTGGTACACTTCTGCTCGATGATTTTTCCGGTGCCGCGGCATCTCTCACAGGTATGCTGCGACTGCATCACGCCGAACGGGGTGCGCTGATTCACGCGCACATAGCCCGTGCCGCCGCAGTCAGTACAGGTCTTGGGAGAAGTACCCGGCTTCGCGCCGGAACCGTTGCATTCGCTGCAGGTTTCCACGCGCTTGTAGCTGACCTCTTTGCGGCAGCCCTTGGCCGCGTCCTCAAAGGACAGCATAACCGACTGACGGATATCGGCTCCCCTGCGCGGCGCGTTGGGGTTGGCACGTCCGCCGCCGCCGAAGCCGCCTCCGAAGAAGCTGCTGAAAATATCGCCCAGATCGCCGAAATCGACGTTGTACGCGCCGCCGCCCGGCCCGGCTCCGAAATTCGGGTCTACGCCCGCATGACCGAACTGGTCATAACGCGCGCGCTTTTCGCTGTCGGACAATACTTCATACGCCTCGCCGACTTCTTTGAATTTCTCCTCGGCGGCCTTGTCACCGGGATTGAGGTCGGGGTGATATTTCTTTGCCATCTGCCGATAGGCTTTCTTGATTTCCTCTTCCGAAGCTCCCTTTTGCAGCCCCAGAACTTCATAATAATCTCTTTTTGTGTCTGCCAAAATGATCGTCCTTTCGCTGCCTTGAAGTTGGCGGATACATCCGTTCCCCGGAAGGCTTACAGCAGCATGCATTATTATAAACCATTCTATCCGTACAGTCAATACCGATTGCCCACAATCCGCACCGACTTATTCAACAAACAGAACAGAGAGATACGCATAACAATGATTGGGACGAATGGCAATCCACCGCCCCAATCATCTTTTACAAGTGATTATTTGTCAAGGTTTAAACCGCTTGACGCGGGAACAAATCAGTTGTTGTCAACGTCATTGTAGCCGCCGTTGCCCGCATCCTCAAAGCCCGCGTCATACGCGCCGCCCTGAGGTGCGCCGCCCTGCGCGCCCGCGTCCTTGTAAAGCTGTTCGCTCAGCTTGTAAAGCTCCTGCTGGAGCGCGTCGGTCTTGGACTTGACTTCGTCAGCCGAAGCGGTATCCTTGACCGCGCGGAGATCGCTGATCTTGGACTGCACGGTGGATTTGGTGGAAGAATCCACTTTGTCGCCCAGATCTTCAAGCAGCTTCTCGGTCTGATAGATGATCTGATCGGCGTTGTTGCGGATGTCCACTTCTTCTCTGCGCTTGGCATCTTCCGCCGCGTACTTCTCGGCATCCTTGACGGCTCTCTCGATGTCCGCCTTATCCATGGAGGTGGAAGAAGTAATGGTGATGTGCTGCTCCTTGCCGGTGCCCTTGTCTCTTGCGGAAACATTCACGATGCCGTTGGCGTCAATGTCGAAAGTAACTTCGATCTGCGGAATGCCTCTGCGTGCGGGCGCAATGCCGTCGAGGTGGAACACGCCGAGCAGCTTGTTGTCTCTGGAGAATTCACGCTCACCCTGAAGCACCTTGACTTCCACGGAAGTCTGGTTGTCGGCAGCGGTGGTGAATACCTGCGACTTCTTGGTCGGGATAGTGGTGTTTCTCTCGATGATCTTGGTGCAGACTTCGCCCATCGTCTCGATACCCAGCGAAAGCGGGGTGACGTCGAGCAGGAGCAGGCCTTCTACTTCGCCGCCGAGAACACCGCCCTGAATGGCAGCGCCGAGCGCCACGCATTCATCGGGGTTGATGCCCTTGAAAGGCTCCTTGCCGATGATCTTCTTGACAGCTTCCTGCACGGCGGGGATTCTGGAAGAACCGCCTACCATGAGAACCTTGTCGATCTGGCTGACGGAAAGTCCGCTGTCGGAGAGTGCCTGACGGACAGGACCCATCGTCTTTTCTACGAGATCGGCGGTCAGCTCGTTGAACTTCGCTCTGGACAGCGTGAGGTCAAGGTGCTTCGGGCCGGTGGAGTCAGAGGTAATGAAGGGCAGGTTGATCTGCGCGGTGGTCATGCCGGAAAGCTCGATCTTCGCCTTTTCAGCGGCTTCCTTCAATCTCTGCATAGCCATCTTGTCGCGGGAAAGGTCGATTCCGTCGCTTCTGCGGAATTCTTCGCAGATCCAGTTGATGATTCTCGCGTCGAAATCGTCGCCGCCCAGACGGTTGTTGCCGGCGGTGGCGAGAACTTCCTGCACGCCGTCGCCCATCTCGATGATGGAGACATCGAACGTACCGCCGCCGAGGTCATAAACCATGACTTTCTGGTCGGTTTCCTTGTCAATGCCGTAGGAAAGAGCGGCTGCGGTCGGCTCGTTGATGATTCTCTTGACGTCCAGACCCGCGATCTTGCCCGCGTCCTTGGTTGCCTGACGCTGGGAGTCGGTGAAGTAGGCCGGAACGGTGATAACCGCGCTGGTAACTTTCTCGCCGAGGTAGGCTTCCGCGTCTGCCTTGAGCTTTTGCAGAATCATGGCGGAAATTTCCTGCGGGGTGTACTTCTTGTCGTCGATGGAAACGGTGTGGTTGGTACCCATCTCTCTCTTGATGGAAGAAACGGTTCTGTCAGGATTGGTGATGGCCTGACGCTTTGCGACAGTACCTACCATTCTCTCGCCTGTCTTGCTGAAACCTACAACGGAAGGAGTGGTTCTTGCGCCTTCGCTGTTGGGGATAACGACGGCTTCGCCGCCTTCGATGACTGCTACGCATGAATTGGTTGTACCTAAATCAATACCGATTGTCTTTGCCATAATAAATTCCTCCTGAAAATTTCATTCTGTTATGGATTGTGTTGTGGTCTGCGTTGAAATCAAATCTATGTCAAACGGATTGCTCCGTACCGTCTTCTTTTTTTATTAAAGAAAGGAAACGGTTATTCAGCGACCTGCACCATGGCGGGTCGGATGACCTTGTCGCCGAGCTTGTAGCCCTTTTGCAGCACCAGCGCGATCTTGCCGGATTCCACACCCTCCGCGGGAGCCGTGCTGACACAATTGTGAAGATTGGGGTCGAAGTCCTCTCCGACAGCGCCGAAAGAAGCAACGCCCAGCTTTTCAAACGCCTGCGCCGCCTGCGTGTTGATCATCTCCACGCCCTTGCGCATATCCTCGGCGGAAGCATTCTCCGCGGCGAGGGCACGCTCTACATTATCGACGATGGGGAGCAGCGCCGCCACGCTCGAAGCGGTGACGTCCGCGTAAAGCGCGTCCTTTTCGCGCTGTGAACGCTTGCGGAAATTGTCGTATTCCGCCGCCAGCCGCATGCGAAGATCAGTGACACTGCTAAGCTCGCCTTTGATTTTTTCCAGCTCTGTCTTGACGTCGTCCAGCGCCTTTTGCAGAGAGGCATCATCCGCCGCAGCGGTCTTTTCCGGCTGTGCGTTATTTGCCTCGGTCGTCTCGGTCGCTGCCTGCGCCTTTTCCTCTTCCTTGGTCTCGGGAGTGGTTTTTGCCTCCTCGGGCTTGTTTTCTTCTGCTTTTTTCTTATTGTTGAACAAAATCAGCAGCCCCTTTCTAAAATGTTGTATGTGGATCGTCCTGATGGCCCAGCACATCCCGCAGCATCGTCCCCACCGCGTCCGCGAAGTAGTCGATGTAAGGAATGAGCTTGGCGTAATTCATACGGGTAGGCCCGACAACGCCGATCCATCCGGCCGTCTGACCTCCGCCGTAATACCGCTCGGTAATCATGCCCGTCCCTTCCAGCTCGGGACGGTGGGACTCGTTGCCGATGAGAATACACGTCCTGCCGCTGTTTGCAAATCCGTTGCCCTCCCCCAGCAAATCCGCAATCGCGCCGCGCTTTTCCATGAAATCCATGATGCCCGCGAGCTGCCACTCGGCAAACACGCCGCGCGCCAGCATGCTGGACTGGCCTTCCATGATCACCTGCATGTCGCCCGACTCCTCTACGCACTCCCGCGCCGCCAGAATCAGCGGCCGCAGCGTGTCCCAGAGACTTCCCAGATGGTCGGCCGTTTCGGTGATGAAAGCGTCGGTCATGCTTTCAGTGGGCAGGTTCAGCAGTCTGTCGCGAATGGCCATCCGGCATCGCTCCAGCACCTCACCGTTGACCGTGCCTTTGAGACGGCAGATGCGCGTTTTGAGGTTGGCGGGTGAAATCATGAGCAACAGCATCACGCTGCGTCCGCCAACGTGCATCAGCTCCACGTTGGTGATCTGGGGGTGCTGATCCACCGGATTAGTGACAACCGCCAGCAACCCTGTCTGCTCCGCAATCAGTGAAGCGGTGACTTCCAGAAACTTATTGGGATCATAGCTGAACGCCGACAGCCTGCGGTCAATCTCCCCCTGCAATTCCAGAGGAAGCTCGTGACTGCCCATCATCAGGTGATCGACATACAGCCGATAGCCTCGCTGGGATGGAATTCTGCCGGAGGACGTATGCGGCTGCTCCAGATAGCCGCTCGCCACCAGCTCCGCCATGTCGTTGCGGATGGTCGCGGAGGACACCGCGTTTTCCATAGCCGCCGCCAAAGCCTTGCTGGCGATAGGCTCGCCCGTGAGAACGTAACTTTCGATTATCGAAGCCAATATTTTGAGTTTCCTTGCCCTCGGCTCCATGTATAATCAAACCATCCTTATCAAGGGTGTGACCCTTTGGATTTTTGTAAATTAGCACTCTCAATGTCCGAGTGCTAATTTATGATAATAATTTACCACTTCCAGCCGCTCTTGTCAAGAGGGGAATGTGAATAATGTGTTAATCTTTAAAAAAGAGGGGGAAATGTGAAATGTGAAGTGTGAAATTGCAAAAACTTCACACTCCACACTTCACATTTTACACTTACAGATACGCTGCCATTTGTTCTGCCATGCGCTCTTCGATGTCGATAAGCTTTTTGGCAATGCGCTGGGAGTGGCTGTCCGCGGAAGAATATTCGTTGAGATAGCCGTTGAGGGATTTGACGCCCATGTTGCAGCCGTCGGTCATGATATCTGCCACGGTCTTGTCGCTCTGTCCCCATTGCAGCTTGACATTGGTAGTGAGCCACGACATGCCCTTGGCGATAGGATGCGGGTCTTTGGTGTCCCCGCCGCATTCCAGCAGCAATTCGTGTGTCTCGTCGCCCAGATCGGCGTGTTCCTGGCGGCTTCGCTCAAGGGTGCGCCGGAGGCGGTCATCCTCGACCGAAGGCATGACCTCGTCGATGGAGCTGATGCCCATTTTAATGCCCGCGTTGCACTCGCGCAGCAGCTTTTGCGTGTCGCTCTGTCTTTTGTCTGCCCCATGTTCCATGGCTGCCGAATGTTCTGTATTTTCCATAATAAAAACACTCCCGTCAAATGATATCGGCAATACTATCATTTGCGGAAGTGCCGGAAATATACGTGTTTTTTCTTGCGGCGTTTTCTATTCAAATTCAAACGTGACGACCTCGCCGCTGGCCAGCGACTGCCTGACGTCAATGACACGCTGGTTGTCGGAGCCGCGGAATTTGAGTTCCAGATTGCGCTGCGCCAGAATAAAGGGGCCGTCGATCAGCACGTCGGTTTCCCGCAGCAAGTCCATCACCGCCGGTTCATGCTGGGCCTTGGCGAGCAATTGTTCATAGGTATAGCCTGTATAGGTCACAATATCCTTCCCCGCCGCGTGTGCTCTGGCAGCCAGTTCCGCGAGCGGAACCGGCTGCTCGAAGGGATCGCCCCCCGAAAAGGTCATGCCCTTGATCAGCGGGTCCTCCATCATCTCGGCAAAGAGATCGTCGGTATCGACCACATAACCGCCCTCAAAATCGTGGGTCTGCGGGTTCTGGCAGCCGGGGCAGTTGTGACGGCAGCCCTGCGTAAAGATCGCGTAACGAAAGCCGGGGCCGTCTACCACCGATTCGGGAACAATCCCCGCAACACGAAGCTGTGACATTTATTCATTCATCCTTTCATCATTTAACAGGAGAGTCTGGGAAAAGTTAAAGCGGGAAAGTGCGGCAATGCCCATGCCGCAGGGAGCCGCAAGCAGCGTCAGTGTCAGCAGGTCGCCGCTGTCCTCCCGCGTGAGCTGTCGGGAAAGATCAAGCGCCTCCATGACCGTGCCGCATTCGCCGCTGAAATAGAGATATTCGGCGCAGCCCATGCGCGCGGCAGTCACCGCCGCCGTCAGCAAGCCGCTCACCAGCAAACAGAAGAAAGCGCACAGCAACAGCATGAACTGCTGCCGATTGCCGCTCATGGCGTAAAAATCCACCCCGGCATAAAAACACAGCACGGCAGGCGACAGCAGCAGCATCCACACCGAGCAGACCGCCGCGCAATAGCCCAATCCGAAGCCGAGAAGCTGCATGACAGTAGGCTGTGGGCAATCAACCTCCCCCTGCGAGCGCAGAAATCCGTCCGAAATGGCATAGAGGCGATAGCGGGCGGCGGTGCGGAAATACACGGCAAACACCGCCGCTCCTCCGGCGCAGGCCCCCGTTACCCAATTGTATGGCGTGCCGCCGTTGTGAAACCAGAGCACCGTCATCGCGGCACAAGTCGCCGCGGCCGTCAAATACTTCAGGCAGAGAGCCGTGATTTCCGCGTATCTGCCCTCTGCCTGACGAAAAGCCAATTTCATCCATCCGCGCAGCGCTCTCATATTGATCACCTCTGAATAAGTTTTATCAATATAGTGTCTGCGTCAATGGGGATTTTATACTGTAGATTAATTGTTATAGGGATTCTCCGGCGCGTCGTCGGTGGGATCCCATCCGCTGTGTGCCGCATCGTCAATACGTGCGGGAACCGCCTCTCCGTAAACACCGACGGGAGCAGCATCATCCGTCACTCTGACACTCGTGCCGATGGGACAGTTATCATAAATCCACTTGGAATCGCGGAAACACAACCGCACGCATCCGGAGGAGGCGGGATTGCCGAGCTTGTCATAGGAAGCATTGGACATGGTACCCGCATTGCGCTTATTGTAGGGAATGGAATGCAGGAGATAACCCGAACTGAAAGAGGACGCATATTGCGTGTAGCAGTTGCCGATCATGAGCCGCCAGCGGTATTTGGCGCGAATCTTGTAATTGCCCGTGCGGGTAGGCGTAGAGGCCTTGCCCGTGGAGCAGATGAACGCCTTGGCAATTTCCCCCGAAGGTTCATATACCACCGTCACCTGACTTTTGAGATAAACGACAATATGCCGCGACGCTTCGTCCGCGATATCTTCCTGTTCGGCCGTATCGCTTTCCGTCTGTGCCGCTGTGGTCGTAGCTGTCTGTGTTTTCTTAGCCGTTGTCACTGCGGCGGCTGTGGTCGCGGCGGTAGTGGTCACCGCTTCGGTCACGGAAGCGATTTCCGTGGGCTGCGCCTCGGTGGTCGCGGGAGAGCTGTCGTCATTGACCACATTCGTAGTGGACAGCGTGGAGGCAGTACCCGCGTCCGTCGCCTGTTCCGAATGGGTCAGGCCATGCGAAATCGTGGTGATCTGTCCCTCTATGTAGTTCCACAGTTCTTTCAGACTGCCGCTCGGCATGAAAATAATCCAAGCCAGCACGGCCGCCAGAAAGAGCACCAGCAACCCCTTGAAAAACCAGCCCAGGCAGCTTCCGCCGGAGGATTCTTCCTCATCGGTTCCCTGCGCTGCTTTCTCCGCCTTTTCGGCGGCCACGGCAGCGGCGGCGGCTTTTTTGGTCTGCTGCATGTCGTAAACCTTGCGCATTCTTTCGACTTCCGCACGGTTTTCGATTTCTTCATCCTGCTCCGCAAACGCGCTGTTTAGCACATCAAACGGGCTGGGCTGATTGACGTTTTGGTTATTTCTGTCCTTGTCTGCCATCATCATCACTCCTCTTGGCCGGGGGAGAATTTATTTGTTGTCGGCCTGCACCGACTGCACCAGCATACTGATGGATTTGCCGAATTCCGCCCATTCCACGGGGAATCTCGCCTGTCCCTTGGAATGCTTCTCACTGCCGTTGCCGGAATAGATATCTATACGCCAGCTGATGCCCTCACGCTGGGAGGGAAAGCTGCTGCGCCAGCTCAGAATATCTATTTTTTGCAGCACGCCGAGAAAGCGCATGAGATCGGCGCGGTTGGCTTTGAGAAAGGGAATTTCCTCCTCAAAGGAAAAGGCGTCGAAATTCCGGATGGCTTCGCCGTTTTCATCGTAGGAGATCAGCTCCACAAATTTGCCGCCCTGCGCCCGAAGATTGCGGCGTTCGCCCGCCAGATCACAGATTTCGTCGTGCTGACCGCACATCACCTGTTCATTGTCAAAATCCACCCAGATATAATTGATGGGCGGGTCTACATTCCACACCGCAAAAAACAGCTCCGACAGCCGGCTGTATTCCTTATTGATATTTAACTGCTCTGACAAAACCATCACTCCCGAAAGGGTATTCACTACTGATGTATTATTTTACTCCCTAATCCCGAAAATATCAAGTCATTTTCTTTAAAATATCAAGTCATTTTCTACAATTTCCACAAGCAATGTTTCACAGTTAATCTGTCATTTTTCACTCACATAATGATTTTGCTTGCTAAATGAAATTTCACATTTCACATTTCACACTTCACATTGGAATAAATTCCTCTCCGACGATTTCCGCCGTGACACTGCCGCCCGTCGCGTCGGCCAGCTTGGGCAGGAAGCGCTCAAAATCCTCCCGCGTCATGCTGAAATCCATCTCCACCGCCGCGCCGAAGTCGGACCCGCTCACGCGTCCGCCGCATTCGGGTATCAGGGATTGGATGCGCCCGTACTGGTTGTAATCGCACGATAAGTGACAGAGGGCGCTCATGCGCATGGTGACAACGCCCGCCGCGTTCACCCCCAAAGCCGCCGCGTGACTGTACGCCCGCACCAGACCGCCGCCGCCCAGCAGGATGCCGCCGAAGTAGCGCGTCACCACGATCACGCAGTCGGTAAGCTCGCCCTTTTGCAGCACGCTCAGCACGGGGATTCCCGCCGTTCCCGAAGGTTCGCCGTCATCCGAATAGCGGCTAATATGGCCCTCGCGCAGGCGGTAGGCATAGACGTTGTGTTTCGCGTCCCAGTGCTTTGACCTGATCGCCGCGATACAATCCAGCGCCTCCTGCTCGGTGGTCACGGGTCGCGCATAGCCGATAAACCGCGAGCGCTTCTCCGTGAATTCGTCCTGCGCCTCACGCGTAAGTGTCTGATATTCCTGCAAAGATATCCCATCTTTCTAATTGTTCTCGGTAATCCTCGTCATCGGGGTCGAAGATGTAATTTTTGATCCACCAATCCGCTTCCGCGCGCACTCTTTCCTGCTCCGAACGGCAGAATGCTTTCATTTGCCGCAACAACGGGAGATTTTGTTCCCCGCTTTCCCCGCCGTCCGGTGCAAAGAGCTGCCGTTCCTGTTCGGAAACAGGCGCGTCAAGGGCTAAAATCTCCGCGTTCATGAGAAACGCTTCCAGCGCCTTGTGCAGATTGTCGCTGCCCACCCAGCAGGGGTTATCATAGGCGATGATCTGCCGCAGCAATTCTTCACTCTGCCGCCACAACGCCGGATCTTCGTGAGGCACCCACGTCAGCGCGTCCAGAATATGCCACTGCACCGCCGCAAGATTGCCCTCTGCAGCCTCGTGCAGCCGCAGAATTTCCCCAAAATACGACAGATAACGCTCGGAGGGATGCGCCGCCGCCAGCCATGTCCAGCAGCGTCCGTCTTCCCAATTCCCATCCGCAAGGGCTTGCCTGTAATATTCGCAGACGGTGTCCGTCAAAGCGGGAATGCCGCTGCACCCGGAAATAAAGTCCTCATACAGCGCCTTCCACGCGGCGGAAATGTTTTTGACATCCTCCCGCCGGGACAACGCGGCGGCACCGGCCTTGTATTTCTCTATCAAACGCTGAATCACATCACTGCTGTTCATCCCGCACCGCCCCCTCTCTGCTTCTCCGCACTTTTCATTATTGTACCACATTCCGCGCCAATCTTCAATATGAAATTCAGCGATACCACACCGATAACGCCTGACGCATCCATATTAGTTGCCAAATTTGCACCGCATTTTTTATGAAAAACAGAAAAATCAAAGCACAATATTGCAATAACCGCGCGTGTGAGCTATAATATTTTACAAGTATTGCATATTGGGGGAGAAGCGGCTTTTTTGCCCCGACCGTCTCCGGATATCGCAAAAATTCAAATCGTTGGGAGAGAAAAAATCCTATGTTGACAACCTTTACGCCCTTGATCGGCGCAGGCGCGGATTTGTTTGACGACAAGAGAATGCTCATGGCGGTCATCACCGCTTCGGGCATCATCATCGTCTTTGTCATTCTGCTGCTGCTCATTTTCATCTTTTACGCCTACGGCGGCATTTTTCGTGCGCTGACCGTTTCCAAGGAGAAGAAAGCCGCCGCGAAAAAGGCAGCCGAAAACGCGGCCAAGGCGGCGGAACCACCCTCCGCCGCAGCACCCGCTCCGGCTCCTGCTGCCGCCCCCGCCACAGACGGGGAAATTCCGGGCGAGATCATCGCCGTGATCGCCGCTGCGGTAGCCGCCATGAGCGGCGGCAAGACCTACGCTGTCAAAAAAGTCACACGCGCCGCGCAGGAAACGGGCAGACGCACCGCCTGGGCCGCTGCGGGTCTGTATGAAAATACACGCCCCTTCTGAGTCATTGCCTGCTTGGGCATCATCAAAATTTATCATCCTTGAAAGGTGGTTACCGCATGGAAATTCTCACTTCCATCTGGGATTCTATCATCAGTATCCTTCACGAATCCGGTCTGCTCCAGCTCTTTGTCGGAGACGGCTGGAAAAACGCCATCATGATCGGCATCGCCTGCTTCCTGCTGTATCTCGCTATCGGCAGACAGTTTGAGCCGCTCCTCCTCCTCCCCATCGCCTTCGGCATGCTGCTGGTCAACCTGCCGCTGTCCGGCGTGATGGACGTGCCGACCACGGAACTGGTGCCGCTGGCACAGGCTTCCGCAACCGAAATCGCCAAATACGGGCAAATCGTCATGCCGGACGGGCAGACATATGTGGAAGTCGCGCATTCGGGCGGTCTGCTGTACTACTTATACCTTGGCGTCAAGCTGGGCATCTATCCCCCGCTCATCTTCCTCGGCATCGGCGCGATGTCCGACTTTGGCCCGCTGATTGCCAATCCCAAGAGCTTTATTCTCGGCGCTGCCGCGCAGATCGGTATTTTCTTCACTTTCTGCGGCGCGATTCTGCTGGGCTTTAACGCCAAGGTCGCCGGTTCCATCGCCATCATCGGCGGCGCGGACGGTCCCACCGCCATTTATGTCACCTCCAAGCTCGCCCCCGATTACCTCGGTCCCATCGCGGTGGCGGCTTACAGTTATATGGCGCTGGTGCCGATTATTCAGCCGCCTATCATGCGTCTGCTCACCACCAAGAAAGAGCGCGCGGTCGTCATGACGCAGCTCCGCACCGTTTCCAAGACCGAAAAGATCATGTTCCCCATTATCGTCACCATTGTCGTGGCGCTGCTGCTGCCCTCCGCGGCTCCGCTGGTAGGTATGCTCATGCTGGGCAACCTCATGCGTGAAAGCGGCGTAGTCAAGAGAATCTCCGACGCGGCGCAGAATGAGCTGATGAATATCGTCACCATCTTCCTCGGCACGACAGTCGGCGCGACCGCCCGCGCGGAAGTCTTTCTCACCCCCGAAACCCTCATGATCGTCGGTCTGGGACTCGCGGCGTTCTGCCTTGGCACGGCGTTCGGCGTGCTGTTCGGCAAGCTGATGTATATCTTTACCGGCGGCAAGGTCAACCCCCTGATCGGTTCGGCGGGCGTCTCCGCCGTTCCTATGGCGGCTCGCGTTTCGCAGAAGGTCGGTCAGGAAACCAATCCCTCCAACTACCTGCTCATGCACGCGCTCGGCCCGAATGTCGCGGGCGTGATCGGCTCGGCAGTCGCGGCCGGCGTTCTTCTCGCCGTCCTCGGAAGGTAAATCCAATTCGTAATGCGTAATTCGTATTTAGTGCAGGCGGAAGTGCGATTGTTTTTCTGAAACCAATCGGGTTTCTCCTTTCTCTGTTTCACAATCAAAAAACGGCAGGTGATCGACCCATCGTCGAAAGCCCGCCGCTTTTTTGTTTTTTGTTTTTATTTTTCAAATTTCCCCTTGACAAATCCGGTTTATTCGAGTAAACTATAGATAAGGTTTATTTGAATAGACCATTTTTCAGGAGATGATTTGTCAATGGACATGGAACTCGGCGCGGTGCAGGAGCGATTTGCGGATATTGTATGGGCGCATGAACCGATTGCTTCCGGTGATCTGGTCAAGCTATGCCAGGAGCAACTCCATTGGAAAAAGCCTACCACCTACACGGTACTTCGCAAGCTGTGCGAAAAGGGATTGCTGCAAAATGTGGACGGCGTTGTGTCGTCACTCATCTCGCGGGAGGATTTTTATTCATCCAAAAGCGAAAAGATTGTCGAGGATTCCTTTCAAGGTTCACTGCCCGCGTTTATCGCGGCCTTTATTTCACGCAAGGAGCTGACCGCGCAGGAAGCAGACGAAATACAGAAAATGATCGACGCTTTTAAAAAGGAGGGATAGCGCATGGAGGTCATATTTTTAAAGGTACTCAACATGAGCATAACAGCAGGCTGGCTGATTCTGGGTGTGATACTCGTCCGATTGCTCTTGCCCCACATGCCCAAATGGATTTCCTGCGCGCTTTGGGGGATGGTAGCTATCCGGCTGCTCTGCCCGTTCTCATTGCAAAGCCCGTTAAGCCTGATTCCCAGCAGTGAACCCATTCCCGCCGATATTATCGCATCCCAAACACCCTCTATTCATACGGGCATTACCGCCATCAACACATCGGTCAACCCGATCCTTTCGGATTCCTTCGCTCCTGAACCGACAGCAAGCATGCGTCCGCTGCACATCGTGGCGGCTGCCGCCGCTGTCATCTGGATCATTGGCATGTCCGCCCTGCTCCTCTATGCGCTATGCAGTTATTTGCATCTGAAGAAAACCGTCGCCGCCTCCATTCCGCTGCAGGACGGTGTAATGGTCTGCGACGAAGTCAAGTCCCCTTTCCTCCTCGGCATGGGGAAACCCGTGATCTATGTGCCGTCTACCATGACCGAACCGACCCTCACCTATGTGATTGCCCACGAAACGGCGCATATCCGGCGGCATGACCATTGGTGGAAATCGCTTGGATATCTCCTTCTGACCCTCTACTGGTTTCATCCGCTGTGCTGGCTGGCCTATGGCTTGTTTTGCAGGGATATAGAAAAGGCCTGTGATGAAAAGGTGATCCGCAACATGGACAGAGACGACATGGCGGCCTATTCGCAGGCGCTTTTGGAAAGCAGCGTTCCGAGAAAAAGAGTCGCCGCCTGTCCGCTCGCCTTTGGTGAAATCGGCGTAAAGCAGAGAGTAAGGGGCATATTGCAGTATCAAAAGCCTCCATTGCGTCGCATTGTGGCAGCGGGACTGGCTGCGGTTCTTCTCGCGGTATGCCTGATGACTGACCCTTTCCCGCATAAACGGCATTCCGTTCCCGCCAAATGGTTTGATGAACAGGACAAGGATGAAATGTTCTGGAAAGAAAGTAAAGAAATCACCCTTGACGAGTTTCCCGGCGTTGTCTTTCGTTGGCGGTATGACACAATGGAAGCCGTCACGAATGAGGGCGTTACTACACTTTACACAGGAATGCCGATCTGGAGCGTCTATTTCTATGACCTGACCGGCGACGGAAAACCGGAACTTTGTTCGACACTCAGCATCGGCTCCGGCATCATTGATGACCGGATTATCGTGCATGATTACGCCAAAGGCTTCAACTACCAATTGTCCGACCGCATGGCATACGATTACAGACTGTATTTGCAAAACGACCGTCTGTATGTCGAAAAACGCAGCTATGGTGACAATGCATTGGTAGCCAGCGGAGAGCTGATTTTTGAAAACAACACCCTTCACACGATTCCCAACATCATCAGCGGCTCCGATATCCGCCGCTATGACGCGCCGGAACAATTTGGATAAACACTTCGCGCAAACGGCAAAAACGGCAGGTGATCGACCCATCGTCGAAAGCCTGCCGTTTTTTGATTGTTGTATGTGTTTATCCTATCGCATAATGTTCTTCCTGCACGAGTTTCCGGTAATCCGGCGAAATATACACCTTTCGCGTGAATGTTTCGCCCCTGCGGAGGGGATTGACTCCTTCACAGCACATCTCCGTGTAGGGCGCCGCCTTTTTGACCGCGCGAACCACGGTATTGTATGCTTTTGTAAGTGCATCGGGACGCGCCAGCCATTCCCCGTCATCGCCATAGCGCCCGCTGGTGACATAGACGCGGCTGCGGACGATCTGGCGGGGTGACACAAGTACATTGGAAAATCCCGCCTCGATCAGACAAAGCTCGCTCTCCCACGTCATAATTTCACTGCCGGATACATTCCGTTCCACCCGGCATTCACCCGCCTCGGGGAGATGGAAATAATACCGCAAGACCTCCGGTTTCACCACGTCAAGCGTGCTGCCGTGAACCAAACGCCAGCAGCCGTTCTCCCGGAAATGCGCATAGATCACACAGCCTGCGTCAAGCGCCGCCTGCGCAACGGCCAGAAAATCCTGATACCCCATATAATAATTAATCTGCTTTCCCATGCCTCTTGCCCCCTTTTATTTTGATGTTATTTTACCACAGCCAACAACAATCTGCAAGTGTCTTTTTCACATAATAGGTCTATTGCAAACATATGATTTATCAATGAACTCGTCCGATCAATGAAAGAAAAAATAATTCCAAAATTCTCTTGACATTACTGACAATCTGTGATAAAATAATCAAGCTGACGAAAAAACATATCATTATCGAGATGTGGCTCAGTTTGGTAGAGCGCTGCGTTCGGGACGCAGAGGCCGCAGGTTCAAATCCTGTCATCTCGACCAACATTCTCTGCCCCAAAATGTCCGATTTTCGGCGTTTTGGGGTTTGCTCTTTTTAAATAGGGGTTCTTTGTGCGTTACCGTGTGCGTTACGCCTTTTTTTGTGTGCGTTATCGGTCGATTTCGGGTTTTGAACCTGCCCATTGTATGCCTTATGCTCATGCTTCCTTGCGCTTCTTGGTGTAGATGTCCTCCACCACGTCAACGGCTTTGGCGTTGACCTCCGCAACGGCATGAGCGTAAATATTCAGCGTCGTGCTGGTCTGAGAGTGACCGAGTACCGCCGAAACGGTTTTCATGTCGATTGCGTTGCTTGTGATCGCGGTCGTCGCGTAGGCATGGCGGAAAGCGTGAAGTCCTTTGAATGCCAGCTCCTGCTCGTCGCAGAATTCGTGCAGCCATCTGTACGGAGTGTTCGGATGAAGCGGTTCGCCGTTCCAGCCGATGAACAGGCGATCGGTTTCTACCCACTGATCACCGAGTTTTACGCGCTGCTCATTCTGTTCAAACTGATAGAGCTGCATGAGTCTGACGGTACTCTGTGAGATTTTCAGGATACGCTTGCTCGTCTTGGTCTTGGGCGTGGAGGTGTAGGTTCCCGTCCGGCTGTTGCGGTACTGCGAGGTACGGTTGATGCTCATGGTCTGGTTTTCGAAGTCGATGTCCTTCCATTCCAATCCCAGCACTTCACCGCGGCGCAGTCCGTAGAAAATGAGAAGATGGAACAGCAGATGATAGTGCAGCGGGGCTTTTTCGTCAAGCGCGTCAAGGATTGCCGCCACTTCATCGACGGAGTAGATGTCCTTCTCTTTGGTTTCGCTTTTGACCGCCGTGACGTT
>CAMHAV010000044.1 GCA_946182865.1 uncultured Clostridia bacterium
GCTAACCGCTAACTGCTAACCGCTAACCGCTAACTGCTAACCGCTAACCGCTAACTGCTAACCGCTAACCGCTAACCGCTATAAATGTCAGGAGGTTGCCTATGTACCGGATCTTACTGGTCGAGGACGACAAAAACATTCAGGAGTTGATTGTCAACTATTTCACCAAAAAGGAACCAAACGCCTTTGCGGTGGAAGTCGCCGCCAACGGACAAACCGGACTGGAAAAGGCGTATGAAAACTACTACGATCTGCTGCTGCTCGATGTGATGCTTCCCGAACTGGACGGCTTTGCAATCTGCCGGGAAATGCGGAAGAACAGCGACGTGCCGATTATGTTTATCACCGCCAGAGCGGACGAGTCAGACGTTTTGAACGGGTACGCGCTCGGCTGCGACGATTATGTCGTCAAGCCCTTTCCCCTTCCCGTGCTGTATGAAAAAGCCAACGCGCTTATCAAGCGTTCCAAAGGGCTGGTGCGCTCCAAAATCTTCACCGCGGGGAGCCTGTCGCTCAATCCCAACAACGGCAAAGTCATCAGCAGCGAAGCGGAAGTAAAACTCACCGCCCGGGAATACGCCATTCTGAAAATCCTTCTCGAAAACAAAGGGTGCGTCATCAGCCGGGAACAGCTTCTCGATATGGTCTGGGGATACAACAACGACACCGACGAACGTGTGCTCGACACCCATATGCGCAACCTGCGAAAGGCGCTCGCAGCCAACGGCAAACTGATCAAAACCGTCATCCGGCGCGGCTACAAGATAGAGGACTGCTAAATGGAACAACGACTCAAACACCAGCGAAATAAATTATTCCTGCGCATCACACTGATATTGCTGGTCGTATGGCTGGCGGTATCCGCCACCTACTGCATCATTCGCCTGCACAGCGAAAAAACGGACATGCAAAATCAGGTCATTGCCCATTTTTCGGAGGCAAAACAATACCTGTCCATGAGTATGGTCAATTTCGGGGGAAAGAATTACGTATATATCACGGACGGCAATCTGATAGCATTCAAGGACTCGGTGGAGAAGGATTTTGCCAGCCAGATGATTGTCATTGACCCCGAAAGCAACGAAACGCTTGCTGATACGGCCAACAAAATCCAAGTGGAATACACCTTTCATAACGATAAAGGAACCTATCCCGACGATTACGGCACCCTCAATTATCAAACCATACGCGGCGCCATGAGCGACACGCAATATGAAGCGATCGCCCAATGGCTCAATACAGCGCGAAGCGACGGTCAGTCCTATGAACTCATATGCAGCCGGTTTTACACCTACCGCGACAAAATCATTCCGCTGGAACTGTCCGTGATGCTGACCGAGAGCAGTGACGACCGGTTTTCTCCCGACAATGTCGTAGAAACCTTTCCGCTGGAGCAAAAAGCGCCGGCGGAGGCGGTCATTTATGACAACGGCGAAAACCGTCTGAATCTCATTCCCAAAGGCTTTATTCTGCATAACGCCTATAATCAGGATTACATCAGCCGGATGACCGATGAGCAGCGAAAAAAATCCTTCGACGTGATTTCTGTCGGCACAGGGGAATACCTCTATTACACCACCGATTATTTTTACCTCAGCGCCTTTACATTCGACAGTGAAAAAGGGCAGTATGAAAGAAGTCAAAAGCTCTTTCTCGCCCAATACGTCAAGAAAGTCAGCCTTCTGGAAAACTACGGGGCAGCTCTCGCGGCAGGCGCGGCCGTTATCTTTGCTTTCTTCTCCGTGATCGGGGTGCTTCTTTGCCTGATGATCTGGCACACGGTGCGCACGCAGATTTTACAGGAGCAGAAGCGCGCCGACCTCACCAATGCGCTGGCCCACGACATCAAAACCCCGCTGTTTGTCATCAGCGGCTATGCTTACAGTTTGCAGGAGAATATCGACAACGGTGAGCGGGACAGTTACCTTGCCAAAATCATCGAGCAGACGGAGCAGATCAACAGCCTCGTTCACAAAATGCTCAATCTCAGCAAGCTCGATTCCTACAAGATGACCCTGAACCGCACGGATTTCGATTTGGTTGATATGGTAAAAGACATACAGCAGGATTTCACCCTGCTGCCCGACGTCAAACGGCTGATGCTGACCCACAGCGGCGACAACGCCGTCCACGCAGACCGGGAACTTCTCCGGACCGCCCTTCAAAATCTCATCGACAACGCGGTGCGGTATTCCCTGCCCGGCAGTGAAATCCGGATTCACGTCACCGACAAGACTCTTACCATCGCCAACGAGAGCGAACCGCTGACCAAAACGGAACTCCGGCAAATCTGGCAGCCCTATGTCCGGAAGGACAAAAGCCGCCACCAGAAGGGCAACGGCTTGGGGCTTTCCATCGTAAAATCCATTCTCGACCTGCACGGCGTAAAGTATGACATGACCATGAAGGGCAGCACGCTGGTCTTTCACGCGCAGTTTTAATGCCCGCGTCTTTCTCTAAAAAACGATTTTTCTTTGCTCACCGGACGGCAGTTGCCGCCAGCCTTCATGGGTCACAACAGGGAACGCCATAACGTCAGTTTTCTCCGGTTCTGTCAGATACGGCTCCCAATCGAGAGCGTCGCAGCGAGAACACCTTTTTTGCCTTTGCGGCGCCGCTACCGATTGATCGTTTATCCTGTCGCAGGTCACGCCAAATGTCTGATTGACAAACTCACGAAGCCTTTCGTCCGAATACGTCACAGAAGATTGTTTCACAATCTCTTCTGCCGTTTTGTAATATTCGTCCCATACGTTATCCTGCAACAAATCCGCCAGCGCATAGTGCTGACCGTCATCCAGCAAAAGCAATCGCTGTCCGTAGGAAAAGTCGGAAAGATACAAAAAAGTGTTTATCGTTCCGCATACTTTACATCTGACGCTTTCTTTTCTGACCGTCTGTTTCATTGTATGCATGACTTTCTCCCCTTCCCCACCCACATGACCGCTTTATTTGCTGTCAAGTGGATTGCCAATCGTACCGCACCTTGGAAAAATTGCGTGTGAGCAAATCCTCACGCGAGATGAGAAAGTCGCAGTTTCCGCCATTGAAATCAATATTGACCTTCCCCGCACCGGAATCGAGCTGGAGCAGCAGCACGTTGCACTGACCGATGTCGTAATAGGCCGGCGCGTGCTGGTCGAACCACGGATATCCTCCCACACGGCTGCCGAGCGCATCACAGACGTTATAGAGCGCATTCCATTCTTTCTCGGACACCTTGTCGTAAAAACGCTGCTGAAAAGTCCGGCAAGTGGCGGTAATGGGTCACATTTCCTGGCGGAAGAAAATCCTGCCGCATTTCTCAAACGGCTCGCCTTCCTTGTAATCGTCGCGGTAGGGATTTTCAGCGAGCAAGCGGCTGCTGTCCTTGGTATATTGGGGAATGTAGACGACTTTCCAGCCATTCAACCCGAATATGCCATCATTGGCAATGTAAAATTGCAGCAGTCCCTCGGTAGGGAAGTCAGGCAGCGGCGGCATTTCGGAAAGATTGATCTGCGCAAGAAAGACCGTCGGCGCGCCGTTTTCGTCCTTGGGATATTGTGAGATATCTTCCATATACGGACAGCCGCCCAGCTTGCTCTCCCACGGCAGCGTTTCCTGCAATGTAACCGTCAGCCTGTTGGACGGCTGCAAAGTGGACGCCAGATATTCTCTGTGTTTTCCAAAATACCCGGTAATTTGAATTCTTTCATTTTATGGTCTCCTATTCACACGAATCACTGCTTGTACTCGCTGTAAACCGGGAGTTCCTCGCCGTCCTCTTCGAGCTGTTCCTCATACGCGCGGTCGTACTTGCCGCAGAAATAGAATTCCAGCAGCGTCTGCAAATCGGGGAACAGCGGCGCGCCCGCAATCTTCCCGCTGTCATCGGCGTAGGTTTCTTTCCAATCCAATTCCTCATGGTCAAACCAGCGTATGCTCCATGTATCCTCGTCATAAATGTCCGCCTCGCTTTCGGGTCTGGACAAATCGAGCACGATCGTTCCCGCGCCTGCCATCCAGTCGCCTATGGGGATCATATCGTGAATATCCTCCGGCGACGCGCTGACAAAAGCCTCCTCAGCGTCCGAACGAAATCCTTCCATGTGCATCGAAAGCGGCGCCAGCGGGTCATTTTTCGGCACGGGCGTAATTTCCAGCATCACCGGACTGCACTCATAATCCGGGTCGAGAATGGTGTCCGCGTCCAATCCGTCCTCGGGAATGGGCGCGGCAAGATACTCGAAATCAAAGCTGCAAGTCTGCAAATACGCCCTCAGACTCTCAGGCATCGTCACCTGAAACCGCCGCTCAAACGCCGCGATATCCTCATCCGTCACAGCCGACGGGCTGAAATCCTCGGGCTTTGCCACGCCGCGCGCAATCAGCTTTTCCACGGCTTCCTTCATGAATTCTTTTGTCATACGAATCGCTCCTTGTCAAATCTACTTTTTCGGCTTGGGCGCAATCTCAGGCGTATCGGTGAGCTGCGCCATCACCGCGCGGTAAAGCGTTTCCGGGTCGTCAAGAAAACGGTCGCGCACGGTGGTGGCATAATGATAGGTCGGCACATATACCTTGACGCTCATGGTTTCCATCGTGTCGTCCTGAATCACACAGGTGACGTGATAACCCTTGTCGCAAGCCTCGATGCGGGTTTTGTTGTACTTGCTCGCATGGCGGCGGTTGATGAGCTGCGCCATCGCGGCAAGCGACCTCTCGCGCACGGTGACGGGCAGTCCGTCATAGAGCGTGTCGGCTATGAATTTGCCGCTGTCGGTGATGGTCAACGCCCCGTCCTCCGGGTTCTCGGTCACGTTGCCGTGACGGATGAGGGAGGAGACCGCGTCGCTCGCTTCAAAATAATTGGCAAGCCCCTTTTCCAGAAAAATATCGGTCAGATCCTTGCGTGAAAGCGGCTGACTGCCGTTGCTGAGCAAGAAGCAGATCAGCACCTTGATATCGCTTTTGTTTTTCAGACCGTCGGGCTGCACGCCTCCCGTAAACGCGTCTATATTTTCGTAACTCTCGTGTTCCTGCGGCATATGCCATGCCTCCTTTTGATGGGAAATATTCTTTATTCATTGTAATCTCATTTCTTCCATATTGCAATAGCTATTTTTTGAAGTTTTTTCAGCAATCCACCTACCGGATGCGCAAAACACATTGCCTATTTTGCTTTTCCATGATATAATGATAAAAAAATAAAAATATTGACAAATGAGGTGTATGCTATGGGCATCGGATATAACTTTCGCTGCGAATCGTGCGGTCACACAGACCGGTTTTTTATCGGCATAGGCTTTGCCGCGGAACAAGTACATCAGGAAACCTTGGAAAAGATCCGTGCGGGAGAGTACGGGGCGCGTTGGCAGGAGCTGCTCGCGCAAAATCCGCAGGCGGATGTGGACACAAGCTATTGTATGCTCTACTGTGACGACTGTCATCTTCTCGAAAGAGGCATGGATCTCACAATGCGATTATCCGATGACGCCGAAGGTGAAAAGGAAACCGTCCCCTATCCCCACCTCTGTCCGCAGTGCCGGAAAAGAATGGAGGTTCTCTGCCATATGTCCCCGGATGGCTGGTATCGCTGCCCGGAATGCGGGGGCAAAATGCGCAGGGGAAGCATGCTCATGTGGGACTGAGCCGGCATACCGACCGATACCGGAGCAAAGCACGGTGGAGCAAAGCGCGGTTCTGTAAAAAAAATATACAAAATCCCTTGACAAACGCGAAATCCTGAATATAATTAATAGTAAAGCTGAATACCCTATAAAAACTGTGAAGGGAACAAGACACAGTTTCAGCGTCCCAGAGAGTCGGCGGTTGCTGCAAAGCCGATGTCCTGTGCTGTGTGTATAACTCATCCCGGAGTTTTCCGCTTGAAATCGGGTAAGAATTAGGGCGGAACGTGCGGCAGCGTTATTTGCCAGGACCTTGTTGGAGGTCTGTTGAGGACAATCATCCCGCGTCTGTCGGAATGTGCGTCAAAATCAGGGTGGTACCGTGTAGAATATTCTGAATGGTAAAAATATTCTTCGCCCCTGCGTGCTGTATTTTACGGCACCGCGGGCGATTTTTTTGTTGTCTTGACAGCAGTTGGATCATAGGTTTTCAGTTTTGCATATTTCTTTGTTGGAGGTTTTCTATCATGAAAGGCTATGAAAAATACACCCCATTCGGCAGAATTACGCAGCTCACGGACCGCGAGTGGCCCGACAAGCTGATCGAAAAAGCGCCGATCTGGTGCTCGGTTGACTTGCGCGACGGCAACCAGGCATTGGTTGACCCGATGAATCTCGAAGAAAAGATCAAGATGTTCGGCGAACTGGTTCGCGTCGGCTTCAAGGAAATCGAAGTCGGCTTCCCCTCCGCGAGCGAAACCGAATACGAAATTCTCCGCGCGCTCATCGAACGCGACCTCATTCCCGACGACGTGACCATTCAGGTCTTGGTGCAGGCGAGAGAACACCTCATCCGCAAGACCTTTGAAGCCATCGAGGGCGCGAAAAACGTCATCGTGCATTTCTACAATTCCACCTCCACTCTCCAGCGCAAGGTGGTCTTTAAAAAGGACATGGACGCCATCACCGACATCGCGGTCAACGGCGCGAAGCTCATCCGCCAGCTCACCGACCAGATGGACACCGGCAGCATGAACATCCGCTTTGAATACAGCCCCGAGAGCTTCTCCGGCACCGAGCCGGAATTCGCGGTCGCCATCTGCGACGCGGTGGCACAGGCCATCGGCGCGGACAAGGAGCATCCCATTATCTTCAATCTGCCCTCCACCGTGCAGCTCTCCACCCCCAATATTTTTGCCGACCAGATCGAATATTTCTGCAAGCATATTTCCAACCGTGAAGCGGTCATCGTCAGCGTTCACCCGCACAACGACCGCGGCACAGGCGTGGCCGACGCGGAACTGGCGCTGCTCGCGGGCGCGGACAGAATCGAAGGCACCCTCTTCGGCAACGGCGAACGCACCGGCAATGTGGATATCGTCACCCTCGCCCTCAATATGTTCACGCAGGGCATTGACCCCACCCTTGATTTCAGCGATATCAAACGCACGCGCGCCATTTATGAGGAATGCACCCGCATGAGAGTCCATGAGCGCACCCCCTACGCCGGCGACCTCGTATTCACTGCTTTCTCCGGCTCCCATCAGGACGCCATCAAAAAAGGCACCGACTATATGGCCGAAACCCACAGCGACAAATGGGAGGTACCCTACCTGCCCATCTCCCCCGCCGACGTCGGCAGAGAATACGAACCCATCATCCGCATCAACTCCCAGTCGGGCAAAGGCGGCGCGGCTTTCATCATGCAGCAGATGTTCGGCTACAACATGCCCAAAGGCATGCACCCCGAATTCGGCTACTACGTCAAGAAGGAAGCCGACGCAAAAGGCAAGGAGCTGACCCCCGAGGAAATCTTCAACCTCTTTGACAAGCAGTATCTCCACGCCAGATCGCCTTACGCACTGGGCAAGCATGAGCTTTACAACACCGTCGCGGAGAACGAGGACGAATCGGTCACCACCTTCCGCGGCACCGTCAAGTGCCACAACGAGGAAATCGCGATTGAGGGCAGCGGCAACGGCCCCATTGACGCGTTCTTTGACGCGCTCAAAAAGCTGGGCATTCCCAACTATAAATTTGTCAGCTACCACGAACACGCCATCGGCAACGGCGCGGACGCAAAAGCCTGCGCCTATATCGAGCTGCTCACGCCCGAAGGCGCGAACGTCTACGGCGTAGGCGTTCACAGCAACATCAACGTCGCCTCCATCAAAGGCATCGTCAGCGCTGTCAACCGCGCGTTGCAGCTCAGCGCCTCCCTCTGATTTTTTCAAATCGTCCCCAATGAATCAATAAAAACGGCTTGTGCGGAAGTGACCCGTACAAGCCGTTTTTAATCCTATATCATTGAAGAACAAAGCACTCACTTCTTCTGTATTCAGAACTCCTCATTCCATGGCCATTCCCCAAGGAGGATGCTCTTGGCGGACACCATCAGCCACAGCAGCAGTTTGTAAGGGCTTTCAAAATGGCGTTTTTCCTTGCGCCAGTCGCAAACCCTGCGGTACTTTTTAAAGACCTTCGCGTGAATCGGCGTAATGCCGTAAAAAGTCCACATACTGTGTCCGGCATAGTGATAAATATGACCGTTATGCAGCGCATAGGACAATTCTTCTTCCGAATAGGGAAAGTCCTCAATATAAACCTTCATCTTTGGAATATCCCTGTCGCAAAGCATCCACATCACGTTATAATGAGGCGGCAGCCTCAAAATTTCATCGTGCAGAATAAAATTTATGGCGTCCTGATCGGGGTACAAAAACGCCTCGGGAAAGCTGTTGATATATTCCACAATACGGCGGGACGCGTCCAGCGCCACCCATCTGGCCGTGTCAATCACCAGCACACCCGAATTGATGTAGGTGTACTCCTGTGGAATGTGCAGCGCATCCTTTCGTTCTTTGCCTGCGGCATCCGCCACACCCGCGAGACATTTTCCCTGCAAATCCATCGTCAGCAGTTCCGTAACGGGCTTCGCCATCAGCAAATCACAGTCGAGGTAAATCATTCTGTCTATGCCATCGTATTGATCGAGAATATCCACCAAAAAAAGGCGACCATAAATGGCGCGGTGCCATTTCGTCTTGACTTTGGGCATCACTTCATTCAGCTTTTCGTCAATATCATAAAGGATCAACTCGGCGTTGTCATACTTCGATGCCTGTTTTTGCAGCCGCGCCTTGTTTTCTTCGGTGATACCGCAGTCCATCACAAACAGTCTGAGCTTTTCCACTGTTGAACACATACTTTCCATCACCGAACAGGTACAAATTCCCAAATTCTTTACGTACTTGTCATCTGACACAAACATGAAATTGGCCGTCATTTTCAAATCACCTTCCGACTGCACATCTAACCACTTAAATTATAACATACAAAGCCGAAGAATGAAATACCGTTTTCCCCTTTCCGCCAATTTCATGGAAATGCCCAAAAATGGGGACTTTTCAGATGAAAAGTCCCCAAAACAAAGTGCTGTGTAAAAGAATCATTTACCATTCTCCCACAATCATACGCTTAACAGACATCATGAGCCAGAGCAGGCATTCCGAAGCATTGTTAAAATGCCGTTTCTCCTTTCGCCAATCGCTGTCATTCCGGTATTTATTGAAGATTTTGGCGGGAATGGGTGTAATGCCGTAAAAAGTCCACATATCGTGACCCGCAAAATGACAGATTTTGATATGGTGCAACGCGTGCTTCAATTCCTCAGCGGAATAATAGAAGTGATCTATGTTCCGCATGATCTTGGGAATATCGCTGTCACAGATCATCCACATCATATTGTATTCCGGCGGCAGCAGCAGCATCTCGTCACACAGAATATAATTGATCGCGTCCTGGTCGGGATACAGCAACTCCTTGGGAAAGCTGTTGATGTAGTCAATGATGCGCCGCGAAGCGTCGAGGGCCGCCCAGCGAGCGGTGTCAATGACCAGCACCCCGGAATTGATGTAGGCGGAACCCTCTGCCATGCCCAGCGCCCGCTTGCGCTCATAGCTGTCGGCATCCGCCACCCCCGCAATGCATTTGCCCTGCATATCCATAGTAAACAGTTCCGTCACAGGCCTGGCCATCAGAATATCACTGTCAAGGTACACCATCCGCTCCATCTCATCATAGCGGTCGAGGAGATCCACTAAAAACAGTCGGCCATAAATGGCGCGATGCCATTTGGTGGGAACCTTCGGCACGACTTCATTTAATCTGTCATTGATATCGTAAAAAATGATTTCGGCATTCTCAAAACGGGCCGCCTGTTTGGTCAAACGTTCCCTGTTTTCCTCGGTAATGCCGCAGTCCATGACGAACATTCGCAGTCGATCCACGACAGGACACATATTCTGCATCACAGAAAAGGTACAGACTCCGAGATTTTTCACATATTTATCGTCGGAGACAAACATGAAATTGGCTGTCAAATTAACCTCTCCCTTATCGCGGGATTATTCGTCTGTGCTGATGCTTTCCTCGTCTTCCTCAGACGCGGGAACTTCGGGAACAGGTTCCTCTTCCGCAGCTTCAGGGGCTTCCTGTGCAGCCGGCTCCTCTGCGGGTTTCGGCTCCTCTGCGGCGTCAAATTCCATGATATAGCCGTCGTCGGTCAGCTTGTCGCTTTCCATATCGGTGGTGTCAAAATCTACGCTGTCATCGGATTCAAAATCCTCGAAATCCTCAAAGTCATCAAAATCGTCAAAATCATAGGGATCATCCTGCGCCACGGCACAGCAGCCCTTGCACCAATTGCCGATCTTCGTGCCGATTCCCTTGACCACCGCCACAGGAGAACAATCCTCTCCGCGCTCGGTTCTCTCAATAATCTCTTTTGCTACGACAACCGCAGCAGCAGCCGTTGCTCCCATCGCAACGATTTTCCAAAAGCTTCCCATAATGCATGTTTCCTTTCAAAAATAATTTTTTCGGATTCCTATCCGATTTAAAAGTAATTATAACATATAAAAAAGAACAAAGAGTGAACAATCAGGTAAAACTCCATAAAATTTTATTGAACCAACAGCTTGTAAATGTCACCTTTTTTCAGATGTGTCACTTTGGCCGCTTCTTTGGCTGCTTCACTGACCGACAGACCTTCTTCCATCAGCGACTTTGCCAGCTCCGCCGCCTGCTCCGGGGTGTAATGCTCGGCTGCCGCTTCTTCCGGCACGCCCTCTACGATAATGACAAATTCCCCCCGCGGCGTTTCTCCGCCATCGGCAGAATATCGCGCCGCCGCCTCCGAGAGCGTGGTGCGGATGACTTCCTCGTGCAGCTTGGTCAGCTCGCGCACAATCGCAATCCGCCGATCCCCCAAAGCAGCGTACATATCTTGCAGCATTGCGGGCAGCTTGTGGGGCGCCTCATAAAAAATCATGGTGCGCCGTTCGCTTTTGATCTCGTCGAGATGGTCGCGGCGGCTTTTTTTGTTGACGCTTAAAAATCCCTCAAAGCTGAACCGCCCCGACGGCATGCCCGACATCGCCAGCGCCGTCACCACCGCGCTGGGTCCCGGCGCACAGGTCACGGGAATCCCCAATTCATGACATTTATCCACGATATCCTCGCCGGGGTCGCTGATGGCAGGCATGCCTGCATCCGTCACCAACACACAAGTCTCCCCCGCCATCAGACGCGCCGTGATGATTTCGCCGCTGGAGCGCTTGTTGTGCTCGTAATAGCTTACCAGCGGCTTTTTGATACCGAAATGATTGAGCAGTTTCATCGTCACCCGCGTATCTTCGGCCGCAATAAAATCACAGGTTTCCATGGCCTCTATCGCACGCGGACTCATGTCACCTAAGTTTCCTATCGGTGTACCCACCAAAATCAACTGTCCTGCCATTTTTCCGCCTCCCCATACCGTCCGTAAACAGACTTCATTTCCTCTGTATATCCGCCGTCTGCCGCTTCCACCAGCAGCGTCGGCAGCCATTTCAATCCGGGATTTCCACCCCTGCGGCCTTCCACCAGCACCAGCCACGGCACGCTGTTCACGCGCTGCTGCACCAGTCTCGCCCGCTTCGGCTCGATCTGACTGCTTCGCATGGCGCATATCAGGTCGGTCATCCGTTCGGGACGCTGACAGACACACAGCCGACCGCCGTATTTCAGCAGATACCGCGCCGCTTCGCACACATCCTCCAAACGGCACATCGTCTCACTCCGCGCCACGGTTCGCCCCTCGGTCTGATTGACAAAGCCCGACCCCGCCGGAAAATACGGCGGATTGCACGTCACCAGACTGTACTGCTCCCTCGGCAGATAATCCCCGATGCGCCGCAAATCGCCCTGTATCACCGCGAACCGCTCCGCGTCTCCGTTTTCCGCGATACTGCGATTGGTCAGCTCACAGCATTCCGACTGAATCTCCACGCCGATCACCTGCTGCCGGGGTGCGTCGGAACAAAGCCACAGCAGCGGAATAATACCGCCGCCTGTGCCAAGGTCTACCGCCCTGTCAATCCGCTTGGGAGCGGCAAAATCCGCCAAAAGCACCGCGTCGGTGCCGAAACGGGAATTGCGGCTGACATAGATGCCACGCCCTCCCGCAAGCGGTTCTTTTTTGATTGCTGTTTCCTCCGTGTTAATCGTCATCCACCCATTTTTTCGCATAATAACACCAAACGGCGGAGCGCCTCCGCACAAGAAACGCTCCGCCGAATGTTGATTTTCAGCTTATCCATCCGCTGACGCTCACGCGCACATTACTCGGCAGAAGGAGCTCCTACCGGACATGTGTCTGCACACGCGCCGCAATCAATGCAAACATCGGGATTGATCACATAGGGAGAACCCTCGGTAATTGCCTCAACAGGGCAGCCCGCTGCACATGCGCCGCAGCCTATGCACTCTTCGCTAATCTTGTATGCCATAGAACAGCACCTCCATAAAAATTTTACATGGATATTATACTACAAATCAAACGGAAATGCAAGAGTTTTCGCAGTTAAAAAACAATTATTTTCGTATATTTTTAATAAAACTTCGCTGATCATTTGTCCGTCATAAGGTTAGTCTGAACAAACTCCCCGGATTCATTCGTAGACATTCATCACAAGACCCGTGGTAGGCTTGGGATAGAAATAGGTGGATTTCTGGGGCATTTTTTCATTTGCGTCCACAATGTCCTTAATATCCTGAATGCGGGTCGGGTTAAGAATGAAGCAGCACTGACATTTGCCTTCATCCACTGCCGCGATGGCTTCGGTAAAGCTGCGTGTGTAGGTGACACAGTCCTCATTGTTGCTGTGCATGATGCGGTCGATGACCAGTTGGTGCAGAATGCTGATATCCAGATTTCTCAGTGCCTTACTGCAATCCGGCATGATTTCTTCCATTGCATGGCTGGTGCTTCTGAGCTTGAGCAGATACCATGTGTCGTCACCGACATACCATGCGGTCACCTTGCGGCCCTGCTGGTAATACTCCGCGAGGGTAGGCTTGATGCTGCCCACGCCGTGATGCTTATCAATACGAAAATTGACCTCCATCTCCTTGAGGAAGCTTTCAATATCGAAGTTTTCCACATAATTGACCATCCGGTGGGTCGGGAACAGGCTGAACTGATTGTCGTCCATATTGACCAGCAGCATCATGACATAATCGCAGGGAGCGCCCTCCGGTGCGCCCTTTTCACGGCACATGTTGCGGTATTTCAGCGACGTTTCGTAGCGGTGATGACCGTCCGCAATATAAAGATTGCGCTTTTCAAAATCGCGGCAGATGGCTGCGACTTCCAGTTCGTCGTCCACCACCCACAGGCGGTGGATGCATTTTCCCTCTGTTGCTTCGATATCCGGCTTGCGCTCGGTAAGCAGTTCCAGCTTTTCGGTCGTACGGCTGCCGTCGTCGGAATACAGGGAGTAAATGGTGCTGATATTAGACTGGGTTGCCTGAATCAGGTTAAGTCTGTCCTGCTTTGGCTTAGAAAGGGTAAATTCGTGCGGCATGATAACGCCTTTTTCAAATTCCTCGATTTTCACAAGACTGATGATGCCGCGGACACTTTTCGTCTCGCCATGAAGCGTGTACTGTTCTTCATAGATGTAGAGCGACGGTTTGGGATCACGGGCGAGAATACCGTCTTTCATCCAGCCGTCAAGGCACTGTGCAGCCGCCTGATAGCGGTCGTCCACGCCCTCTTCCGCCACCGGAAGCTCGATTTTCACAATATTGTTGGGGTTCTTCTCAAGATATTCGCTTCTTTGCTGCTCATTGATGATGTCGTAGGGAGGACACAGCAACTCGTCCATCTCTCCCGCTTGGGAAGTGAAACGAACGCCGCGAAACGGTCTGATTTCTGCCATGGGAATTACCATCCTTTCGTTGCATACAAACAAAAGAGTTTGATACGAATCTGAAAATTCATCTGAGAACCGCTGCCACACACGGCAACCGGCGTTCCCGCATTTTATCGTATCCGAACGGCGCCGCATTGCAGAGGCACTGTCGGACATGAACTGTATTGCGCTGAGATCGGAAAACAGCGTCAGTTGTTTTCCACCGCTTCCGTCTCATTCTGCCGCTGCGCCGCATACTCTTTGACAGCGTTTTCAACAGATTGATCCGCATGCGCCGCATATCCGCTGATCGCGTCATAAAGCGCGGCATCCATTATCGGCCTCCATTGGCCGTCTTTGTAGTGAAATTCCACCTTGACACGCTGCATTGTCAGACAATCGGAACAATCCTCGGAAAGCTGGTCCAACAGGGCAGCTTTCAATCCCTGCATCAGCGCCTCGTCGGTTTTATAGGAGCCATGCTCCCAGATCTGAGCTTCTGTCTGTTGCAGCACCGCGGGAATAACTTTAACTGCCAGTTTGCGCATATCCAGCGTTGTGATTTCCACCTGCTGCCAAGCCTTGACGCCTTTGGCGTCAGTATCGGAAACAAACCGATAGGAACAGGTTTCCGACAGCTTGCCCAGAAAACAGCGTTCCAATTCACCGTCCAGATCGGTGGAACTGACCTTCAGGCGGCTGCCCGTCATATCAAACGCGGAGACGAAATCTCCGTCAGACACATAACCGAAAAAAGTTTCCCATGCGCGTTTTGGATTGTTTTCCTCTGTGACAAGTTTGTCTGTACAGGCTGTAATCAAACCCAAAGCGACAATTCCCATCAGCAAACAAGCGATTTTTGGCCAGCAGATCGTTTTTTGTTTATTCATAAGCAACCGCACTTACTCCTCCACCAGAACCGTCTCTTCTATCACTTCGGCTTCTTCCGAATCATCGGTTTCTTCCGAATCATCGGTTTCTTCCGAATCATCGGTTTCTTCCGAATCATCGGTTTCTTCCGAATCGTCGGCTTCTTCCGAAGCCTCATCCTCGGCTTCCTCGTCTGTTTCCTCCTCTTCATTTTCCTCATCAACGGCTTCCGAGGTGTCGAGAATGCCGTCCGAATAGGCGGCAATGCTCGCCACATAGCCAATCAGCACAATGGCAGTGGTTATCACGTAGGCGTACCTCATGACGGGATTCTGTACAGTGAATAATTGAATCATCAGACAGGTCAGTACGGCATAATTGACAATCAATGCACAAAGCTGAAGCGCAGAAAAAGCAAGAAAACCTGCTGTCAGGGAACGCTGCTTCACTTTTGTCACCATGCACGAGACCGTGCCGATGCAAAACAGCAAAAGCAGCCCCAGTACCGTCACCACCGCAATCATCCATAGGGGCATGCTGCTGTTTTCGGTCAGAAAGCCGGTATAAAAAATGGCTCCGAATGCGGCAAACAACATGATGATCGTGATGATATCAAGGATTACCCCGCCCACCTTTTTTTTGGTGGAATTTGTCGAAACTGTTTCTTTGCTCATAAAAGATACCTCCGCAATAAGATGATGATATAAAAAATAAAAGCGATACGGATAAGCAAAAATCCGCTCTTTTCATGTTATCATTTTCATTCGGTACAGTCAAGAGATTTTTGCGAAGATACCGCATTTTTTCTCTCCGGTTATTTTGTCCCTCTGTCAGTCAGCCGACCGCTCCAGCGCAAACGCATATTGTGCTGTGTTACCGTTGCTCCATCGGCACTCTGCCACATAATAATACATGCTGAATTTTCCGAAATCAATGTCAAAAGAATATTCTCCGCTGCCATCCTCGGTCAGTTCGACGTCCTTGATGTCATACGGAATCCCCGTGTTGGCCTGCACGGTATTGCCCTGCTGGGTCACGGTCAGTTCCTCCGGCGTTCCTTCAGAGTCGGCAAATACAAAACTGACCTTTGCGCCGTCACGCGCCTGTGGAATCACACTGTCTTTGTCCGAATACTTCATCATCATCAGCTTATTCAAGCTGTCTTCGTTCTGATAGGACACTCCGTACCAACTGCTGGCGAGCAAGAAAATGTCCTTCGTCTTTTCTCCGTCCACCAAAATCTCTGCCGCTTCCTCCGCCTTTACCGCGGGGACAAAGGCCGACGATACCGCTTCTGACGCGGCATCTGACGGCGACACGACAGACGCAATGCCGCATCCCGCTGCGGCCAGAACGCATGCGCCCGCCACCAGCAGTTCCAAAAACCTCTTGCATTGATTTTTTTCCATCATTTTTCACACAGCCTTCCGTCTCCGCGCTAAAACGACTCATCCTCGCGGCCTCTGATACAGAATTTATGTTTATCATATCGCTTTTTTTTAGCAATGTCAATAGCAGAGGGGAAAAAGAGCGCATTTTAGCCTAAAAAATTCATCTGTCTTTTGTATTTTTTTGCAAAAAAATAAAAAAGCGGTTGCAATTTACTTAATATATGGTATAATTGATTTAAATGGTTTATCCTCGGAACGGAAGGTTATCCGATTGAATTTATAATAGGAGGCTTCATAAGATAATGGCAAGTGAAACAAAAAAATTATCCAAATCCAAAGTGAAGGACAAGGTACACGGCAGCCTTGATATCAATCTGACGCAAGAGGACTATATGAGCAAAAACGAGGTCAGGTCCAATCGTATGTTTGGAAAGATCTGTTTGTTCGCCGGTTTTTTAGCACTGATTTGTCTGCTGCTCAATGAGGTCGGTGTTTTCGTCATTGACCCGGTCATCATGAGAATCAGCTGTATCGCATCAGCGATCCTCTTCTTTATTCCTTTTATTGTCACCTACATTGTTCGACGGGAAGGCGGATGGGTTAAGTATTTCATGATCACCGATATTCTGTTGGTAGTAATCATGCTCTACTCGGTACTGTCCTATCATGTCATGATAATGTGGCTGTTCCCTCTGGTTTCCAGCATTATTTATTTTGATAAGCGGCTTCTTTACTTTACCACCTTCTCTTCCATTGCAGCCATTGTGTTCGGTCATTACCTTGCCGCTACATTTCTCTGCCTTGGCGACGATCCGCTTCGTACCGTTCAGGCCGCTATGCTTTACGGCGCACTTCCCCGCGTGATTCTTTTCCTTTCCATCGCGTTTATTGCGCGCCAGGTCACCAAAAAAGCCTCCGGCATGCTAAACAAGGCCGTGGAAAACTCCAAAGAGGTCGGCCGTATGACCAGCGGCATTCAGCTCGTTATGAAACAGGCGCAGACGATTATGGGCACCCGTGACATCAAGACGCTCGCCGGTCACATCGCCAATAATGTTTCCGAACTGCTGACTGTCATGCTCTCCCCCGAAAGCGCGCCCAAAGGAACGGTGGGTCTGCTCGACGGCAATCAGTTCTATACCATTGACTCCAACGGCACCCCCAACAACATCTGCCGCGATCTGGGCGATGATATCGGTTTTGAGTTTAACAACGCGCGCTTCAAATTCAGCAAGTTTGTCGCTGATGCCTCCAGTTACTGTGAGGTTCGCGAAGGCTTTGTCAACATGAAGTTTTACAACCAGGGCAAGCTCACCGGATTTGTCGTGTTCCGCCAGGATATCGACACAGACGACTACAGCATGAAGGAAGTGCTGGATATCTTTACCACCAGCACGACCAGCATTCTGGATAACACTAGGCTTACCTTTGATATGTTCCGCACGCAGGAGCAGCTTGCCTACTCGCTTGCTGTCGTCTCCGAATCCTCCTCGCAGGAAACCGGACAGCATATCCGCCGTGTTTCGGAATACGCCAGAATCATGGGAAAATACATCTGCGACAGCGAAGAACAGCTTGACACGTTCCGCATTGCCGCTATGCTGCATGATATCGGTAAGCTGATGATTCCGAAAGAAATTATCGAAAAGCCCGGCCGACTCACCGCTGAGGAATTCGGTATCATGAAGAAGCACGTCATTTACGGCCGTGATATCATCGGCAACGCTCCCGGCGACGTCATGGAAATGGCGCGGCACATCATCCTGCACCATCACGAACGCTGGGACGGCACTGGTTATCTGGGTGTTTCGGGCAAGGACATCGACAAATTCGCCCGCTATGTCTCGGTATGCGACGTTTTCGACGCATTGCTCAGCCGCAGAAGCTACAAAGCAGCGTGGCCGGCACAAAAGGTTTACGAAGAAATCACCTCCCAAAGCGGACGTCAGTTTGATCCTGACGCGGTGGAAGCCTTCAAGAAATGCTACGTGGAAATGCTCAAGATTCGCGACCAGTTCCCCGACGACGAGAACGACGAAGAAAATCTCGTATCCACTACGAACGAATCCACCTCTCAGCTGGAAGCACAGAAGCATTCGGAAGCAGAGCAAAAACGCAAGCAGCTTCCCAAGATTCAGATCGACCCCGCAATGGTCACTCCCATCTCCATCTAATATCAAAAGCCGAGGCTTTTTTCAAAAAGTCTCGGCTTTTTAATACATTTTACATTTTTCAGTTGAAATCCGAATAAAAAAATGGTATTATAAAAAAGCATGTTTTGCACGGCAATACACTTGTCACAGAGCCGGTCTTTGCAGGAGGTATATCATGAAAAACAACCACTATCACATTATTCGGATTGTCTCTGTTTCCATCATTGCTCTCCTTTTGGTTGGTTCGGGCATTCTGTCTTTCCTCCAGCGAAAAGATAAAAGAGAGCAGTTCCTTTATGACAACAATGAACCGAGCTACGACCAGCAGGAGGTTCCCGAGATAACTGACACAAACATTTTACCCGTATCTCCCACCGACCTTGTTACTCCCTCTGATCTTGTCTCATCAAGTGATATCGACCCGCAGCCGGTCGATAGGCAGCCGGCCCAGCCGCTGGAAGAAAAGATCACCGTTAAATACGTCAAGGCAATCAAAGCCACCAACATCCGCAAGGAAGATAAGTCGAACGCAGAAAAGCTTGCTGTTCTCACCAAAGGCTCGGAGATGGAATATGTCTCTGAGAGTAAATCCAGATATCAAGTGAAATACGCGGGCAGCAAAACGGGATGGGTCGTCAAGAACTGCTGTGAACTTATTGAAAAAGAAGTCGTCATCAGGCATGTGCCGAAATACGTTTCAGGCGATCCGATTGACCTGAAAGGCACCGCCGAAGGGGACGGTCTCGCACAGGTATTGAAAAATCAAAGCACCATGGGCGCATCGGTCGCCATTATTCAAAACGGACAAGTCGCCTATCATTTTGAATACGGCTACGCCAACAAGGAGAACAAAAAATATGTCACTGAAGACACCAAATTCCGCATTGCATCCGTTACCAAGGTATTCACCTCGATGCTGGCTATGAAGCAGGCGGATGACGGCATTCTCGATCTGGACAAGGACATCTCCGAAATTCTCGGTTTCAAGGTGCGCAATCCTTCTTACAAAACGCCCATTACCACCCGCATGCTGCTGACACACACGGCAGGTCTGGTCGACAGAGGTGAGGAAATGTACAACAGCACCCTGAAAGCCACTCTCACTAAGAAGGAGCACTACAATTCCCAACCGGGCACGACTTTTCTATATTCCAACCTCGGCATGGGCGTGGCAGGCGCGGTAGTGGAAAAATCCGCCAATCAATACATCTCGGAATACGCCCACGACAAGTTTTTTGAGCCAATGGGAATTGATGCTGCATACGACGCAAAATATTTGTCCGACAAAACAATGGTGGCGGATTGCTACGCGGGCGGGAAAATCGACGCCAGCAACCGTTATCTGACGCGTGCCCAGTCAACCGGAAAGCCCGGCGCCACATACCATCTGGGTGCAGGAGGTCTTCTCATCAGCAGCAAAGACCTGGCGGCCGTCTTTTCGATTCTGCTCAACAACGGACAGTACAACGGGCAGCAAATCTTATCACAAAACGCATTGAATGAAATGCTGACCAAGCAATGCGAAACAAAGAAAAACTTTGAGCAGGACATTGGCATCCGGAAATTTGAAAAGCTGGTAGACAACCGGGATATGTATTATCACAACGGCACCGCCTACGGAATTCTCTCGCTCATGGCACTGGATATGAATGACAAAAGCGGCGTGGTCATCATCACGTCAGGCGCCAACTCCACCCGTAACGAAAACACCGTTTTTGCGGTATGTGATGACGTGCTCAACTACTGCTACAGCGACATTCTTTAATCCGCCAAAATATACCCACAGAAAAACCGCTCAGGTGCAAAAAATCCACCTGAGCGGTTTTTGATTGAAGAGTCGTATCACACCACGATCAGCTTCTCCGTCATATCCGCCCCGCAAGGCTTTATCTGGGGCGTCATCAGCGCCCACATGTCGTCGGCATGGCATTCGAGACGGTAGACATTCTGCGCTTCCGCCGGCAGATCAAGGGTCTGACGGTAGGTCGAAATCACCGGCAGACGGGGCCGCATAGCGGACAGCAGTCCTCTCCCCCGCTCGTTCATGCCGAGAATACGAATATAGGGCAGCCTTTCGCAGTGAACGGCGCGAACACCAAGAAATGCGGAAAGAAGGATGCGCCGGATACGGGCGTGGCTGTAGCGCTTGGATTTGACCGAGGCATAGAGTTCTTCCAGAGAAGAAGCCGTTCTCACACAGTCAAAGATACGGTTTTCCAACCCTTCCGACACATCGGGCAGACGCGAAAGCTGTTCCCTTGTCATGCCGCGCAGACGGGAGAGAATCGCGCGTTCGCACCTTCCCAGATCGGCCGGCATGGTTCCGTCCGCCGCAAGCTGCCTCAGCCTTTCATAGGAAAACGCGGGCAGATAATTTCTCACGCTCTCCCAATCCTCTTCATGCAGCATTCTGCGTATGGCCGTGGCGGAGGCATATTTACCCGAGAGGTTGAGAGAGCCATGCCCCACCCCTTCCCTTGTGACGCCAACAGGGACAAGGGCGGACTGCAAGCGTTCCAGCGCACGGATATATTCCACCGCCAGTGTATTGTTGGGCATGCAGAGAATATCCGCGACCTCGTCTCCGTACACCTCGCGGATAGCTTGGGTTCGGGCAGAAGCGAAGTTCTTGCCTTGTGCCAGTTCTCTGTCGAGCGCGGGCTTCACAGCCGGGTCAGACAAAGCCTTGGCGGCGGCGATCAGCTCGTCTGTGCTGTCACACTCCATCCCGAAGCTGACAAAATCCACACACCCCAGTGCATCCGCCAACCCGACGCCGCCTCGTGCGAATGTCTCGGCCCCCGCACAGGCAAAGGGCAGCGGCAGTTCGATCACCAAGTCCGCACCGCCTTGCAACGCCATGCGCGCGCGGCTGAATTTATCGCCGACAGCGCAGTCGCCCCGCTGCACGAAATTGCCGCTCATGATCACCACGATGTTCTCGGCTCCTGTCAATTCCCGTGTACGGGCGATATGGCGGGCATGTCCGTTGTGAAAGGGGTTGTACTCCGCGACAATCCCGGCGGTTTTCCCTGTGAAAGAAAGATTCATTCATCAACACCGTCCTGTCCATTAGATTCTCAAAAAACAATAAAAATGAATAATTATAATAAAATGTAAAAAAATAAGTGAGTTTTTCATCAAATCCTTGAAATTTCCGTTATAATGTACTATTATATAAGTAAGAATATGCAAATGCAAATGTTTTTTCGCAGTATTCCCACATATTTTTCAGGACAGGAGATAATACCCATGAAAATTCTTGTTATCAACGCAGGCAGCTCC
>CAMHAV010000045.1 GCA_946182865.1 uncultured Clostridia bacterium
TTATTATTTCTTATCTATTATCTATTATCTTAGCGCAGCTCCGCTGCGCGCTTAAGGAGGTTATGTATCATGCATCTGCCAGACATTCGCCGTGTGTTTCTGATCGTGCTGGACAGCGTGGGCGCGGGCGCATTGCCTGACGCGGCGGATTTCGGTGACGCGGGGGCGCATACCTTGCGCAGCGTCGCGGGCTCCGACAGGCTGTTTCTCCCCCATCTGCGGCGGCTCGGCATCGGGAATATCGACGGGCTGGGATTCCTCGGCACCACCGATTCGCCCGGAGCGGCGGTCTGCCGTCTGGGTGAATTGTCCCGCGGCAAGGACTCCACCGTGGGGCACTGGGAAATGGCGGGCGTTGTCTCTCCCCGTCCCCTCCCCACCTATCCGGACGGGTTTCCGCAGGAGATTCTCGACGAATTTTCCCGCCGCACCGGGCGCGGCATTCTCTGCAATCTGCCTTATTCCGGCACACAGGTCATTGCCGACTACGGCGAGGAACACATGAAAACCGGCAAGCTGATCGTCTACACTTCGGCGGACAGCGTCTTTCAGATCGCGGCGCATGAGGATATCGTTCCCGTTGAAACGCTCTATGCTTACTGTGAAGCCGCGCGGAACCTCCTTGTCGGGCAGCACGGCGTGGGACGCGTCATCGCCCGTCCCTTTACCGGGCAGCCGGGTCACTTCACCCGCACCTCCCGCCGCCACGATTTTTCCCTGCCGCCGCCGCAGGACACCATGCTCGACGCGCTGTCCGGCGCGGGATACGACGTGCTTTCGGTCGGCAAAATCAAGGATTTGTTTGCCGGACGCGGCATCACGCAGAAATATGCCACCTCCGGCAACGACGAGGGCATGCGCGTCACGGCGGAGATCGCGGAAAAGGATTTTCATGGGCTGTGCTACGTCAATCTGGTGGACTTCGATATGCTCTACGGCCACCGTCAGGACGTGGAGGGCTACGCGGCGGCGCTCTCCGCCTTTGACAGATGGCTGGGCGGCTTTCTGCCCATGCTGCGGGAGAATGACCTGCTGATGATCACTGCCGACCATGGCTGCGACCCCGCCGACAACAGCACCGACCACACGCGCGAATATATTCCCCTGCTGGTGTACGGGAAATCGGCGCTTCCCGTGAACCTCGGCACGCGGGACACCTTCGCGGACATCGCCGCCACCGTGACGGACGTCTTCGGCGTGGATTTTCCCTGCGCCGGTCGCAGCTTCTTTGGGGAAATCAGCGATATCCGCGTCCACTTGGCGCAGCTCGCCAGACAGGCCGCCGCGCGTGCCTACTGCCTTTATTCCGGCTTCCGTGTCGGAGCGGCGCTTCTCGGCAAAAGCGGAAAAATATACACGGGCAGCAACGTCGAAAACGGCGCCTTTTCTCCCTCCCTCTGCGCCGAACGCACCGCTTTTGCCAAGGCGGTCAGCGAGGGAGAACGCGGCTTTGTCATGATCGCCATTGCGGGTGGCAAGGACGGCGTGATCTCCGGCATATGCCCGCCCTGCGGCGTCTGCCGTCAGGTCATGCAGGAATTTTGCTCCCCGGACTTTTCCGTACTTCTCGCCAAAGCCGACGGATTTGACGAATATGCCCTCTCCGACCTGCTCCCGCTGGGATTTACACTGTAGCCGTTAGCCGTTAGCCGTTAGCGGTTAGCTGTTAGCCGTTAGCTGTTAGCCCTTAGCCCTTAGCCCTTAGCAGTTGGCCGTTAGCTGTTAGCCATTAGCCGTTGGCTATCCGTTGCACAAAAAGAAAGGATAACAAAAAATCTATGAAAACCATCACATTGCAAACCGTGCGCGGCGCGGTGTTCGGAGCGGCGATCGGCGACGCGGTGGGCGTTCCCTACGAATTTCACAACCCCGAGCAAATGGCGCAGTCCCCGCCGTCGATATGGTCGGACACGGCACCTACGGTCAGCCGGCCGGCACATGGTCGGACGATACGTCCATGATTCTCTGCACGCTCGACCACCTCGACGAGAAGAGGGATTATCACGCGATCATGAAAGCCTTTGTCTCGTGGCAAACAAAGGGAGAATACACCCCCTATCACGACTGCTTTGACATCGGCATTACCACATCCTTCGCCCTGATGAATTATGCCCGCTTCGGGGATATTGAGGATTGCGGGTTAGACGACGAACACAGCAACGGCAACGGTTCGCTCATGCGCATCCTTCCCGCCGCGCTCTATGCCGCCGCCCACGGACTGACCGCAGAAGAAGCGGTACTTCTCAGCCACGCGCTTTCCAAGCTCACCCACGCGCATCTCCGTTCGCAGATCGGCTGCGGCATCTTCACCTGCGTTGCGCTGGCGCTCATTGAGCGTCCCGCCAAAGCCGCCGTGACCGAGGGACTGCAAAGAGCGAAAACCATCTACGCCGCCCCCGCCTATCAGTCCGAGATAAACGAATATCGGCGCGTTCTGGGAGAGAATTTCTTCTCCCTGCCACGCGACGAAATCCACAGTTCCGGTTATGTCGTCAGCACACTGGAATGCGCCCTGTGGAGCCTGATGAATACCGACAGCTACCGCGACTGCATTCTGCGCGCGGTCAATTTCGGCAATGACACCGACACCGCCGCCTGCGTGGCGGGTGCGCTCGCCGGTCTGCTTTACGGCTATGAGGGCATTCCCGCCGATTGGCGAAGCAAAATCGCGCGCCCCGACTTCATCGAGGAAATCACGAAACATTTCTGCCAAGCAAACGCCATATAAATCTATGTCCCATTACAACACACTTCACTCAACAAGATTAGCAGCATGTCCTGTTATAAAAATCAAAAAATAAAGAGATATCCCCTCCTCGGTTACAAAAGAGTTACAAAATCCCCATGACAAAACCCATCGCGCCAAGTTCGCGGATTGCCGGAGTCAACGAAGCCGGTCTTTGTCAATGAAGCTGCCTCCGGCAATATTCGCCCCCCGTCGCGAGCATCGGGCCAAAAGCGCCGTTGCGGGAAAAAAGCCTCCCTTTTTCAAAAAAGAAAAAATGCGGCAAACGCTCCCACCTCTATTGGCCCGCGCCCCGCGCCAGACCTCATTCAAAAACCGGCCCTTGGTTAAAAAGAAACAAGCGGCCATTTCTAAAATAATTAAGATACATCCCATCCATTTCCAAAAAATTGAAAAAAAACACTTGCAATTCTAAGAGAGATAGGATATACTGTTATTCAGCACATAAAAGCGTTACGCTTTAAACCGCTAAATTATTAGTATCCGCTAAATTCTTAGCTATTATTTTTGAGAGGAAACAGCATTTATGAATTTCATCAGAAAACTCCCCATTCCGCAGGATATCAAGGAACAGTTCCCCATTTCGCAGCGCTGCGCCGAAATCAAGGCAGAGCGTGACGCGATGATCGCCGACGTATTCACCGGCAAGAGCGACAAGTTCCTGCTCATCATCGGCCCCTGCTCCGCGGACAACGAAACCTCCGTCATGGATTACATCGGACGCTTGGTGGGATTGCAGGAAAAAGTCAAAGACAAAATCATCATCATCCCCCGCATCTACACCAACAAGCCCCGCACCACGGGCGAGGGCTACAAGGGCATGGCGACCCAGCCCGACCCCACCAAAAAGCCCGATCTTCTGGAGGGTCTGATCGCCATCCGCCGTCTGCACACACGCGCCATTGAGGAAACGGGATTTGTCTGCGCGGATGAAATGCTCTATCCCGAAAACTACCGCTATCTCAGCGACCTGCTGTCGTATGTCGCGGTAGGCGCGCGTTCGGTGGAGAACCAGCAGCACCGCCTGACCTCCAGCGGCATCGCCGTTCCCGTCGGCATGAAGAACCCCACCAGCGGCGACCTGAGCGTCATGCTCAACTCCATCAAAGCGGCGCAGCTCAGCCATACGTTCCTTTATCGCGGCTGGGAGGTCGAAACCGAGGGCAATCCCCTCGCCCACGCCATCCTGCGCGGTTCGGTCAACAAGCACGGCCGCAATATGCAGAACTACCACTACGAAGACCTGATTCTGCTGCATGATATGTATGCCGCGCGCGGGCTTCTCAATCCGGCGGTCATCGTGGACGTGAACCACAGCAATTCCAACAAGCAGTACATCGAGCAGATTCGCATCTGCAAAGAGGTGCTGCATTCCCGCAGCCACAACGGCGACATCGCCCGCATGGTCAAGGGTCTGATGATCGAAAGCTACATCGAAGACGGCAACCAGTCAGTGGACGGCGGCGTTTACGGCAAATCCATCACCGACCCCTGCCTCGGCTGGGACAAGAGCGAACGCCTCGTGCTGGATATCGCGGATACACTTTGATTTTAGCTGTTAGCTGTTAGCCGTTAGCTGCTGGCTGCTGGCATGCAGGCTGGGACAACCTGAAGCGGAAGAAATCGCGTCGCGGTTTCGACCGCTTTTTTCGTTTTCTCAAAAAATTCACAATTGCCCTCTTGACAACCTTTGCCAAAGGGTATATCATATTTCATATCAAAGATTAGCACTCGGATGATCTGAGTGCTAATTGTTGCAAATGAAAGGACGTACTGATTACCATGGAAAAGAAACAATTCAAAGCAGAATCCAAGCGTTTGCTTGATATGATGATCAACTCGATCTACACCCACAAGGAAATCTTTCTGCGCGAACTGATTTCCAACGCCAGCGACGCGACCGACAAGCTCTATTACAACGCCATGCAGTCGGGCAACGCGGGTCTGAGCCGCGACGACCTCACCATCACCGTGGAGCCGGACAAGGAAGCGCGCACCCTCACCGTCACCGACAAGGGCATCGGCATGACCCCCGACGAACTCGAAAACAACCTCGGCACCATCGCTCAGAGCGGTTCGTTGGCCTTTAAGCAGGAGCACAACCTCGACAGCGACGTGGATATCATCGGTCAGTTCGGCGTGGGCTTTTACTCCGCCTTTATGGTCGCCAAGAAGATCGTGGTTCTCTCCAAGGCCGCCGGCAGCGACAAGGCGTTCCGCTGGGAATCCGACGGCGCGGACGGCTACACCATCGAGGAAGCCGAAAAAGCCGACAACGGCACCGAAATCACCCTCTACATCAAGGACAACACCGAGGATGAAAACTATGACGAATACCTCGAAACCTACACGCTGCGCAATCTGATCAAGAAGTACTCCGACTACATCCGCTACCCCATCGTCATGCCCATGCCCAAGTCCCGCGACTGGGAGGAGGGCGAAGAACACGACGAGAGCGAGGAATACGCCACCACCATCGAAAACGAAACCGTCAACAGCATGGTGCCTGTCTGGAAAAAGACCAAGGCGGAGCTGGGCGAAAAGGAATACGAGGAATTTTACAAGGCAAAGTTCAACGACTTTGAGGACCCCGCCCGCTGCATTCATCAGAATGTCGAGGGTGTGACCACCTACACCGCGCTGATGTTCATTCCCTCCCGCACGCCCTTCAACTACTACTCCAAGGACTACGAAAAGGGACTCCAGCTTTACAGCAACGGCGTGATGATCATGGAGAAATGCGCCGACCTGCTGCCCGATTATTTCAGCTTCGTCAAGGGTCTGGTGGACTCCCCCGACCTGTCGCTCAACATCAGCCGCGAAATGCTCCAGCACGACCGCCAGCTCAAATCCATCGCGGCGAGCCTCGAAAAGAAGATCAAGTCCGAACTCCTGAATATGCAGCGCAACGACCGCGAGAAGTATGAAACTTTCTTCAAAAACTTCGGTCTGCAAATCAAATTCGGCATCTACAGCTCCTACGGCATGAAAAAAGACCTGCTGCAAGACCTGCTGCTGTACTACTCCTCCTCCGAGAAGAAGCCCGTCACGCTGGACGAATACGTCGGCCGCATGAAAGAGAGCCAGCAATACATCTACTACGCCTGCGGCGAATCCAACGCCAAGCTTGACATGCTGCCGCAGACCGAACTTCTCAAGGACAAGGGCTTTGAAATCCTCTACCTCACCGATGAGATCGACGAATTCGCCCTGAAATCCATGCGCGACTACAAGGAAAAGGAATTCCGTTCGGTGTCCGACGCGGCGCTTGACGTCGAGGACGAAGCCGAGAAGGAAGAAATCAAGAAAACCGCCGAGGACAACAAGAGCCTTTTTGACTTCATGAAAGAGCACTTAGGCGAAAACGTCAAGGAAGTGCGTCTGAGCAGCCGTCTCAAGAGCCACCCCGTCTGCCTGACGAGCGACGGCGGCATTTCGCTCGAAATGGAGAAGGTGCTCAACGCCATGCCCGGCAGCGAGGAAAAGGTCAAGGCCACCCGCGTTCTCGAAATCAACGCGAACCATCCCATCTTCGCCGCGCTGACCAAGGCTTATGCCGAGGACAAGGAAAAGGCGGGCAAGCTAACGGATATTCTCTACGCGCAGGCCTCCCTCATCGAGGGCATCGCCATCGAGGACCCGGTCGCCTACGCCAACGCGGTCTGCTCCCTGCTCACGGACGCGCAATAATTTTTTTCCGATTTGCCGCGATTTACAAAAACGTCGGACTGCTTCTTTTAGGGAATCATCCCCAAAGAATGCAGTCCGGCGTTTTGATGGTATTTCCTTTTTTCGTCATTTTCCGTTTCCCAAAATTTCATAATTTGCGGCTTGTACTCTTCACGCAAATTTGTTATAATGATTTTCATATGTAAAGTGTGAAATGTGAAGTGTGAAATTTCATAGAATAAGTGTCATATATTAAGAAAAATATTAATTTTAGCAAAAAGATTTCTTGCTAAGAAATATAGTAATGCAGTAACACACTATATAACTTCACATTTCACACTTCACACTCATCAAAAAGGAGGTGGCCATCTATGCGGCAGGACAACGATAACGCTTCGGGAAGATTCCGCCGCAGCGGGTCGCTCGGAGGCAGTCGGGGCGGTCGGAGATATGCTTCCGACAACGCCCGCAGCGAATACCGCCGCTATCCCACAGACTTCGACAATGACGCGGAGCACGACGAATACTACGACAACGGCGCGGAACGATACGGCGACAACGCGGCGCGTTACGGGTATCACGACAGCGGCGCGGGTGCCTCCGCTTCTCCCGACGGCGGGCAGCAAGGCGATTACGCCTCCTACTACCGCCGCAACGCCTATCTTCGCGGTGCGGAAGTCAGCGAGGATGACGATGACGACATAGATTATTTTAACGCCATAGACGACGAACGGAAAAAAACGCGACCGGGACCCGATCAGCCTGTCGGCATAGGCGCGGCGGTCGGGGGGCTGGCCTCCTCGTGGTGGCAGCGCTATCTGCATTATTACCGGCGCAGCCGCATCCGCGGCATCGGCACCGTAGGCATTGTCCTCTGCCTGTGCGTCAGCCTCGTTCTGACATTCAAATTCTCCCCCACCGATTACATGGCGATCATCAAAGAATGGCTCCACCCAAAAGCCGCCGACGACGACAATGCGGACACGGTGAGCGCGGAGGAACCGGAAAGCGGCTTCAACATCACGGTGAAATTCACCACCGGCACCATCTGCTCCGAACCGGACGCCAGCAAGAAGATTCAGAACAGCGTCATGAAGGGGCAGGTCTTTGAAGTGCTGGAGACGAGCGGTGATTTCTACCGCATCGAATACCTCAAAAACTGCTTCGGCTGGATCGACAAATATTATGTGGACGTGGAGGGACACGAAGAGCCCAAGGTCATTGATCCCCATCATCCGCAGGAACTGACGGGAGAAACCGCCACAGAACTCAAAAACATCTGCCAGAAGTACAGCGCCATGGGCGTGGGCGTGGCGGTCATCAAAGACGGAAAGGTGGAATACACCTATTCCTACGGCTACGCCAACAAGCAGCAGAAGAAGAAAATCAACGCCGACACCAAATTCCGCCCCGCTTCCCTCTCCAAAATCATCTCCACCCTCTCCACCATGACGCTGGTGGACGCGGGCCGGATTGACCTCGACCGCAATGTGGAAAATTACTTCGGCTTCAAGTTCCGCAATCCCCTTTTCCCGCAGTCGGAGATCACCCCCCGCATGCTGCTCAATCACTCCTCCTCCCTCGACGACGAATACATCATCTACACGGGCAGCAACGCCGGCACCCGTCTGAAAGACCTTGTCATCGACCTCAAAAGCTACAAAGACCAGAAGCCCGGCACCGAGTTTTCCTACAGCAACTCCGGTTTCGGTATCGTCGGCTCGCTGGATGAAGTGGTCACCAATATGCACTACATCTACTTCACTGACTCGGTTCTGTTTGACAGGCTGGGCATGGACGCGGCCTTTGGCGGGCAGAGTCTGCAAGACAAAACCAACGTGGCGGAATGCTATAAGATCGACAAGGTGTCCCGTTCCCGCACGGTGCTGGTCAAGGACAGACAGATCAGAGCGCCGGGCGAGACCTACATCCTCGCGCAGGGAAGCCTGCTCATCAGCCCCAAGGATTACGCCAAGCTGGTGACCATCTTCATCAATGACGGCATGTACGGCAACATCCGCGTGCTGTCCGAAGCGGCGGTCAAGGAAGTCGAAAAGGAATACCTCCACGACGACCAGTTCCGCTACTGCCTCGGCTTCAAAAAAACCACCGCCTATGTGGACGGACATGACCTCTATTACCACGGCGGCAACGCCTACGGCGTTTACGCGAGCGTCTGCTATGACGAGCAGCAGAAAAGCGGCGTGGTGGTCATGACCAGCGGCGCCTACGGTTCCGTGGACGACTATCATTTCTACAAGGTCTGCCAGACCATCACCCGGCAGTGCTACAAGGATCTGATCGACAAGTAATATTTTATCATTTTTCTCATACCAGAAAATACCGCCCGACCGCGTGATGGTAAAATCCCGCAGCCGGACGGTATTTTTTTGTCATGCTCATTTTTGCGCCAGCGCCACCATGCGGCTGGAACCCAGTCTGTCCGCGCCGCTTTCGACCAGCGCCCGCGCGTCGGCAACGGAAGATATTCCGCCGGCCGCTTTGATTTTCACATGCGGCGCGACGTGCGCGGCAAAGAGCCGGATGTCTTCGGGGGTGGCTCCCCCTTGGGAAAAGCCCGTGGAGGTCTTGATGAAATCCGCCCCCGACTCGGAAACGATCTCACACATTCTGATTTTTTCCGCCTCGGTCAGCAGACAGGTTTCGACGATGACTTTGAGAATCTTCCCGCCGCACGCCGCCTTGACCGCCCTGATCTCGCTGAGCAGTGCGTCATACCGCTGCTCTTTGAGCCAGCCGATGTGAATCACCATGTCGATCTCATCCGCGCCGTTTGCCACCGCGTCCTGTGTCTCAAAGACCTTTGCGGCGGTGGTGGCGTAGCCGTTCGGAAAGCCGATCACGGTACACACCGGCAGCCTGCCGTCCAGATAATCCGCCGCCTGTCTGACAAACGACGGCGGAATGCACACCGAAGCCGTGCCGAAGCGCACCCCTTCATCGCAAAGCGCCCTGATCTGCGCCCACGTCGCGTCGGGTTTTAACAGCGTGTGGTCGGTAACGGCCAGTAATTCACGGATTTCCAACGGAAACACTCCCCTTTGTTATTCTTCCCCCAGCAGGTCGCGGATTTCTTCGTCCGTCATGCCTTTGGCACGCCATTTTTCGATAAGCGTCTGCTTCACTCTGGCTTCGCCCTCGGCACGGCCCTCAGCTCTGCCTTCGGCACGGCCCTCAGCTCTGCCCTCGGCACGGCCTTTGACTAATCCTCTGGCTTCGCCCTCGGCCAGTCCTTCCGCCTTGCCTGCCCGAAATCCCTCTCTGCGTGAACCGATGATGGCGTTGTCTTCGTCATGCATCCGTTTTTCGCGGTAGTACGCTTCCTGCCGCACCTTTTCGTCCGCGCTCAGGTGACGCAGCATGACGATCGTCTTCTTTACTTCCGGTATGGTGGTTGTCTGCTGAATGGCCATCAGTTCTTCCTCCGTTTCTGCGTTGATCAGATGGAGCCAGTCCTCCATCGCCTGGTTTTTCCTGACGTTGTCGATTTTTTTCAGTTCAAAAAAATGGATGCCTAACTTGTCGGACAATATCTCATGTCGGTTCTTTTCCATGACAACAAAATCCGAATGATAGTCCTCACAGTCGAAAATGTTAAAATTGATAATATTCACGCAATACGTTTGTTTCAAATCTCCGCATGCCTGCCCCGCTCTCAGATCGCTGCCGTACATCTTCGACCAATAGAAAAGGGTACGTTCGCGGAAATCCGGCTCATAATTGATCTGCATTTCCACATTCACGGTCTGACCGTCCACATTCAGTTTCAGATCCAGACGGCTGAATTTCCCTTCCATTTCCTCCGGCGGCAGTTCCACATTCTGAATCTCGATTTTCCGGATATCCTCCCGCGGTATCTCCAGCAGGGCGGAAATCATGGCGGCGATGATGTCCTCGTTGTTGGCGTCGCCGAACACTCTTTTAAAGATCACGTCAAGCTTCAATTTGACAATCGGATGCTGCTCCATGGGTATCATCCCTTTCGGTTTCATTATACCATATTTTCTCCCTCTTTACAATAGACAACGACAATTTTATCACACATTATTTCAGGCGAGCGCCTCGATGGCCTGCCGCACCGACTTGACGGCGTAGAGCTGAATGCCGTATTCCTGCGGCGACAGGGAGAGCGTCTTTAAATTGTGATAAGGCAGGATGCACCGCTTGAAGCCGAGCCGCGCGGCTTCACGGATGCGCGCTTCGGCGTGGTTGACCGCGCGCAGTTCGCCCGCGAGTCCGATTTCCCCGAACGCGATCACGTCCTCCCCCACGCACAGATCTTTCAGGCTGCTCACCAGCGCAATGGCCACCGCCAGATCGGCGGCGGGTTCGTAGAGCTTCAGTCCGCCCACGACGTTGATATAGGTGTCCATATTGGCAAAGAAATAGCCCGAACGCTTTTCCAGCACCGCAATGATCAGGTTCATGCGGCTGATGTCGAAGCCCGTGGACATGCGCCTCGGATTGCCGAAGCCGGAGGAGGCCGCCAATCCCTGCACCTCCGCCAGAATGGGGCGCGTTCCCTCCATCGTGCAGGCGACGCAGGTGCCCGACACATTGACCGGCCGACCCGACAGCAGCATCATGGAGGGGTTCTCCACCTCCCGCAGGCCGTTGTCCTGCATGTCGAACACGCCGATCTCGTTGGTGGAGCCGTAGCGGTTCTTGACCGCGCGCAGAATGCGGTAGGACAAATGTCTGTCGCCCTCGATATACAGCACCGCGTCCACCACATGCTCCAGCACCTTCGGCCCCGCGATCGCGCCGTCCTTGTTGACGTGACCCACCAATACGGTCGGGATTTCCAGCGCCTTGATGTTGCGCATAATGGCGTTGGTGCATTCCCTCACCTGCACCACGCTGCCGGGGGACGAACTGAGATCCTTGAGGCACATGGTCTGAATCGAGTCGATCATCACCATATCCGGCTTCATCACGCGGATGTTTTCAATGACGCGCTCCACGTCGGTTTCCGCGAGCACATACAGATTTTCGCTGTTGACTCCCAGCCGGATGGCGCGCAGTTTGAGCTGTCGGCGGGATTCCTCGCCGGAGACATACAAAATCTTCATGTCCCGCCCCATAAACTCGCAGATTTGCAGCAGGATGGTGGATTTGCCGATGCCGGGATCGCCGCCCAGCAGAATCAGGGAGCCTTTCACGACGCCGCCGCCCAGCACGCGGTCGAGTTCCCCCATGCCCGTGCTGTAGCGGGGTTCACTGGCGGTACTGATGTCGCGGATGGCCACGGGCAGGTCAGAGGCGGCGAGCGTCACTCCCGTCGGATAGGAAGCGCTGCTCCGCCTGACGGCCGACGACGCGGGAGCGACCTCTCGCACCTGTTCTTCCAGCGTATTCCATTCCCCGCAGGAGGGACATTTGCCGTACCATTTGCTCGACTCATAGCCGCACTCGCTGCACACATAGACATTTCTCGCTTTTGCCATTTTAATCATACCGCCTTATTGATCAAATAAGAACTGCGGCAGACGACCTCTTTTCGTGCGTCTGCCGCAGTATGAAGCCTGTTTGTTTTCTCGAAGTATGCTGAGAAATGCGGAACAGGTCTATATTCATCTTCGGTTTTATACCGCATTATACCGTGTTATCCCGCATTTTCCTGACTCTCCAGTCGATAAATCCTATCGCCGTGAATATCATATTCCTTCACCAGATTCCAACAGAAAAACGCTTCCCTGATTCTCTGCACCTTGGTTGTTTCGCGCCAGCCTTCGCCGGTGGATTCATAGGATGTGAAATTGAACTTGCAACCATCGGGCAAATCATGATATAACGTGTTGATTTCCTCCGCTTTCAGATCACAGTTGGAAATATGCAGGCGTTTGAGATTCCTGCATTTCACCAGCTCTGTAGCATTCTGCAAGTGCCTGTTATAACACAAATTGATCTCCTCTAAGCTATCCATACCGCCCAACGGAGAAATATCCTCAATCTGATTTTGAAAAAGCTCCAAATAACTGAGTTCCGGGAGCTCGGCGAGAGGAGAAACATCCTTGATACAGTTGTCCGCCAAAATCAGAACCTGCAATTTTTTCAGATGGGTAATGTCACTGAGATCCACCACGCCGTGATGACCGATATCCAGTGCGCGAAGCTCTGTGCAATACAAAAAAAGCGGACGGAAGGTCTCCTCTGTATTTTTGCGGATCGTCTTGTATTCCAGTGTAGAAAATGCCTTGGCATCTGTCCGGACGGCAAACCTTTCAAACTCGATCACCCAGATAAATGTGACGTCAGGATAATCCTCCCGCAGCTGTCCCATAACCTCGTTACTAAGGCCGCAATAACACATCTCAAAGGTTTGAATGTTGGGAAATACCTGGATGGCACGGCGAATGACAGCGGGATCGGCAATCGCAATATGATTTAAATTGACTTCTTCCGTCGTATTGTCGATGGCAACACCGCCAATCTGCGAACTGCAATGGATGTCCGCATTGGGATTCTGCTGCCTGATCTGCTCCACCACACGGCAAAGTGCCTCCGACAGTTCACACGGTGCGACTGTAACCTGGTCGAGCTTTTGAAAATACGGTATCACCTCAGCCGCCGCCGACAAATCCGATGCGCTCAGAACCAGTGTTTTCGTCGTATTGGGATATTGCTTTGCTCCCATCGGAACATTCCAGAAAATACTGACCTTTTCCCCCATTTCCGACGCGATCGAGTCATATTCTGCGGGCAAAAGAGACAACGCCCTCAGATCCAGCCTGGTCAGCTGAGGCAGCTTCTTGTGCAGCAGCGCATAGTCATCAAAGGACGCATCCGTAATCGAGACGGCTGTCGCGTTGACATCGTATTTTTTTCCGTCTATCGTGACGTCATTGCAAGCAGAGCAGACACACAGGACGAGCAGGGTCATCAAGGCTACAACAGCCGTTTTGACAATCTCGTTGGTGTGACGCATTTCTCATCACTCTCCTTCTATCCTTAGGAACTATGCAGAATTTAATCAGTCATTTTCTGCCTGAAATTACAGTATGCTTGCGTGTTTCGGCAAGTGAAATGTATCAATTATTTCTGCATAGTTCCTTATTGATACACAACATCATCCCACTGCCGGAATTCCTTCACTTTATCCCACTTGGAAAAAACGTTTCGCAGCGCAATGGTTCGTTCGTTCCATCTCCAGCCTTCCGACAGACTGGGCGCTTTGCTGTTGATTTCACAGTTTTTAGGCAAGCCTTTTCTGATCTCTGCCACTTCATTTTTACTGAATCCGCAATTCGACAGGTACAGCCGCTTGAGGTGAGGAAGCTTCGCGGTTGTGGCAGCGGTGTTTTGAAGGCCGGTATTATACATGACGCATAAATCCATCAGATTCTGATTGTTTACCAAAGGCGATACATCCTTGATGCGGTTTTCAAACAACTCCAGATAATACAAATCCTTCAGTTCCGCCAGCGGCGAAATATCGCGTATATAGTTGTCTCCCAGAATCAACACCTGCAGTTTTTTCAGATTGGCAATCCCGCTGATATCCACAATGCCGTGATGTCCCACATCCAACGCCCTTAATTCGGTGCAGTACCGGAAAAGAGGCGCAAACGTATTTTCATCATACGCTCTCACTTTTTCATATTCCAGCGTTGAAAAAACCTGCGCATCGGTACGAACGGCAAACCTTTCAAACCGCACTACCCAGATAAATGTCACATGGGGATAATCCTCCCGCAGCTGACCCATGACGTCGTTGCCAAGACCGCAGTCACACATTTCAAAGGTTTTGATGTTGGGAAACACTTGCAAAGCCAGTCGGATCAAAGCCGGGTCAGACACTTTTTTGCGGTTGAGATTGACTTTTTCCGTGGTGCTGTCAATCACCACGCCGCAAACCTCCGAGCTGCCATGAAACGTCGCGTTTTGCGCATAAACGCTTTCCGCCAGACGGCCAAGAGCCTCCGACAGTTCACACGAATCAACCGTGACGTCTTTGAGACGGTAAAAATAGGGCAAAACGTCAGCCGCGGCCGACAAATCCGAATCACTCAGCGTCAACGTTTCCGTCATATTGGGATACCGCTTCTCCCCTATCGGAACATTCCAGATCACACGGACTGCCTGATCCGTCTGCGACACAATCGAATTATACTGTGCAGGCGAAAGAGGCAACGCCGTCAGATCAAGTTTCTCCAGCCGGGGAAGCTTCTTGCAAAGCAGCGCGTAGTCATCAAAAGCCAAATCCGTAATGGAAACGGAAGCGGTATTTTTATCGTATTTTTTTCCGTCTATGGTGACGTCATTACAGGCACAGCAGAGACACAATGCCATCAGTGTCAGCAGCGCCATCATACCCACTTTTGCAGTGCGGCTCATTTTCAGAATTCTCCTCTGCTCCATCAATCGTATACCACATCATCCCAGCTATGGTATTCCTTCACCTTTCTCCAATAGGCAAACGTCTTGCGGATAGCGGGCGTTTTTCCTCCCCATCGCCATCCGGCCGCCATACTGTTGTGGGTCGTGTTTAAATCACAGTCTTTTGGCAAATTCGCCTTGATTTTATCCATTTCACTTTTGTATACAATGCAGTTGGAAATATACAGCCGCTTCAAATGAGGCAGCTTTGCCACGGCAGAAATGTTTTTAATGCTGGAATTAAACATCAGACACACGTCTTCCAGCTTCTCATTGTTTTGCAAAGGAGAAGCATCCTTGATTTTATTCATATCCAGCTCCACAAAAACCAGATCCGGCAGTTCGGCCAGCGGAGAAATGTCCTGCACAAAATTATCCGTTAAAATAAGTACCTGCAATTTTTTGAGGTTGGCCAGTTCGCTGATATCCACAATGCTGTGATGTCCCACATCCAGCGCTCTCAGTTCGGTGCAGTACTTAAAGATAGGCGAGAAGGTTTTTTCCGTGTATTCTCTTGCCACCACATATTCCAGCGTAGAAAACACCTGCGCGTCGGTTCGTACTCTGAAACGTCCGCAATGAACCACCCAGGTAAAGGTGAGATCAGGATACTCTTCACGCAATCCGCCCATTACATCGTCCGACAGGCCGCACTCGCACATCTCGTAGGTCTTGATATCGGAAAAGACCTTGATTGCCCATCGCAGCTGGGTCAGATCATCAATGGCAATGTTGTCAAGCGTGAGCTTGTCCATACTGCTGTCGGCATTTACGCCATACACCTGCGATTGAAGATTGACCGACAAATCGGGATGATTCTCACGCAATAAAAGCATGGCGTTTGCAAGGTCTTCCGACAGGGGACAGACTCCCTCCACAGAAAGACCTGCAAGGGCCGGAAAATAGCCTGCCTTCTTTGCCAGTTCCGGCAACTCGTCGGGAGAAATCGACACATCGGTTTCGGTGTTGAGAATTCTCTTTTCTCCCACCGGAACACTCCAGATCACCTTTACCTTGCTGTCCACCTGCGCAGCTATCGTATCATATTCTTCCGCGGTCAGATGCAGTGCGCTCAGATCAAGGCGACGCAGATATTCCAGCTGCTTTAATCCCTCGTAATCGTTAAAATCGGATCGCGTCACCACAATATCTGTCGTGCTCACGTCATAGGTCACGCCGCCTACCGTCACGCCTTTTGACGGAAAGAGGCTGCCACACCCCACCGGCAAGAGAAGAAGCGCACCCATCAAAAGCCCTATGGCTGCACTCTTTTTGAAATCATTCTGAAATCTCACGACACCAGCTTCTTTCCACTTAAGATTATTCCTATTATACCATAATTCCCTGAAAAGTCAATTGATTTACATCATTTCTAAGAAAACAGCGCAGAAACAGAAAACGCCGAACGCTGTCATTCGTGGCAGCGTTTGGCGTGGGTTCTATTCGTCTGTCGGTTCCTGCCCCGCATCCTCCCTGTATAGCAGAATGCCACGGTAAATGGTATAGGCAATTTTGGTCTGGTATTCGTCCGTATTCAGCAAGGCCTCCTCCTGCGGATTGGAGAGAAAGCCGCATTCACAAAGCACGGCTGTGTTTTGCGCGTGATAAAAGAGGTAGAGATTCTTGCCTGTTTTGACCACTTCACGCGGCTTTTCCGGCTGAATGGCTTCATTGAATTCCTGCTGGATATGCTCGGCCAGCGCCTTGCTGCTTTCACGGTTGGGGGAATAAAAAATCTGTCCCCCGTGCACACTGCTGCTGCCCTCCAGCTTATTCTGATGAATGCTGACAAGCGTCGAACCGGGATAGAGCTTGGTGAGGTTGAGACGGTTGCGCATATCGCTGACTTTTTTGCTGCGGGTGGAGGTATTGTCGTTGTCGTTAGTGGCGGTATCGGTTTCACGGGTCATCACCACCGTGTAGCCCGCTTCTTCCAGCATATCGCGAAGCTTAAGGGCGATATCAAGGTTGATATTCTTTTCGATGGTGCCGCGCACACCCACCGCACCGCCGTCAAAGCCGCCGTGTCCGGCATCCACGATAATAACCATGCTGTTATCCTGCTGAGACGACGTCGTTTTCACGCCGTTTTTCATGCGGTAAAGCCTGTGGCAAAACATCAGTGACAACACCAGTGCCGCCGCCGTGAAAACCAAAAACCAATGCTTCGCCCTGAGATGAATCAATTGTCATACGCCTCCGATTATTTGAATCCGTTTCCGTACAATTCAATGTATGTCTCACAGGTGTTTTTTATGACTCTTTCGCTTTATCACGGACGAAAAACGGCTCCGGTTTCAAGATTTTTCCACACCGCATCGGCGGGGCAGTCGGTATCAAGCAGCATATAGCTGTGAGGGCTGTCTTCTTTGGGGATGGAAACCGAACCGGGATTCCAATAAGTGAAGGCATTGTTTTTTTCAAAGGTACGGCACGCCGCCACATGGGTATGCCCGTGCAGCAGAATATCCCCCGGCAGCAGCGGCGGCGGATTGTCGGGATGCCAGATATGTCCGTGCGTAGCGTATATCAATTGATTGCCCAGCGGGATGACAGCGTAATCCGCCAGAATCGGGAACGGCAGCACCATCTGGTCAACTTCCGTGTCGCAGTTGCCCCGCACGCAGAAGATTCTTTCTTTGACGGCACTCAATAGCCCGATCACCTTTTTGGGCTTGTAATCCCTCGGCAGATCGTTGCGAGGGCCGTGATAGAGAATATCCCCCAGCAGCAGCAGCCTGTCCGCCTTCTCAGCGCCAAAGGCACGGAGCAGCAGGTCACAGTAATAGGCCGAGCCGTGGATATCCGATGCGATCATCATTTTCATTGTTGCATACCACCTTATACGGGATATGTATTATTGTAAGGAAAAAAACATCCATTGTCAACCGTTGCGATTGCTTTTTTGCATAAGATGTGGTATCATAAAGGCAAATCAACCACCCCTCACCGGGGAAAAGAAAGGAACATGAAACAAATGAGAATCGGACACGGTTATGACGTTCACCGTCTGGTGGAGGGCCGCAAATGCATCATCGGCGGCGTGGAAATCCCCTATGAGAAAGGCCTGCTGGGACATTCCGACGCGGATGTGCTGGCGCACGCGATCGCCGACGCGATATTAGGCGCGGCCGCGCTGGGCGACATCGGGCATTTATTCCCCGACAACGACGACCGCTTTTTGGGCGCGGACAGCATGGTGCTGCTCGCAGAGGTCTGCCGCGTCGTGAGGGAACACGGCTATGAAATCGGCAACGTGGACGCCACCGTCATCGCACAGGCCCCAAAACTCGCGCCGCACATCCAAGCTATGCGGGAAACCATTGCGAAGGCCTGCGGGACAGAGGTTTCGCTCATCAGCGTCAAGGCCACCACGGAAGAAAAACTCGGCTTCACGGGCAGTGGCGAGGGCATTGCCGCACACGCCGTGGCATTGATCGTGTAAGCTGTCAGGGAACCTCCGGCAGTCGTCTCCGCTGTCAATCGTCATAGATATATTCCCCCTCCCCCACCGGAAGGGACATCTCCTCGGCCGTCAGAATCGCCTCGATATCCGCCGTATCATACGTCATGGGATACCGCCCGTCATGGGCGTTGCTGTTGTGGCTTTCCTCGCGGAGAATGGGGATAAAATAACGGAAGGAGTGAATCGGCCCGCGGTTTCTCCTGCCCACTTCGCTGACAGTCTGCACGATATGCTGACAGGTCACGCCTTCGGCCTGCAAGGAAGCAATCGTCTGTCGGTCCTCCCCTGTCAGCCTCCGTCCGGTCACAGCGTAATAGGCATTCTCTACTTCCCGACAATCATCGGCCGCGCTATCGGCAGCATCAACGCATTCTGATGCATTGACAGCAGCATTGGCAGCAGCGGCAGCAGCTTCCGCGTCAGTCATGTCGCTCTCCGAACGGCATGGCTGCGTTTTGCTTTGCTTTTGTTTGTTTTGCTTTGATTTACTTTTCTTTTGTTTGCTTTGCTTTTCTTTGCTTTGTTGCATTTTCGCGGAGAAAACAGGGGTTTTGACGGAGGAAACGTTTTCCGTGCCACCATCGGCTTCCAAAGGTTCACCGCCAGCATCGGCGGAAGTTTTTTTGTTCTCCGCCGCGCCCAACAGCCAATATCTGGTTTTATCCGCCTTGCTCCTTGCCGTCACCTCGTCATAATGCCTCTGAATCTCCGCCGAAGTGATGACCGACTGCTCTAAAAGTTCCGGGTCAAACAGCCCGATCTTTCCGCAATAGTTGACCACCTGCTGGACCAATCCCTTGTCCTGAATCCATCGGTTTCCCACTTCGCGCATGACCAGCAGTGCCAGTTTTTCCAGCGGAAGCTCCAAGTAGTACCCGTTTTTATAGACTTCGCTCCGTATCACATCATACACGGTGTACCCCACCGGTCCAAAGACATCTACCAAGTCGATAATGCGGTAATCATCCCACTCATGCGTGTCTTTGTAATAGAAAGTAAGCCCTGTTTTGCGTGGACGTGCCATTTTTCATCTCTCCATTCCATGTTTTTCATTTCTTTTTCTTTGTTTTTGATATGAATCCTCTTTTGAAATTCCGTTTACGGAACTTTAATTGTATTATACCACGCAAAAACGAGAATGTCAAGAGAAGCACACCAACTTGCAGTGATTTGCAGTACTTCTGTCAGCCGTCAGCGTTGAACGGGAAGTTCAGCGGCGGAAACAAACCCTGCCTCGCATTTTTCCTCTCCCCTCCTCGCGGAACCAAAACGCCGGATCGGGCATAGTATGTGAAAGAGCATACCTGCCGATTCGGCGTTTTCTCATATGTTGATTTTTTTATTTTTAAACAGGACGGTGAATATCATTGCATACGACATCCATCAAAGTCGGCTCCTACACCCTCGCCAGACGGGGCTGCGAGCTGCTTAAACAAAACAGAATCCCCTGCGAACTGCGCAAATGCTCCGACAGCGCGGGACAATACGGCTGCCTTTATTCCATCACGGTGGCCAGCGACCAGCAGTGGAGAGCGGAAAACCTGCTGCGTTCCTCCGGCATCATGGTGCTGCCATGAGACCGAAAGGAGGATCGAAAAAACATGATTTATCTTGACAACGCCGCGACCACATGGCCCAAACCGCCCGGCACGGCGGCGGTGATAGCCGATGTGATCGCCAACCGCGGCGCGAATCCCGGACGCGGTCACTACAAAATGGCGGAGCTTTCCTCCGAGACGGTCTACCGATGCCGCTGCCGCGCCGCCGAATTCTTCGGCGCAAAAGCGCCCGAAAACGTCATCTTTACCCCCTCCTGCACGCAGTCGATCAACTACGTCCTCAAGGGCGTGCTGTCGGCGGGCGATCACGTCATCATCTCCGACATGGAGCACAACGCCGTCACCCGCCCCGTCATGCAGCTCGCCAGACGCGGCGTGCAGTTCAGCGTGGCAAAGGTGCATGAGGGCGACCCCGACGCGACGGTGGCGGAATTCCGCCGCTGCCTGCGGGTCAACACCAAGCTGATCTTCTGCACCCACGCCTCCAACGTATTCGGCATCAAGCTGCCCATTGACCGCATCGGACAGCTTGCCCACCGCAACGGCATTCTGTTCGGTGTGGACTGCGCCCAGAGCGCCGGCACCGCTCCGCTCGACCTGCGCACCCTGCCCGCCGATTTTCTCTGCATGCCCGCCCACAAGGGCTTATACGGCACCACGGGGCTGGGGCTTCTCATTATCAACTGTCAGGTTCCCCTCGCCACGGTCATCGAAGGCGGCACAGGCAGTCTGTCCGGCGTGAACACCCAGCCCGATTTCCTGCCCGACCGCTTCGAGAGCGGCACACTGAATGTTCCCGCCATTGCCGCGCTGGATGTGGGACTGCGCTTCATTCAGTCCGAAACTCGCCAGCGCATCGAGCAGCACGAAATGAAGCTCATTACCACGGCTTACGACGCGATTTCCCAGATGCCCCAGTGCCGGCTCTACACGTCGCGCCCCGACAGCGAGACCCATGTGCCGCTGCTCTCCTTCAACGTCGGAGACACCCCCTCCGACGAGATCGCGGAGAAGCTGGGACAGCACGACGTCGCCGTGCGCGCCGGACTCCACTGCGCCGGAGAAGCCCACCGCGCGATGGGTACCCAAAAGACAGGCACCGTGCGGGTCTGCCCCTCCGCCTTCACCTCGACGGAAGAAATGAACGGCTTTTTGTCCGCACTGCTGGCGGTTATTGGTTAGTGATTTATATGAAAAAAACAAACCTTATCTCTAATGTGAAAGATAGGGTTTGTTCTTTTATGCAATACCTGGTGCAGCTTTACTTCTTACTTCATACTTCCCTCTAATCGCTAACGGCTACTCGGTTTCCTTTTGCTTATCAAAATAGCTGAGCAGAGAGTAGACAATGGAGCGTTCTTCATCGGTCAGCGTGTCAATATCGAGTCGGTTTTTGTTCTCCATGCCCAGCAGATAATCGGTAGTAACTCAAACTTCCCACACCGAAAAACAGCCTAAAGCCCATAATATAGGGGGGACAG
>CAMHAV010000046.1 GCA_946182865.1 uncultured Clostridia bacterium
AAACGGACCGCCCGCAAATTCCGAACAGACCGTACCCGCGTGGTAAACGGTCGCGCCCTCGACCTGTCCCTTGCGGTCAAGTCCCTCGATAGGCAGACCCTTCTCATACTTACCGGGATAGCCGCCCGAAGCCATAATGACACAGGCACACGCACCGTCGTCCCATTCGATGTCGAGGTCGGAGAGTTTTTCGTCGATAATCGCGTTGATAATCTTGGAAAAATCGGTCTTCAAGCGTGGCAGCACCACCTGCGCTTCGGGGTCGCCGAAACGGCAGTTGTACTCGATCACCTTCGGGCCGTTCGGCGTGAGCATGAGTCCGAAATAGAGACAGCCCTTGAAGGTTCTGCCCTCAGCATTCATGGCGTTTATGGTCGGCAGGAAGATTTTGTCCATGCACTCCTGCGCCACCTCGTCGGTGTAGTAGGGGTTGGGGCTGATGGTACCCATGCCGCCCGTGTTGGGGCCGAGATTACCGTTGAACACCCGCTTGTGATCCATGGAAGAAACCATCGGCTTGACGCATTTGCCGTCGGTAAAGGCGAGAACGGATACTTCGGGGCCGGTCAGAAATTCCTCGATGACAATGTTGTTGCCGGATTTGCCAAAAATCTTGTCCTCCATGATGGAGTGAATGGCGTTCTTCGCCTGCTCCAGATTCTCCGCAATGACAACGCCCTTGCCGAGCGCCAGACCGTCGGCTTTGATGACGGCGGGATAGCTGTCGCGGCTCTTGATGTAATCCAGCGCCGCGTGCGGGTCGTCAAACACTTCGTAAGCCGCGCTGGGAATGCCGTATTTCTTCATCAGTTCCTTGGAGAACACCTTGCTGCCCTCGATGATGGCGGCTTTTTTGTCGGGTCCGAACGCGCGGATGCCCTTTTCGCGCAGCGCGTCCACCATGCCGAGCACCAGCGGATCATCGGGCGCAACGAATACGCAGTCCACTTTCAATTGCTCCGCGAGCGCGACCACGCCGTCGATGTCAGTCGCGGCGACATGAAACACTTCCGCGTCCTTGGAAATACCGCCGTTGCCGGGGGTGCAGTAAATTTTGTCAACGTCGGGGCTTTCCTTCAGCTTGCGGATAATGGTGTGTTCCCGTCCGCCGCCGCCGACTACCAGATATGTCATTGTTTGTCCTTCTTTCCAGTCAGTTCATTCCGTCAAAAGCGCCGCGACACCAAATCTTTTATATTCAGCGCCGCAGGCGCTCCGACATTATTCACCATTCTCTATTCACTATTCACCATTCACTAAGCGAACGAATGTGAGCGCCCGCACGACGGGCTTTAGTGATGGAAGAGACGAATTCCCGTAAAGACCATCGTCATGCCGTACTTGTTGCAGGTTTCGATCACGTTGTCGTCGCGGATGGAGCCGCCGGGTTCCGCGATGTACTGCACGCCGCTTCTCTTGGCGCGCTCGATGTTGTCGCCGAAGGGGAAGAACGCGTCGCTACCGAGGGACACGCCGCTCATGGTGGCGAGCCATGCCTTTTTCTCCTCCTTGGTGAAGGGTTCCGGCTTCTCGGTGAAGAAGAGTTCCCATGTGCCGTCGCGGAGCACGTCGTCGTAATCGTCGCTGATGTAGACGTCAATGGTGTTGTCGCGGTCGGGGCGGCGGATGTCAGGCTTGAAGGGGAGATTAAGCACCTTTTCATTCTGTCTGAGATACCAGTTGTCCGCCTTGTTGCCGGCGAGACGGGTGCAATGCACGCGGGACTGCTGACCCGCGCCAACGCCGATCGCCTGACCGTCCTTGACATAGCAGACGGAGTTGGACTGGGTGTATTTCAGGGTAATAAGCGAGATGATGAGGTCGTGTTTCGCCGTTTCGGGGAGGTCTTTGCACTCGGTGACAATGTTGCTCATCATGGCGTCGTCGATGACCAGCTCGTTGCGTCCCTGCTCAAACGTCACACCGTAAACCTGCTTGCGCTCGATTTCGGCCGGCTTGTAATTCTCGTCCATTTTGATAATGCAGTAGGTACCCTTGCGCTTGGATTTGAGGATTTCCAACGCTTCGGGTTCATAGCCGGGAGCGATCACGCCGTCGGACACTTCGCGCTGAATCATCTTAGCGGTGGGAACGTCGCACACATCGGAGAGGGCGATAAAGTCGCCGTAGCTGGACATTCTGTCCGCGCCTCGTGCCTTGGCATAGGCGCAGGCCAGGGGGGAAAGTTCGAGGTCATCCACAAAGTAAATCTTTTTCAGCACATCGGAAAGAGGCGTGCCGATGGCGGCGCCCGCGGGGCTGACATGCTTGAAGGAAGCCGCCGCGCAGTAGCCGGTCGCCTTTTTCAGTTCGCTGACGAGCTGCCAGCTGTTGAAAGCGTCGAGAAGGTTGATGTAACCCGGCTTACCGTTGAGCACCTCAATGGGCAGGTCGCTGCCGTCCTCCATAAAAATGCGGGAAGGTTTCTGATTTGGGTTGCAGCCGTATTTCAGCATCATTTCGTTCATTGTATTCAAGCGTCCTTTCGTTTGGTTGCATCATGTTAAAATTTAAAAAAATTCCGGTTGGACAAACGCAAACTTCTTTTGCATGACCAGTTTTAAAAATTCGTCGAAGCTGTCGGCAATCACGTCGAGGCTGTCGGGGTCGTGCAGGAAACGGAGTATCTGCCCCTTTTTGCCGCCCTGCGCGGGGGTGAAGTCGATGAAAAGGCTGGACGAGCCGCCGTTGTTCATGCAGTCGGAGAAGCAGAGCCAGTCGCAGGGCGAGCCGTCCTGACGGATGCGCTCGTCCACAAAGAGTCCGTAGGGGTCGTCGCCGCCCTCCGCCTTTTCCTCCCTGTACCAGTAAAACAGGTCGGCAAAATTATCGCCGTAGTTCTGCGCCCTGTCCTCGATCAACTGCTGCGCCGAGTAGAGATAATAGGGATATCGCCCGTCTTCCACATCCGAACCGAAGAAATAAAAGGTCAGTTCTTCGCCCCTGTATTCGCGGAAGTAGGTACCGTCCGCAAAATCAAGCAGCTCCACCAGCGAGGAAGGGATGTCGGGGTACAGTGTGAGCAGTTTTGCTTTATCCGCTGCGCTCACACCGTGAACGAGATCGGCAAAATGCTGCCATTCCTTCACGCCGTTTTCGCCCGCGTTCAGATAAGCGTTTTTGAGTCCGTCTATATATTGCTGTGCCACGGTCATGTTTATTCACAACCTTTCACAATAGCGGGGAGAATCAGACATTCTTGTTGACAATCTTCGTCGCGACCTCGCCGGTTTTGAGATCAATAAAGCGGGTAAAGAGCGAAACCTTGTTGTCCCCGTTGAGAGCATTCCACACGGTATCGGTAAATTCATCAAGGCTGTCGGTGTCAATCTCCACCCATGTCGGCTCACCCTCGTAGCTGGGAATGGGATTGCCGTCGCACTGATAGGTGTGAATGAAGTGACCCTGACCGACAGGGGTGTTGTTGTAGTCAAAGAAGAACCGCTGCGCGGAATCGGGATTGCCGTTCGCACTCTTTAAAATAGAGAGCTGATAGTCGCCGTTCTTGTGAACAATGCCGCTGATGCGGGGGGTGAAGTTCGGCGGGTCAGGCTCAAAGGTGCGGGTTCTCAGCGCGTCCTCAAACGTCTTGCCCTGTGCCATATAATCATAGATGGTGTCGGTCTGGTCGCCATTGGTCACGATGGTGTCGTCGCCCAGCACGCGCACAGGCGCATAGATGATGAGCGAGGGGTCAACCAGCTTGGAGGGGTCAAACGCTTCGGTGCGGATGCCGCCGTCCTGCTCTACAAACACGCGGTTGCGGCTGTTCTCGCTTCTGCCCATGATAAAATAGGCGATGGCGGCGTACTGACCGCTCTTGCTCTTGCCCAGCACGATGCCGCGTCCGGGATAGGTCGTCGCGCCGATTTCCTTGGCGTAATGGATGATATTCATTTTACAACAACTCCTGTAAAGAATCAAAATGCATTCTATTTGTCAATTTTCACATAGTGATATTTGGTTTTCTCACCGGGTAATTCCACGGCTTGCAAGTACGGAAAACTCCCCAAAACGAACTCACAGAGCGGGTAAACGGAAGATTGTTCAAATGGTTCTTCCGTATGCAGCGGTATAGAAAATATTTCAAAAATATCTCTGTCGGTCACAATGCTGAGTGTGGCGCATCTGGCAAAGAAAAACCGGGTATCGCCGCCGATCAGTTCCTTGACCGAGGCAATCCGATATTCGCGCTCGCCGCATTCTATCACCACGGTATCGCCGTCGCGCCAGCAGTACCCCACGGCACGGAAGATCTTCATGTTATGCATGAAGCTGAACCCTGCCAGAAACACCGCAGACACGGCCATCAGGCAAATGACACATAGCCGCAGGTCAAGAAAATACTGCGCCCGCAAGAACCATGTGAAGACGCCCGCCAGCACAATACAAAGCATATTGCCCCATTGAATCCTGTCATGAAGCTGATAATGGAACGCATTTTTCAAAAAACCGTTGTCCGTTGTTTCATTCTCGCCGATGGCAATGGCATTATAAATCGCTTCCATTATATCAACTCCCGCATAGATAGCAAGTCACTAATCACTAACGGCTAACAGCTAACAGCTAACAGCTAACGGCTGACAGCTAACAGCTAACGGCTAACGGCTGACGGCTAACGGCTGACAGCTAACAGCTAACGGCTGACAGCTAACAGCTAACGGCTAACGGCTAACGGCTGACAGCTAACGGCTGACAGCTAACGGCTAACGGCTGACAGCTAACAGCTAACGGCTAATCATCCGTGCAGACCTTCGGACTGCAACTGCATATTTTCCACAATGATGTCGTGAATCTCGCCCAGCGACGCGCCGTATTCCAGCACCAGCCACGGCTCATTGGTGTGGAAGTGAATCTTGATGAGGTCTTCATCTCCCACCGCCAGCAGGCAGTCGCCCTTGAAATGCTCGGTGATATAATCGTAAATTTCATCCTCGTCGAGGTCGTGTCCCTCAATCAGAAGCTGTGTGTCAAACTTAAATTCCACCACTTCATTTTCTTCCATGGTACTACACTCCTTTGATATAACTGTTTTTTTCTTACCATCTAAGCTCTCCGTCACCGCCCATCAGCCTTGTCATCTCCTCTATCCGTTCCAATGGAAACGGAGGTGACGATACAGGCTTCATAGCCAGAGACATCAGCTTCATCGGATTGTCATCTGCCGCGATACGGTTAGAACTCAAGTGCCCGCATATCCTGCAACGATGAATGATGGCCCACTCACCGTTTTTCCTGACCCAAACGGTAATAGGCTCCATCACACCGCCGCAGTCCGCCGCCCTGTCCCCCGGCTCGTTATCCAAATGCCGGCTGGACAGACAGTAGGGACAATGGTTTCGATGTTCACTACCCGCACCTGCTGGTACGACCGTTCTTCCGCACACTTTACAAATGAAAGTTTCATGGCATGGATTTGTTTTATAGTAATTTTTTTCAAATGATTTTTTTCTGTGTTCCCTGTTCAATTAGAACAATCCTCCTAAAAGTAAAATCATAAACCATTTGGGAGGTTCGCAAGATCGCAACAAACCTCCCGGTTATGCTACAATCTCTATTGACACGTTAAGATTCTTCAAACAACAAATCTCCTTCTTTAGTCAAACGCTAATTCATTCCAAGCGCACACCGCTTCCGACATTATTCTTTATTTTCCGATCGCCCCAGAATCACCGTGTGATTTCCGTCTATCCGGATTCTTCCCTCACAGAAAAGGCTCACGGCGCGGGGCAGTATCTCCCATTCCGCCTGCCGCATGACGCGGTATTGCAGAATGTCCTCGTTGTCGCCCTGCTCGATGGGAACGGCCTTTTGCAGGATAATCGCGCCGCCGTCGGTGATTTCATTGACGAAATGCGCCGTGGCGCCTGTCACTTTCATGCCGCTCGCGAGAACGGCGGTGTGAACCTTCTTGCCGTAAAATCCGTCGCCACAAAAGAGCGGAATCAACGAGGGATGAATGTTGATGATCTTATTGCGGTATTTTTCAATCACCGAGGGGCCGAGGATGGAGAGGAACCCCGCCAGCACGATCAGGTCAATGCTGCGATGCTCCAGCGCCGCCAGTATCGCCGCATCGTATGCCTCGCTCGCGGCATAGGCCTTGCGTGAAACGACCTCGCACTCGATACCCGCTTTTTTGGCGCGCTCGATGGCATAGGCTTTTTCGTTGCTGGCAAGTACGTAGGTAATGCGTCCGTTCTTGATCTCGCCGCGTTCCTGCGCGTCGATCAGGGCTTGCAGATTGGTGCCGCCGCCCGACACAAACACCGCTATATTTTTTTCAAGTTTTTCACTCAGCATATCTCCACACCTTCTGTGCCGCTGACCACTTCACCGATGACATACGCGTCCTCGCCGTTTGCCTTGAGGGTTTCGATGGCCTTGTCCGCCTCGGAGGGATCCACCGCAACTACCAGACCAACGCCCATGTTGAAAGTATTGAACATATCGTGATCGTCGATTCTGCCGTCGCTGACCTTCTGGATGTAGTGGAACACAGGCAGCACCTTGACCGCCGCACGCTCGACCTTTGCCATCATGCCGTCGGGCAGCATACGCGGGATATTCTCATAGAAACCGCCGCCGGTGATGTTGGAAATGCCGTGAACCTTGACCGCTTTTTGCAGCGCCAGCACCGACTTGACATAAATGCGGGTGGGAGTCAGCAATTCCTCGCCCAGCGTCTTGCCGAATTCGTCGATGTGCTTGCCGATGTTCTGTCCGCTCACGCGCAGGGTGGTGCGCACCAGCGAGAAGCCGTTGGAGTGCAGACCTGTCGAAGCCACGCCAATGAGGGTATCCCCTACCTTGACGTTGGCGCAGTCCACGATCTTTTCCTTGTCCGCCAGACCGACGCAGAAGCCCGCGAGGTCATATTCCTCGGGAGGATAGAAGCCGGGCATTTCAGCGGTTTCGCCGCCGATCAGAGCGCAGCCCGCCTGCACGCAGCCTTCCGCCACGCCGCTGACGATCTGTGCCACTTTTTCGGGGATGTTCTTGCCCACCGCGAGATAATCGAGGAAGAAAAGGGGCTGTGCGCCGCTGCACGCCACATCATTGGCGCACATCGCCACGCAGTCAATACCCACCGTGTCATGCTTGTCCATGAGAAAAGCGATTTTCAGCTTGGTGCCGACGCCATCGGTGCCGGAAACGAGCGTGGGGGTCTTCATGCCGCTGAAATCCGGCTCGAACAGACCGCCGAAGCCGCCGATGCTTGAAACCACACCGGGGATATTGGTGCGCGCGACGTGCTGCTTGATGAGTTCCACCGATTTGTAACCGGCGGTTACGTCAACGCCCGCCTCCTTGTAGCTGTTGCTGTAGCTCTTGGGATTGCTCATGTAAAAAATACCTCCTGCATATTAGCCTTTCGGCTGATCGCCGATTTTAAAATCATACTTGTTGACAAATTCCTGCTCGCTGACCGGCATGGGATAATTTCCCGTAAAGCACGCGTCGCAGATACCGATATTCTCCATGCCGCCGACCGAATGAATGCCGTCCACCGAGGCAAAACCCAGCGAATCCGCACCCACCGCCTGACAGATCTGCTCCACCTGCATGGTGCTGGTGATGAGCGATCCGCGGTCGTTGATGGTGGTGCCGAAATAGCAGTTGTTAAAGACAGGCGGAGAGGAAATGCGCAGATGCACCTCCGTCGCGCCGGCCTTGCGCAGCAGACCGATAATGTGCTTGGCGGTCATGCCCTTGATGATGGAGTCGTCGATCAGGATGACGCGCTTGCCCCGGATAATGGCTTCCAGCACATTCAGCTTGACTTTCAGCGCCCTTTTGAAGGATTCATCATCTTTACTGATGTGCGCCTGTGAAATATATTTGTTTTTAATCAGCGCCGTGCCGTAAGGAATGCCGCTGGCGAGGGAATAACCGATCGCCGCGGAAAGGCCCGAATCCGGCACGCCGCACACGATATCCGCCTCCACAGGATGTTCCTTGGCGAGCAGCTTGCCGATCTCCATACGCACTTCATGCACGCTCTTGCCATGGATGACCGAGTCGGGACGGGCAAAATAGACATATTCGTAAATGCACAGCGCGGGCTTTTCCTTGCCGCAGTGCGTTCTGTCGGAATGCAGGCCGTGCTCGTCCACCATAATGACTTCGCCCGGCTCGACTTCCCGCACGAACTGCGCGCCGATGCCGTCAAAGACGCATGTTTCGCTCGCCACCACCCAGCAGTCGTCACCGATCTTGCCGAGCGACAGCGGACGCATACCGCGCGGGTCGCGCACGGCAATCAGCTTGTGCCGTCCGAGCAGCACCATGGAATAAGCGCCCTGAATTTCGTCCATTGCCTCGACAATGGCTTTTTCGAGAGAGCCGGATTTCACACGCTTTCGGGCCACCAGATAGGCAATCACCTCCGCGTCGCTGGAGGTCTGAAACATCGCGCCGTCGTGTTCGAGGGCGCTGCGAAGCTCGTGACCGTTGACCAGCGCGCCGTTGTTGGCCAGTCCCATCACGCCCTTCATATAGCGCATCACCAGCGGCTGGGCGGCAAATCGCTCCACCACCGCCCTGCGCGAATTGCGCACATGACCGATGGCAATATGACCCGTCTTCATACTTTTGAGCACCTTGGCGGTAAATACATCCGCCACCAGCCCCAGATCTTTATAGCTGTATATGGTTTCGCTGTCAGTCACGGCAATGCCCGCGCCGTCACGTCCTCTGTGCTGCATGGCATACAGCGCCAGATGCGACAGTTCGACCACCTGCTTTTCATCCGGGCCGTAAATACCAAACACGCCGCATTCTTCATTCAATTCATGAAACACTGTCTCACCCCTTGTCAATGTGAAGTTGCAAGTGTGAAATGTGAAGTGATGTTTTTTTCATCATTTCATCATTTCACGTTTCACATTCATTTCACACTTCACATTTCACATTTCCAAAAGTTTTTCCTGCAAGGCGGCGTCCTTTTTGGCGACGCCTTCCGCCATGCTCTTTTTGTAGGCGGCGAGCTTTTCGGAAAGCGATTCATCCGAAAGCGCAAGCATCTGAATGGCCAGCAGCGCCGCGTTGGCGGAGCCGTCGATGGCCACCGTCGCCACGGGAATGCCGCTCGGCATCTGCACGGTGGCGAGCAGCGCGTCCAGACCGTCGAGGGTGGAGGACTTCACCGGAATGCCGATGACCGGCAGCACCGTATGCGCCGCCAGCACGCCGCCGAGATGCGCCGCCTTGCCTGCCGCCGCGATGATCACGCCGAAGCCGTTGTCCTTGGCATTCTTGGAAAAATCCGCTGCCGCGTCGGGCGTTCTGTGCGCCGACATAACGCGCACTTCATAGGGCACGCCGAAATCGCGGAGAGTGGTAATGGCGGACTTCACAACGGGCAGGTCACTGTCGCTGCCCATGATGATGGCTACTTTCTTTGACATTTGCTATCTTCTCCTTATAAAAACCGATAAAAGGCAAGTTTCCCATATTTCCACAGAAAAGCTTGCCTTTATCAGTCAGTCATTCATTTTAAAAATCAGATGGAGACAACGTCCGCAATCTTGAACAGTTCGTCTTCAAAAGGCTTGGTCATTTCGAGGGCTTCGTCGATATCGAAGTCAACCACCTTGTCCGCCTTAATGCCGACAACGCGGTTGCCGATGCCCTGCTCGAGCAGCTCGACAGCGTGATAGCCCATCTGGGTGGCAAGAACACGGTCGCGCACAGTGGGAGAACCGCCGCGCTGCACATGACCGAGTATGGTGGCTCTGGTGTCAATGCCGGTCAGCTCCTGAATGTGGCGGGCAATGTTCTCGGTGCCGCCTACGCCCTCGGCCACGACAACGATGAAATTCTTTTTGCCGGTGCTCTGGGTTCTGGTGATCTTGGGAATGACGTCCTTTTCGAGATCGAAGGGAACTTCGGGAACGAGAATCGCGGTGGCGCCGCAGGCTATGCCGGTGTGAAGCGCCAGATAGCCCGCGTTTCTGCCCATGACCTCGACCACGCTGCAGCGGTCGTGGGATTGGGAAGTGTCGCGGATGTTATCCACCATATGCATAGCGGTATTCATCGCGGTATCAAAACCGATGGTGTGATCGGTGGAGCTGATGTCGTTGTCAATGGTGCCGGGCAGACCGACGCAGGGAATACCCGCGTGAGTCAGGTCACGCGCGCCTCTGTAGGAGCCGTCGCCGCCGATGACCACAACGCCCTCGATGCCGAGCTGACGGCAGTAATCCGCCGCCTGGTTTACGCCCTCCTGGGTGCGGAACTTGGGGCTTCTGGCGGTGTAAAGCACGGTGCCGCCTCTGTGAATGATATCGGAAACGCTTCTCAGATCCATCTTTTCGACTTCGCCGGTGATCAGACCGTTGTAGCCTCTCTGCACGCCGTAAACGTCCATGCCCTTGTAGATCGCCGTTCTGACGACCGCGCGGACAGCCGCGTTCATACCCGGCGCGTCGCCGCCGCTGGTGAGAACCGCAATAGATTTTGCCTTGCTCATTATAAAATCCTCCTTGATGTGATCAACTGTCATTGCTCAAGCCCAAAACCCGTATGTCCGGACTTGCACTCATGCTAATTATAGCATAAACTCAAAAATTAGCAACCTCTTTTTGCCAAAAAACAGGGATTTTTCAAATTTTTTTACGATTTTTCTTTTTGATGCTTCCTTTTCTCCGCTTTTCCTGCGGTTTATCATTCCCGCATATCTGCGGGCAGACTGACCGACGCCCATACGTCGTCATCATCCGTGTTAAGTTCAGCAAGTTCCTCGCCGTGCGAAACGATGTACAGGGATTCGATGCCAGTGTCAATATGAAAGCACATATTTTCCACACTATCGCACACCTGCGGGTCGGCGGGGAATTCATAGGCATAAAAACCGTCCTCAATGACGCGTGCCGCAACGGGCGTGCCTTCCGGCAGCAACCCGCAAAATTTGTCGTATCCCATCGTTGCAAACACGACAAAGTGATCGGCATGCGCGCGCCAGCGCCATCAGCTATTTCCATGCGTCCCCGGTGAACCTGCCGTCGCGGTCGTACCTGCCAATGTTGAGCAGTTCGCTCATCACAAAGATCTCCCTTCCCCTTACAGGTCGCATTTGCCTAAATTGAACCGACGGATAAACCGTCCGATCTCGGCTTCCACTTCAAGACGCGCCGCCGATCTGGCAATGGCGAAGCCCGCCCGTTCGCCCTTGACGACGGGTCTGGTGGGGAAGTTCCAGTAACTCATTTCCTCCGCGAATTCGCACACACCGAAATCAATGGCGATATTTTCCCCGTTCTTTTCAAACATCACAAACCAGTTGTCCTCGTCGTAATTTTCAAAGGTCACCTTGACCACATTGTCCTCTTTCACGGGTCTGACCACGGGTTTTCTTCTCTCTCTGTCTTCTTTGTTCCGCAATGACACATACCTCCTTTTTTAGCCGTTAGCTGTTTTAGCTGTTAGCTGTTTTAGCCGTTAGCCAATAGCCGTTAGCTGTTAGCCAATAGCCGATAGCCGTTGACCGTTAGCATACCACTATCTACAACTTCACTCCCTCAGGAAGGGGGGCATTATCGGCTCCCTCTTTGAGGGGGCTGTCACTGTTAACGGCTAACCGCTAACTGCTAACCACTAACCACTAACCATTAACCGCTAACTGCTAACCGCTAACCACTAACCGCTAACAGCTATTTTTCGTACCGCACCGCCACGTTGCCTTCGCCTAAAATGCGGCTCAGCTCATCCAGCATGACGTTGTTCATCATCACGCGGTACTGCCGCGGCGCTTCCATCATCTGCCCGCTGTCGGCGCAGCGGATGAAGACCCTCGAAACGCCGTCAAATACCTTGATGACTTTCAGCGCCCGCTTCCACTGCTCCGACTCCATCGACGGCACCCGCAGATATAAAATCGGATTGCCCCGCCGCGTATTTTCCGCGTTTTCGCTGCCCTGACGGGTCGAAGGGGAATTCCTTTCGCTTTTATAAAATTTTCCGCGCGGCGGCTCCGGCGGCGGCAGGCGGTCGGCCTCGCTGACCGAAAAGATTCTCTCACAGATGATCTTCGGCTCTTCCTCCTCGCGCAGGCTGACCCGTCCGTCCACAATCAGCGGCTGGTTTTCCCGCACCAGTGCGGCATACACCGCCAGTGTCTTGGGGAATACAATCATTTCGAGCGACGCGCCCGCGTCCTCGATCACGGCAAACGCCATCTTTTCGTTGTTTTTGGCGAGTTTCAGCTTCATCGACTCGATCATCACGAGCAGACGCACCCGCCGTCCGTCTCCGAATTCGTCCGATGTTTCGTCCTGCGCGCCGCTGACAATGCGGAGCAACGGCACCGCGCCGATCTGCGCGGCGATGTCGGCATAAGCGTCCATCGGGTGAGAGCTGAGGTACAGTTCCGTGACCTCCTTTTCCATCGCGAGCAGGTCGGTCAGCGGCAGTTCCTCCGTTGGCGGCAGTTCGATCGCGCCGCCGAGTCCCTCTTCCCCGCCGAACAGATTCAGCTGTCCCTCTATGTTGCGCCGCCTGTCGTTTTCCAGATAATCCATCACCCGGTCGAGCGAAATCAGCATTTGCCGGCGGTTGTCCGCCAGTCCGTCCAGCGCGCCGCTCTTGATCAGGCTTTCGACGGCGCGGCGGTTGACATCTCCCCCACAGGCACGGCTGCAAAAATCGAAGAACGAGGTAAATTTTCCGCCGTTCTCCCGCTCGCGCAGCATATGCAAAATGGCGCCCTTGCCTAAATTTTTAATGGCAAGCAGGCCGAAACGGATGCCGTGGGGGGTATAGGTGAAATCCAGACCGCTCTCGTTGACGTGGGGCGGCAGTACCGGGATATGCAATCGGCGGCATTCCGCGATATATTCCGCCAGTTTTCCCCGCCAGTCGAGAATGCTGGTGAGCAGCGCGGACATATATTCGCCGGGGAATTTGCATTTGAGATAGGCGGTCTGATAGGCAACGGTGGCATAGCAGACCGCGTGACTTTTGTTGAAGGCATAGGACGCAAAGGACTCCATCTGCGCGAAGATCTTCTCCGCCACCGCCCGGTCTACGCCCCGATGCACCGCGCCTTCCACGATGACACGGCCGTCCTCGTCTTTGAGTCCCTCGATAAACACCTGGCGCTCACTCTGCATCACGTCATGCTTTTTCTTGCTCATGGCGCGGCGCACCACATCGGCACGCCCAAAAGAATAGCCCGCCAGCGCGCGGAAAATCTGCATGACCTGTTCCTGATAGACAATGCAGCCATAGGTCACATCCAGAATGTCCCGCAGGCGTTCGTCATCGTATTGAATGAGGGAGGGATTCCGGCTGTTTTCGATGTATTTCGGGATGGACGCCATCGGCCCGGGTCGGTAGAGCGACAGCACGGCGGTCAGATCCTCCACGCTTTTCGGCTCCATGCGCTGCAGGACGCTGCGCATCCCCGCCGATTCAAACTGAAACACGCCCTCCGTCTCCCCCGCCCCCATCATGGCGAACACCTCCGGGTCGTCATAAGGAATATCTTTCACACGAAAATCGGGATGGGTACGGCGTATCATATTTTCCGCGTCCTGAATCACCGTCAGGTTGCGGATGCCTAAAAAATCCATTTTGAGCAGACCCAGTTCTTCCAGCACCGTCATGGTGTACTGGGTCACAATCACATCGTCATTCACGGCGAGCGGCACATATTCGCTCACCGGCAGCTCCGTGATAACCACCCCCGCCGCGTGGGTCGAAGCATGGCGGGGCATTCCCTCGATGCGCATGGAAAGGTCGAGAATTTCCCGCACCTGCGGGTCGCTGTCATAGAGCTGCTTTAAATCGGAGGATTCCTCGAGCGCCTCCTGCAGCGTGATGTGCAGCGCGCGGGGAATCATCTTGGCGATGCGGTCGGTCACGCTGTAGGGCGTACCCAGCACGCGCCCTACATCCCGCACCGCTGCCTTGGCCGCCATCGTGCCGAAAGTGACGATCTGCGCGACGTTGTCCGCGCCGTATTTGCGGATGACGTAGTCAATGACCTCCTGCCGCCGTTCGTTGCAGAAGTCAATGTCAAAGTCGGGCATACTCACGCGTTCGGGATTGAGGAACCGCTCAAACAGCAGGTTGTACCGTATGGGGTCTACGTCGGTGATACCTACGCAATAGGCAGCCAGACTGCCCGCGCCGGAGCCTCGTCCGGGACCGACGGGAATGCCGCGGGATTTGGCGTATTGCACGAAGTCGTTGACAATCAGGTAATAATCCACATAGCCCATGGTTTCGATGACCGACAGCTCGTAATCCAGCCGCCCCGTCAATGTTTCGTCGTCGGGATGGGCATATTTTGCCCGCAGTCCGTCATAGCACAGCCCCCGCAGATAGTCGGCGTGCGCCATGCCGTCCGGCACATCGAAATGCGGCAGCTTGGTGTGTCCGAATTCAAATTCCACGTTGCAGCGTTCGGCAATTTTCACGGTATTGTCCGCCGCTTCGGGGACATCGGGAAAGAGCGCCCGCATTTCCTCCTCGCTTTTGAGATAAAACTCTTGGGTCGGAAAACGGAAGGCGTTCGGCTCGTCGATGGTGGATTTGGTCTGGATGCACAGCAGAATTTCATGAATCCTCGCGTCGGATTTCCGGATATAATGGCAGTCGTTGGTGACGACCAGCGGGATGCCGGTTTCCTTATGCAGCCGCAGCAGTCCCGCATTGACGACGCGCTGTTCCTCGATGCCGTGATCCTGCAATTCGAGGAAGAAATTGTCCTCCCCGAACAGGTCGCGCAGCGCCAGCGCGCGGGCATGGGCGGCGGCATAATCGCCCCGCCCCAGCAGACGGGGAATCTCCCCCGCCAGACACGCCGACAGTGCGATCAGCCCTTCATGATGCGCGGTCAACAGTTCCCAATCCACGCGCGGTTTGTTGTAAAAACCGTCTGTCCACGAACGCGACACCAGCTTGATTAAATTCTGATACCCAGTCATATTCTCGCACAGCAGCACGAGATGGGTGTATTCCGAGTCGATACCGTGGGTCTTGTCGGTCATCCTGCGAGGCGCGACATATACCTCACAGCCGATAATCGGCTTGACTCCCTGCTTTTTGGCCTCTTTGTAAAACTCCACCGCGCCATACATCACGCCGTGGTCGGTGATCGCGACAGCCTCCTGCCCCAGTTCCTTCACGGCGGCGATCAGTTCTCTGATGCGGCACGCCCCGTCCAGCAGGCTGTATTCGGTATGCAAATGCAGATGAGCGAATATGGTTCATTCACCCCTTTCAAATGTGAAGTGTGAAATTGCCTATGAACCAATCGGCATGGCTTAAAATTGCACCCAGAGGGCGGGGCGAACGGCAATCTGATCGCTAAAAACATAGAAACCATACGCATCGAGATTGCCCTTGCCTTTCACATAAGCGGCCAGACTGCCATCGAAACCGGGTGAACGAAGCCACCACTGCCCAGCATGTTCACCGCTGCTCTTTTGGGCCGCGTAATCCGTGGCATAGGTGATTTTGGCTTCATCGGATGAAAAATACGCGTCTGCCTCACTGATACTCAGCGCGAACACATCATCTCTCGTTGCGCTGCCGCCATTGCTTTGATAGTCCGGATTGTTATAATTGACATTTCTGGTTTTCGCAATTTTGGCCTGTTCCTCCGATGTAAAAGCCTTTTCATAGAAGGTTTCATTCATCCATGTCCGCAGTGTACAGGTTTCCCACGTCACCTGCGTATTCACCTGATGATACGGCTGATAATCCAGCAGTTTTTCGGTAATCAGCAGCGCCTTGCCGTTCTCCACCGCCAGCACGCGCCATTCAATCGGCTCTGCGCCATTGGACGTGTCATTGTCCTGCTCGTAGGTGCCGAAAGTCAGACGGTCGCCTGCCGAAATCTGACGGATGGAGGTAATATCGTTCAAAGCGGGCGTCTGAGCGGAGGCAGGCTCCTTCTGCCGATGCCACGCATACCCCGTCAGTCCTGCCAGCAGACACACGACGATCACGACGGCCACGGCAGGAAGAAGCCGTTTTTTGGGCTTTGTCGTTTTAGCGACGGCAGGACGGGGATCGGGCGCGGGCGTCGGCTTGTCCGCCATACCGAGATTCTGCTTGATTCTCGCAACCAGCGCATCCTTCTCTTTCGGGGTATAAGATTGCTGCGACAGCAGCATCATAGGAAGCTGCCGTGACGACATTCCCTCCAGATAGGTATAGAGCTGTCCGCCTTCCTTACGCCCGATTCGGAGCGCGGCATAGAAATTTTCCCATTCCTTGCTCACCCACTCGGAGGTGATATGCTCCGGCTTGGTTCCCACCAGCACCAGAATCCGCGCTTCATCGAGCGCCCGGTTGATTTCACTTACAAATGCGGCATCCGATAAATCCTTGTCGCTGAAAAAGGCGGCAATCCCCTCTTGCAGCAAAGTTTCGTGCAGATCTTTGGCAAGATAGTAGTCCCGCGTTTTGCCGCTGCCGTCTACGCTCGTGTGCTTATAGGAAATAAACACCTGATACGCCATTTTTCATATAACCCCCTTGCCATAGGATATTTCAAAATACTTCTCTCATTATAGCACGCCTTGCCCCGAATGACAACCACTTCTTTTCTCACGCGTTTCAAAAAACAAAAAATCACGGCAGGGCGCGTCGCATTATGCACCCTGCCGCGAAAATCATTATTCCTCTTCAATCACAATTTCGCCTGTCAGCACCTTGTAAAGGTGGCAATTTCTCGCGCGCTCCACCGCTGCGCTGACCGCTTCGGTGTCCGCGTCGGACACCACTTTCACCGAACGGGTAATGGTGGTTTTGCCGTCAACCGTCTGCATACGTACATCGACCAGAATTTCATCATAGGGGATACCGCGCTTGTTCAGCACGCCGCGCACCGTCATATTGGTGCAGCTTGCCAGCGCCGCCTCCAGAATCTCCGACGGGGTCATATCCTCCGCGTCGGTTTGCAGACCGCTATCCGCGTGAATCGGCAGATAGCCGTTTTTCCCGTTGGACATCTCGGTTCTGTAGGGTTTATCCGCATTTTTCAGGTTATAGGAATGTATCATACGTTTCTCCTTTCACACTAACGGCTATCGGCTAACAGCTAACGGCTAAAATCAGTCTTCCACCGTGTCCGCCAGTTCCGCAAAGAGCGCGTCGGACAGATGCGGCGCGATGGATGTGTTGTTGAACGTGGGGCCGTGGTAGTGGACATAATAGGTGCCGATGCCGAACAACCTTTTAATCAAATCCGTGTTGACCTGTACCTCCTGCACCGCGTCGGTGCGAATGCGGTAGACACGTTTCATCAGACCGCCGCACTGCACGCTCACCACACGCTCGTTCCAGTCAAGGGAGGTGTTGCGATAGGCCAGCACGCCGCTGAGCAGCCGCACCGCTACGGCAACGACGGACAGCGCCACAGGCAGCGTCTTGGGTATTTCCAGCCATGCGCATACCGCGCAGATGCCGGCGCACACCGCCGCCCAAATTGCCACGGGAAGAACTGCGTGAAACAGCAGGCCTGCCCGTTTGCGGGGTCGGATGTTCATTTCGGTGACATATTCCGGCAGTATCACGCCCAGCAATGCATTGAGCTTGCTTTGTTTGATGATGGGCAGCAACAGCGCGGTTTCGTCTTTTTCATCACCGAAGCCCATGCAGACCGCCTCCACCGAACAGCGCCCCAGCATCTGCTGAAAGAGATTCTGTCTGACGATCAGCGCGTGAATGTTGCGCACCTGCAACGTGTAATTCTTTTCGGTAATGAGTCCGTAACGCACAATCACGCTGCGTCCTTCCCGCGCCACACGAAAGCCGTAAAACCGTATGGAAGCCCACACCATCGTGTAAACGTCCGAGATTATCGCCGTACCGAGATAGACCGCTCCCAACAGCAGCATGAGGGTAAAGAGATTGTGCTGCGTCACCGTTTCGATCGCGTCCTGCGCAAAGGGAAGTACCGCTTCGGCGGTCTGCGCCAGAAGTCCCTCCGCTAGCTCCGCTACGCACATCACGCCCAGCACGATCATCCAGAAGAGCTTCCACACGCTCGACGAGGTGAGTCCGTAGAGAATAAAATCCCCCGCGCCCGCGCGAATCACCCAATCCGGCTCCTTGCTGACTATGGGATTTTTTCCCGAACCCAGAGCCGCCTCCGCATCCGCCTCTGCACGCCGCAGAATATAGCCGCGTATCTCGTCGGCTTCGGCGAGGGTAAAGACCAGATTCATCTCGGAACGGTTCTTCTCCTGTGAAGTGGAATAAGCGCCTGTGTCGATCTTCAACCGGCAGGTTCCCACCAGTCTTTCAAAGAGATTGCGCCCCATGTCGATGGTGTTGATTTTTTCAAACGGTATCGCCACCCGCTTTTTGAGGAATTTGCCCGTTTCATAAATCAGCGTGTTTTCCTCCGCCGATACGAAGGTATAGCGCCAGCGGAACGCGCAGTAAAGCAGCATGAGCTCGCTGACCGCCAGCAGAATGCCCGCCGCCGCCAGGATCATCACGCCCTCGGCGGACAGCTCTCCGCCCAAAAAACGCTTGACGCGCGAAACAAATTCCTCGTCCCGGAGGATATCGTCCGCCAGATTCAGGCAAACGGTAATCACCGTAACAACAATGACATAGATGTACCGGGCGAATAATTCAAAAATATGAGTGAAATGACATCTTCTTTTTTCAAACATGTCCGTCACTCCTCCCGGCCGTCCGCAGCCGCCGCGTCCAGCGCCTGCCCCACTTTGACATTCACGCGCTTTTGCAGCCGCGAACAGATTTCCTCCGCCACCGCCGTGTTTAACTCCTGTATCTCCATCACGTCGCCCGCCGTGTGAATCTGTACGGTGGAAAGCCGGAAGGGTCGCTGCAAAACGCCCTGCGTCACCGCGACATGCTGGATGCGGGAAATGGGAATGACGGTGTGCGTCTTGTAAAAGATGCCCTTTTTGATTTCAATGCGGTCGGGCGCGATGAGATATTGCCACTGGATATACTCGATGGGCGGATAGAGAAAAATCTGCAGCACCTGCTGCACCACCAGCACGCCCGCCACGATCCAGCCGACGACCGTTCCGGCGCCGTCCTCCGCTATCGACGCGCCGAAGAACACCGCCAGCGCCGCCAAAGGCAGCACCACAAAGATCAGCGCCATGATGCGGGAAAACCGCCATTTGGTTTTCGCCTTTTTGTCTACTCTCTGAAATTCCATGAAAATTCCCCTTTCTTTCGATCAATCAGCATTTATTCCTTTGGCCATTCCCATTGGTAATGCCATTGTGCTTTGATGAGTCCGATAGTAAAACCCGTGTCGGCCCATTCGATTTTTTCCCGGTCTTCTTCATCCCCCTCATAAAAAACGTCTTCGGGAGATGTGAAGACAAACGCCTTAAATCCGATAGATTGCAAACTTCTGGGCAAATAGATTGCTTTCAGATTTTTGGCGCATGGCACCCCGTATTCACGGATGGTTTGGCATTGATGTGACAGAATCAGCGTTTCGATAAACGGATTGCAGAGAGCGGAATCCATAATACACTCTACCGAATCCGGCACACGGAAAACCTTTTGCCGGTACTGAAGAGGCATACGGATGAGTTGCTTTCCGTCCTTGGAATACAGGCCGCCCTGCCACAGACGGAAAGACGGATGGTCATCCTCCACGACGAAAGAAGTCAGGTGAACCATTCTGTCAAACAGATCCGCGTCCAATCCTAATACGGGTTTGCCGTTGATGGTGTTGGGTATGTACAATTCCGTCGCGTCACAACCGTTATATCCTTGATACGCATGCGTCCATAACCCGCCGCACAGGGTATATCCGTCGTCTTCCTCATCATAATAAAAATGAACCTTGCTGCCGTCGGTCATATAAAACGGATCCTTGGTAACGATATCTTTCATGTCTCTCATGTCCGTTCCACCCTTTTTTATTATGCAATGATAAATAGAAAATGTCAATCCTTTTTCCGTGTTCGCAAGGAAATCAATTTTTACATGATTCAGTATCAATTTAAACCGGATAACCCTGTTGTTTTTTAGCGAGGGACAGTTTTTAAACGTACCCGGGCGCGGGGCGCAGGCCAATATAGGCGGGAGCGTCTGCCGCATTTTGGTTCTTTCAAAAAGAGAACCCTCTCCCCCGCAACGGAGCTTTTGCCCCGATGCACGCGTCGGGGGCGTACACGGCATTCGCCGTCCGCGCAATTGGCGCGATGGGTTTTGTCATGGTAAAACATTGTAACTTTTTGTAACCGAGCAGGGGGATATATTTATTTTTTCAATTCTATAACAGGACAATTCGCTAATCTTGTTGAGTTGTATGTCTTTTTATAGGACTCCGCTTTGATTGTCCATCAGATTGTAAAAATGGATTTCCCTGCTGTGTTTGACAAAAAGACAATAAAATACCGATAAAGGGTTCCCGAAACAACGGTAAAGTGGTATAATCAAAGCATAAATCTGCCAAAGGAACATCACGCCTATGCCACAACTCACCTTTACTGTCCCCGCCGAGAATGACGGGATATCGGCTTACAATTTCCTCCGCGCCAAATACGGCGTGTCCTACCGCCTGATAAAAAAACTCAAGCGTGTACCGATGGGGACTCACCGCCAACGGCGCACATATCCGCACCATCGACCCGCTCCACGGCGGAGACATTGTCGCGCTCAATATCCCGGAGGATGACAACCCCACGCTGCCCAACGCCCTGCCCATCGACATCGTGTATCCTGCATTCTCGGACTAACATGACGAGGAAGGCGAAGGAACGCCAAGAGTTTC
>CAMHAV010000047.1 GCA_946182865.1 uncultured Clostridia bacterium
AAGAAATGCGACACAGGGCATTTACGGGCGAACTGTCGGGGCAGAAAAGGAAGAAGGCAATAATGCAGGTTGTAATCTTCATTCTAACACGGTTAATTTTCGAGGGCTGTTTTTTCTTTTTCTGCCGGTTTAGCATGACTGATTCGGTTAAAAAACGAGTCACAGGGCATGGCATCGGTCAGAAAAAGAAGAATGCAACAATGCAAAGGCACTCAAAAGAAGAATGCAAACCCTGCATCCTTCCTCAAGGACAACCTGCAATGTTGCACTCTTCATCTGAAATACTTCCGTCAAATAGCGAATCTTATTGCAACATCGTGAGACAAAAGAAGAATGCAACAATGCAAAGGCACTCAAAGAAGAATGCAAACTCTGCATCCTTCCTCAAAGACAACCTGCAATGTTGCACTCTTCATCTGAAATACTTTCGCTACATAGCGACATGCTTTATAATTTAGTAAGACAAAGGAAGAATGCAACAATGCAAAGGCACCCAAAGAAGAATGCAAACCCTGCATCCTTCCCCAAGGACAATCTGCAATGTTGCATTCTTCATTTGGGTATTGCCCACCACCAAATCTTATTGACCTTCTTTGTGACGAGTTCAGGAATGTTTTTCTTTGCTTCATTCACGGTGCGACGGGAGATGTGCTGGCTCTCAGCCATGCGGAAAATGTCTTCCGCTGGCACCGGATTGCCGTCGGAAAGCATACGCCGAATGAGGTTTTCGGCTGCCGCCGTCTTGGTTTCGGGGCTGACGCCGCAGAGCAATTCCTCTGCAGTCACCTCGTCATAGCCTTCCAACCATCGGAACCCGTCGCTGTCACCGAGCGAGAACGCCAGCGATTTACCTTCTTGAGCGAGGGATGACTTGTCGTGAACGATGACACGGACATTGGGTTCGCGCTTGAGTCTGCCCACCAGAAGGATGCTCCGGGCGGCGGCGCGGAAGTCGATAGAGCCGAGTCCGCGGTAGGAACTGTTGGCTCCGCCGTTCTTGTTCAGATGCCCTACCAGCACCACCGCGCAGCCTGTTCGCTCCGCCACAGCCGCCAGCTTTTTCATCACAGTGCGTATCTCGTTGGCGCGGTTCATGTCTATACGCTCGCCCACATACCCCTGCACAGGGTCGAGAATGATCAGCCGTGCGCCCGTCTGGTCGATGGCTTTTTCGATTCTCTCGTCGAGTAAGGTCAGTGACTTCTCGCTCTCATCGATGCAAAAGATTCTGTTCTCGTCGGCATGAGCGTCCATCAGGCGGGGCTTAATGGTGTCGCCCAAGCCGTCCTCCGCTGTCTGGTAGATAACATTGATAGGTACCCGCTCCTGCTCTGGTGTGTTCGGAAGGGCGAACCCCTGCGAACACGCAGCCGCCAGACGCAGGGCAAGCGTCGTCTTCCCCTCGCCCGGATCGCCCTGAATCATGCTGATCTTTCCGAAAGGAATGAACGGAAACCACAGCCAATCCACCTTCTGCAGTTTTACATCAGCCATCCTGATGAGCTGCAATTCGTTTTCATTCATGTAGAAAACCTCCTTAAAAAATAAAATTGAACACCAAAAAAGCTCCCTACAAAAATATTTGTGGGAGCAGTATTCATAATTGTATTTTCAAATTTTCTGTGATAGAATATGGTTAGGCATTAATTCACAGGGGTAGGTGAGGGTATGCAGACCCGATATCGTATCTATTCTCTGTCGGCAAGGGCGATTCTGAGCTATGCACAGGCGGAGGATGACGCACATATTTTTTGTTTTCATTACAGATCCGGCGACTGAAATCCTGCCTTAAGCTGTTCTATCAGTTTCGATGAAGGAATCGTCATTTCCGACTCTGCCCATTTGATCAACATACTGTGCATTCCTCCTACGCTGTATGCCAGCAGATAAGGCAGCGGCTTTGAAAATTGACTTGCTTTTTCTGATGTACGCACGGCAATAAATATTTTTTCAGAGTTGCCATATACATATTCAAACATTTTTGGAAGTAGATTATTTTGACCCAGCAGGACAAGTTGATCCTTATGCCTTTCCCAGAAATCAAAATACAGTGTCACCAGATCCCAATAGTGCTGGATGCCGCGCTCGGTCAGCTCTGAAAAAAATTCTTCATACAATATATCGAAAAGTTGTTTCAGCACCTCGTCTTTGTCGTTAAACAGACGGTAAAAGGTCTTGCGCGAAAGCTCGGCTTCCTGTGCAAGCTGTGTGACGGTTATCTCGTTGTACTGATATACTTTCATAAGCTCGAAGAGTGCCATCGCAAATTTTTTTCTGGATTCCTGCGCAATACTTCCGTTCGACCTGTTCATATACATTCTCCGTTACATTTAATATCAATGTGTGACACATTAGATTTTATTGTTGACTATCTACCTGCACTCATTATATAATAAAATCATCAGGGTTGCAACTGTGACATATTACAAATTCAACAAGGGAGTTTTGTTTATGAAAAAGGTCATCTACTGCTTCAGCGGTACGGGCAACAGCTTGAATGCCGCAAAAATCATTGCTGCTCAAATCGACGGCGCCAGCATTGTTTCTGTAAAAAAGGGCACTGTCAGTGAACTTGCCGCCGACGCGGATGTGGTTGGTTTTATCTGCCCTGTGTATGAATGGGACATTCCGGAAACCATGAAAGATTTTGCTGAGACTCTGACCGTCAACGACAAGGCCTATACCTTTATGGTGGCTACCTATATTGCTGTACACGGCAGATGCTTTGAAACAATGGACGCTATACTCAGAAAAAAGGGCACACAACTGCATTATGGCAAGGCGCTGCGATGCGTGGCAAGCCAGTGTATAGCGTATGAACCTTTTCCAAATCCCAGATGGATGGTGCCGCGTTCCGACCGACACGCACGGAAGATCGGCAGACAGATAGCAATGCGGCAGCGCAACCGTTACCCCAGAATGTCGCCCGTCACACGCAAACTCTACGGAAAAATGATGACGCCTTTTATGAATGTCCGGCATGAATATGACAAGGGCTTTTACACGTCGGACAAGTGTGTGGGCTGCGGTTTGTGCAGCAAACTCTGTCCGTGCCAAAACATCACCATGTCAGATAAACATCCGGTCTGGAACCACGCCTGCATAGGCTGTAACGCCTGTGTAGTCTACTGTCCTCACAAAGCCATCATGTTTGAAACACCTGATGCATACAGGAATCTGGACAACGCCGTGTCTCGCCATTTGGGATTGCCCGACAAGAGAACGAGATACCACAATCCACACATTTCGGCAAAAGATATCATCTCTGAGGGAGAAGACATAAAATAATAAGAAAGTGTGTCTTGGAATTCTGCTGAGCATACAATGAGTACCGCCACACTCCATGAAGTAGGGCAGTACTTGGTTTGTGGTGTTTTGACGCAAAGGAACAGGGACGGCTGCGCGACAGGGACATTCTTCTTTCTTCTGCCGTAAAACAAATCATCTCCGCAGAAACGCCGGAGGACGTTCCCACGGAGGTGGTGGAATTGCTCGTCAGATACTATTATGCCAACAAGCAGGACGACAACGAGTGGGTTGTCCTGCCCGTCACCAATTTCGACGCCTACTTCGGAAACACCAACTTCAGCCGCAAGTGGTGGAACAGGGTTCCCGACAGTATTATCGTAAAGCAGAAGCAGTGCTACGGGGTGTGTCGGTATTCGCTTCAAGAGACGATCAAGGCAGCAAATGAAAAATAGAATTCCTGTCAATCGAACCAAAAAAACGGCTCAAATTGCCCGATTTAAGCCGTTTTTGGATAGGTGGATACATTCCGACCGAGAGGATTCAATCGCTCTTAGTGCCACAAATGCGGCAGCAGGGGCGGTTATTCGTCTTTCATTACGTCAATCATCAGCTTCATGCCGAGCCTGAATCCGGCGATGAACATATCACGTTCGGAGATGGACGATATATCCGTCACGGTTTCTATGAGCTTGTCCAACAGTTCCTTCTGTTCATCGGAGAGTGATTCTCTCAATAAATCCTCGTTCCTGTCCGCGAGAGCTTTCAGCTTCTGGTATTCTGTCGTGGCTGATATGTTCATTTCGTAGGGTGCTATCCGCCCGTAGTACAGATCTTCTATGATTTTCATGTTGCTAAGTTCACCTGACCTTTCGCAACAACAAATATCACAGAAGAGCGCATAAGTCAAGACAAATAGAGACAATCGGAGCAAAATAGTATTTAGTTTGCTGTTTTGCCGATTAACAGAGAGACAGAAAGTGTGTAATGCTACCCACTGCTAATTTTATCACCTGTCGGTTATATCATCCTATAGCTGAAATAGAAATAAAGGTATTGAATATTTTCCTGCTGTTTACATCTGTCATCCACATAAATTCCGGATGCCACTGCACCGCCCACATAAAAGACTGATCCCGTTTATGCACAGCTTCTACCAAACCGTCTTCTGAATATGCCATTGCAACAAGAGAGGGAGCAAGCTGCTTGATTGCTTGGTGATGATAGCTGTTCACTGCAATCCTTGATTCTCCGATCAAAGAATACAGTGGACTGCCCGGAACAATATCAACCTTGTGTACCGGTTGATCATAGGGCGGTTTTTGATGATGTTCTATTTCAGTAGGATGTTGTGTCGGAAGGTCCTGATACAGTGTACCTCCAAGTGCGGCGTTGATGAACTGAATCCCCCGACAAATGCCCAAAACCGGTTTATCTTTCTCAATGGCGATTCTCAGCACGATATTTTCCATAATGTCCCGCTTTCTGCAACAGGAAACCAGATTGCCGATCGGTTTTTCCGCATATAACTCAGGCGATACATCATGACCGCCTGTGAACAGAAATCCGTTGCAGATTCCCACAAGCTGCTTAATATCTTCCTCGCTGTCGGTCAGCGGCAGCATAAATGGAATCCCACCGGCAGTTGCAATTCCATCCATATATCCGGGAAGCATCCAAAGGCTTTCCTTTTCATCATCCCAGAGTGGCATTAATCCGATTAATGGTTTCATTTCAGCTTCTCCTTATATTGTATTTCGGAAACAGTCAATCAATAAGATCATTCTGAAATCTTGACAAATGCTCAAAGGGGAGTATCTGACGTCCTCTGAATAATCCGCAGCCGTCATTGATCAGCTGATTGTTGTATGCTTTGAACATATTCACATCTACGGTAGAGAGATCAAGTCCCTGCAGCATGGTCAGGCGTTCATACGCTTCATCAAAATACAGACATTGCCCTTTCGGGATAATATCCCGTTTGGAACGGCTTTCCTCCTGTTGCTTTTCATAGCCGAAGTGATTTGCTTCACCGATCTCGGCAAGATCGTCCATTTCTTTTGTCCGGAGCTGAACCTCTGTAAAGCACCTTGCATGATTGTCATAAAAAGTGATATGAAGAGACTGGTAGCCGGAAGGTCTGGGGTGTGCAACATAATCTCTGTAATAGGCACGGTTATTTTCAGAAAGTTGCTCTGATACGGTTTTATCGGGAAAGCCTGACAATTCCGCTGTAAATCCTCTTTCTTCGAGAAATTCGGGAAGCGTATCGGCAATCTCATATAGATAAATCAATTCCTGTTCGTGACCGCTTTCTCCCACTGCAATATGACATCGCGGCAGTGAAATCACAATGCGGTACGCAATCAAATCTCTGAAAATCAGATTGCTTTTGATTTCCGCTTCACTTGGGAATCTTCCGTTTGTCTTGTAATACTCGTAAATATATTCTAAGACATATCCGTTGAATTTTTCCTCCGCGCGAATCAGAGATTTGATTCTTCCCTTGAAGGTAAACGCAAGAAACGGGTATTCATGTGTCATGTACTTGTAAAATTCCTTGATCCGCTGCGATTGTAAGGACAGAAAATCGTTATGCTCCAGCAGTTCTATGATCTGTATCAGAAAATTACTGTGCGCCAGATCAATCGGATGATGCGCATGGATGGCTGACTTTTTCAGATCGGCGGAATACTGATGAAGAATTTTCAACACGGTATCTCCGGAGAATAAATATTGATTGAGCGAAATCATCAATTCTTACCCGCGTCAGAAGTGAGGCTCAATCTTGTATAGTCAAGCAGACCGCCTGCAAGGATAATATCCCTTGTTCTGCCTGTCAGTTCGCAAAGGACAGGTATTTCTTCGCCATTGCTTCTGTTGATAAGCGTAAGTTCTGACTTGCCTGATTCGATATCTGCGCGGAGATTTTCAAGAACAACGTCGTCACCCTGCCCGATTCTATCATAATCCGCCTCGTTGACGAAGGTAAGAGGCAGAATACCGGCATTGATCAGATTGGCTCTGTGGATGCGTGCAAAGCTCTTGACAACAACCGCCTTTATCCCTAAATACAGCGGTGCGAGTGCGGCGTGTTCTCTTGATGAACCTTGTCCGTAATTGGAACCGCCAACGATAATGGAAATACCAAGCTGCTTTGCTCTTTTTGGAAAATCTTCATCACATACGGTAAAACAATGCATGGAGATAGCAGGGATATTGGAACGGAGCGGAAGGATTTTGGCCCCGGCGGGCATGATGTGGTCTGTTGTGATATTATCGCCGACCTTCAAAGATACTTTGCACGCTATGTCATCAAGCAGCGGTGAGGTTACAGGATACGGTTGAATGTTCGGTCCTCTGAGAGTCTCTATTCCGTCCATATCCTTTTCATCGGCAGGCGGTTCCACCATGTTGTCATTTATCTTAAACTGATGAGGCAGATGGAATTCCGGCATATTTCCCAATTCTCTTGGATCGGTGAGGTACCCTTTTATGGCGGAAATGGCTGCCATTTCGGGAGAAACGAGATAGATCTGTCCGTCCTTTGTTCCTGATCTTCCTTCAAAGTTACGGTTAAAAGTACGCAATGATACACCGCCGGAGTTGGGCGATTGTCCCATACCGATACACGGGCCGCAGGCAGATTCCAGTATTCTTGCACCTGCGTCTATCATATCAGCCAGTGCGCCGTTGGACGCCAGCATATTGAGCACTTGCTTAGAGCCGGGAGCTATGCTGAGTGAAACGCTCGGATGAACCGTCCTGCCTTTGAGGATAGTGGCAACCTTCATCATATCAATAAAGCTGGAGTTGGTACAGGAGCCGATACATACCTGATCTATTTTGAGTCTGCCTATCTCCGCAACGGTCTTGACGTTATCCGGAGAGTGAGGACAAGCCGCCATAGGCACAACAGAGGAGAGATCAATATGGATTTCTTCATCATAAACCGCATCGTCGTCTGCTTTCAATTCCGTCCATACCTCTGCCCTGTTCTGCGCTTTGAGAAAGGCAAGCGTTACGTCGTCAGAGGGGAAAATAGATGTAGTGGCGCCAAGCTCTGCCCCCATATTGGTGATAGTGGCTCTTTCGGGAACCGTAAGCGTTTTCACACCCTCACCGCCGTATTCAATGACTTTACCCACGCCGCCTTTTACAGTCATTCGTTTGAGTACCTCCAAGATCACGTCTTTCGCAGCCACCCACGGAGAGAGCTTGCCGGTAAGAGTGACCTTGACGATTTTCGGGTATGTGATGTAGTAAGCGCCGCCGCCCATTGCGACCGCAACGTCAAGACCGCCCGCACCGATGGCAATCATTCCGATACCGCCGCCGGTCGGCGTATGACTGTCCGAGCCAATCAGCGTTTTTCCCGGAATACCGAAGCGTTCCAGATGCACCTGATGACAGATACCGTTGCCGGGTCGGGAAAAACAGATACCGTGCTTTTTTGCGACAGAACCGATAAAACGATGGTCGTCCGCATTTTCAAAACCGTTTTGCAGTGTGTTGTGGTCAATGTAGGCAACCGAGCGTTCTGTCTTTACCCTCGGTATGCCTATCGCTTCAAATTCCAGATAAGCCATTGTGCCTGTGGCGTCCTGCGTGAGCGTCTGATCGATTTTTATTCCGATCTCGCTGCCTTTGATGAATTCCCCGTCAACCAGATGGTTTTTGAGTATTTTTTCGGTCAATGTCAGTCCCATATGATATTCCCCTCCATCATTGATTCAATAAACGCTCTAAACGAATGCCTATCTCATCAAGAAATGTTTCCGTGTCTGCGGTCTGCTTGTTTGCCAGTGTAGAGATGGCCGCAAGATCTCCAGTCATGATTCCTTCACTGATTGTGGCAAGAACCGCTTTTTCCAGTTTGTCGGCAAAGCCACAAAGTGCAGGCAGACTGTCCAGTTCTCCCCTTTTTCGCAATGCGCCTGTCCACGCATAGATCGTGGCAACAGGGTTCGTGGAGGTCTTTTCACCCTTGCAATATTTGTAATAATGGCGCTGTACCGTTCCGTGCGCCGCTTCATATTCATAAATGCCGTCAGGAGAAACCAGTACGGAAGTCATCATCGCAAGACTGCCGTATGCGGTAGCTACCATGTCTGACATCACATCGCCGTCATAGTTTTTACAGGCCCATATATATCCGCCTTCGGAACGAATCACTCTCGCAACCGCGTCATCAATCAGCGTATAAAAATACTCTATTCCGGCTTCCTCAAATTTCGCCCGATAGTCATTTTCAAAGACCTCCGCAAAGATATCCTTGAATCTGTGGTCATATTGTTTCGAGATGGTGTCTTTGGAGGCAAACCATATATCCTGTTTCGTATCAAGCGCATAATTAAAACAGGAACGGGCAAATCCCTCGATAGACTTGTCTTTATTATGAAGTCCCTGAATGATTCCCGCACTATCCTCAAAATCGTAGATAAGCGCCGATGTTTCATGTCCGTCTTGATCGGTCACTTTCAGTTCTGCCTTGCTGCCCTGACTGACACGTAGTTCGGTGTTCTTATACACATCGCCGTAAGCGTGACGAGCAATCGTGATAGGCTTTGTCCATGTGGGAATATAAGGGGTGATACCCTCCACAATGATCGGCGCACGGAACACCGTACCGTCCAGAATGGCTCTGATGGTGCCGTTGGGTGATTTCCACATCTCTTTGAGGTCATATTCCGTCATTCTTGCCGCATTGGGCGTGATGGTGGCACACTTGACCGCCACACCGTACTTCTTGGTTGCTTCCGCCGATTCGACGGTTACTTTATCGTCTGTTTCGTTTCTGTGCGCAAGACCGAGATCGTAATACTCGGTTTTCAGGTCAATGAAGGGAAGAAGGAGTTTTTCCTTTATCATCTGCCAGATGATCCTTGTCATTTCGTCCCCGTCCATTTCAACCAAGGGGGTAGTCATTTTGATTTTTTCCATCGTAATCAGCCTTTCTTTATGTCTTTTTATCGTTCCCATAGCTCATCTGTTTTTCAAATCCACATATTCCTTTTCATGGGAGATGGATTTGTAGGCGGGGCGAATAATCCTCCTGCCGCTATTCATCTCTTCAAATCGGTGTGCGCACCACCCCGCCATTCTTGAAACAGCAAACAGCGGCGTAAAGAGTTCCTGTGGAATACCGAGCATTCTGTACACAAATCCGCTGTACATATCAATATTGGCGCACATGGCTTTTCCTGAATGTTTTACTTCTTCAAAAATTTTCGGCGTCAGCCGTTCGATGGATTCCAGCAGATGAAACTCCTTTTCAAAGTCGGTTCCCTCCGCCATAGCGCCGGCATACTCTTTCAGAATCACTGCACGGGGATCGGACAACGTATAGACCGCATGCCCCATTCCGTAGATCAGACCGCTTCCGTCGCCTGCTTCCTTTCGCAGAATTTTTCGCAGATACGCCGCAAGCTCCTCTTCATTTTCCCAATCAGCCACATTTGCCTTGATATATTCGTGCATTTCTGTCACCTTACGGTTGGCGCCGCCGTGCCTTGCGCCTTTCAGCGAACCGATGGCTGCCGCATAGGTGGAATAGGGATCTGTACCCGATGAAGTGAGCACACGGCAGGAAAAGGTCGAGTTATTACCGCCGCCGTGTTCCGCGTGAAGCATCAGCATCAGGTCAAGGAGTCTGGCCTCTTCATGGGTAAAATTTCTGTCTGGTCGCAGCGTTGACAAAATGTTTTCCGCTGTTGACTGCCCCTTTATTAAAGGGTGCATGATCATAGAGTCCTCACTGAAATACCGTCTTTGTGTTTCATAGGCACAGATCATAATCACCGGCATTCTTGCGATAAGCGATATGGCGGTGTCTATTTCATGCTCCGGCGATAAAGTTTCCGGATTGCTGTCATAGGAATATAACGCGAGCGTCGATCTTGCCATTTTATTCATAATATCCCGTGACGGTGCTTTCAGGATCATATCCTCGAAAAAATTATCAGGCAAAGCACGATGATCGGACAAAAGCTGTGTAAACTCCGTAAGCTCATCCAATGTCGGAAGTTTGCCCGTCAGCAGAAGATATACGATCTCCTCAAAGCCAAAGCGGTCTTCCTCTTCCACATGACGGATGATGTCACGGATATTATACCCTCTGAATATCAGCTTGCCCTCAGCCGGCTTCTTTTCGCCGTCGTCAATCACGTAACCGTGAACATTGCAGATATTGGTAACGCCTGCCATCACGCCCGTTCCGTCCGGATTGCGCAGTCCCCGTTTCACACTGTACTTGTCGAAGTATTCGGGTGAAATGATATTATTCTCGGTAAATGCCGCATACATGGTTTCTTTGAAGCTGCTCATACAGACTTTTCCTCCCTCATATCAGATCGTCTGACGGAATGATCCGATAGAGGGTGGTATGCGCATAGATCACCGGCTGAACGGCATGGAAAAAAACAATGCCGTTCACGGGCGACAATATACGGTCAATTACCCTTCCGTTATACGGATCAAGGATTTCCGCCAGAATATCCCCTTGTTTCACCCTTTGACTGACTTTGGCATGACGTACAAAGAATCCTGCTGTTACCGTCTTTACGTTGACAAGCTGACTTCCTTCAATGAAGCGGGAAATGTACCCTTCGTGACAGTTGTACTCGATAATGCCCTGTTTGTGAAGGAAGCAAAGTACTGCGTTGACCGCTTCGGCGGCCGTCTCTGTGTTAATGGTGTCGGTGGCGTCGGTATAAACCGAAAAGGACTTGGTTTCCCATATCTGCCAATTGTAATTGAGCGTCGTGGTATCATACGGTCTGGCGTTCCGCCGGAATACATACGGCAAGCCGAAATCCTTAGCGAGTTCCACGTCCTCAAAGCCTGTTTTCATCATGCGCACATGCGGAATAAAGCTCCCCTGCATATAGAAACTGGCAAACTGTATGCCGAATTGATAATCGTTTACATTTTTGAAAAGTCCGTCGGCAATGCGCTGTGTCGTTTCACCCAGACTGTATCCCGGAAACATTCTGTTGATATCGGTGTTGTCGGTTGACCAGAAGCGTTTGCCGATATTCATGGAATGGGAATTGACGCTTGGAACGACCAGAATGGATTTGCCGCAGGTGATCTTTCCCCTTTTCTCAAGCTGTTCCAGAATATCGACAAGCCGGGAGCAGAGATAGACCTGCTGCACCTCGTTGCCGCGTGTCGCTCCGACAATGCAGGCGGAATGTTCTCCGCTGCCGAATGTGTATCCTTTAATGCGCATGGCTTCACGGTAAACCGAGCCAAGCTCAAACAGTATTTTTTCTTCCATGTTGCACCTCCCTACGACAAAATTCTCGCAATCAGCGAGCCTTCGGACACGATCGGATATTCCCTGAGCGTAAACACAATGCCGTCTGTTTCCGCGTTGATCTCTTCGCTGATCTCACCTGTCAGGGGGTTCAGGATATCGCCGATGTGATCGCCCTTTTTTACGTCCTTCCAGTGTCCGACATTGGGTACGAATACTCCTGATTTTCCGGCATTGATAAACGACACCTCACCGTCATCGGAGATGATGGGTTTCTTAGGCTCAATGACCTCTCCGTTCCAGATGCCAAGCTCTTTCATCAGTACGAAAATACCGTCTGTCAATTGATCGCCGTATTTCTTTGTAATTCTCATGCCGACGCCCATTTCCACCACAAGGGTTGGCGTGCCGATCACATTCAGGGAGTAGGCGAGTGTGGATTCCAGCACCGTGGCGGAGGAATGAATCCAGATATAATCCACATTCAGCAGTCTGGCAAGCGGCAGCAGTTCCTTCTGTGAAAGCTCGTTGATGCGCACCTGCGGTATTTCTTCGAGAAAAATATTGCTGGCGTGTATGTCAATGACCGCCGCACTTCCGCTGAGATCACGAATGATTCTCGAAGCGATATATTCCGGCATAGAACCGTTTTCCAATCCGGGAAACAGACGGTTCATGTCCAGATCAAAGCCGGGAATGCCCCTTGTGATGGAATCCACACCGAGGGGATTGAGCGCCGGATAGATATCGACGATGCCTGTCAGACAGTCATAGCTTTCCCTGATTCTTCTTTGCAGCTCATAGCAGACATACTGTCCCTCCAGCTCATCACCGTGCGTACCGGTGACAATGCTGAGGCGATTCTCGCCGCCTTTCAGCCCGTTTTTGGGTATAATGCGATTTTTTTGTATTTTAAGCGTTTCGTCAATCGGAAGACCGACCGACGCTATCGTCTGAACCATTGTGTATCATTCCTTCTGTCGTCATATTTCATTGACGGTGATCCGCTCGGATTGCTCCTGCCCGGCACAGCCGTAAAAGCTGCCTCGGATCACGGAGCAATCCGCCGAATCCCTGCCGCATGAAACCTTGATGTAATCCTCGTCTACCAGTTTGTTGTTGGCAGGATCAAATCCGTACCAATATCCCCGGCAGAGCGCCTCCACCCACGCATGAGACGCACCTTCTCCCGGAATCATTCCCACTACATACCGGACGGGAATCCCCTCCATGCGAAGCAGTGACGCCATGATGTGAGCGTAATCCTGACAAACACCTGCGCCAAGCGCAAACGCGTCCTCGGCTTTTTCATGTACCGATGTAACGCCTTTTCGGTAGTGGAAGGATTGCGGCAGCGACCTCATCACAAAAAGGGCTTTTTCGTAATCGCTGTCGCATTTTTCCAGAGGAAGACAGCGGTGATATTCCTTAAGTTTTGCGCCGGGCTGTGTCAGCGCGGTCTGTGACCTCAGCAAAACCGCATTGAAGGAATCTTCGGTGTATTCTTCATAGATATCCAGTCCGGTCTGTGCCACACCGCTGATGCTGACGTCAAAAGTCCGATGCGGCACGGTGATTTTTCCATAGATTTTTTCGTTGCCGAAGCTGTCAACTGTCATATAATACCGGTGGCATTCCTTCACGGCAATGGCAAGGGAAGTGATTTTTTGACGGTTGCTATCCTTTGGCACAAACATTACCGTAAAGCTGTGGTTGCTTATTTCAGCACTGTAAGAGGCTGTCAGCCTGTACTCAAATTGTAATTGCTTGATCGTAACCACTCCGTTCACTTGGAAATCAGATTTCTCAGCAGCTTTTTCACGTTGTCATGGTCAAATTTCGGTTCGGAAAGCAGACTGTCAACCGTGTAGAGAATATGCTCGTCATATCGGAGACAGGATTTTTTCAAAAAGCCCTTTGTCCGGCTATATTCGCGCTTGATTTCGTGCTTTGCAACGCCAAGACTGAGATACAGATCAAGCCGTTCCATTCCCTTGCCGAGTTTCATGATGTTGCGGATTTTTTCATCGTCAATCAGGTCGTTGGCGCAGCCCCAGAACGCGTAAATATGATCGATCACCAGCATAAGATCGGCAATCTGTGCGGTGCTTTGCTCCGCGTGTTTGACGTCATCTATCGCCAACTGAATGTATGCCATTGTTTCAGTGCCGATATAGTCGCGCATGACAATGGCGTTGTCATACGCTCTGTTGAGACTGCTGATGATGGAATTGCTGTCTTTTGCATCAAAGGGATATTTTTTCCGGAAAGCTTCGCCTGATCCGTAAATATCCGGAATACCGATTTTCCTGCACAGAGCTGCGTAATCGTCTGTGCCGTGATCCAGCATCAAATCCGCTGTTTTCAGATAGTATCTGAGTGTGGTCTGTACCCTTTCGGTGTACCTGCCAAGCCAGAACAAATGATCGCTTTTGTCTACCGTGATAATACCCATGTATCTTTAAAACCTCCGCCTTGTGATGAATTGACAATAAATGAATCGGGATTTCTGGAAAACCTCGTAAGGCCGCTCGGCCATACCTTTGTTGTGCTGCCGGTCAGGACAAACGCGCGAAGATCGGCTTTTCGCGGAACCCTCTCTCCGGTTTCGTCGAGAATATCGAGATCATAGAAGTCAATGACCTCCTGCGCAATGAACCGTCTCGGCTGACTTTTCAGCAGCGCGATAAACTCCGCCTTTTTTTCCGTTGTCAGCGAACTGCCGAACACAACGCCGTAGCCTCCCGCTTCCGCCACGTCTTTGATGACCAGACTGTCGAAGTTGTCCAGCACATACTTCATATCCTCGTCGTAGAAAGGAAGATAGGTCGGCGCATTCATTAGCGCGGCATCTTCACCGAGATAATACTTGATCATCTTCGGCACAAAATAATATATGCCCTTGTCGTCCGCCACGCCGTTTCCCGGCGCATTGAGCAGTGCGACATTGCCTTTTTTGTACGCTTCAAAGATATGAGGAATGCCAATGACAGAGTCCTCGTAAAATGTCATCGGATCGAGATATTCGTCGGAAATACGTCGATAGACAGCGCCGACTCTTTGCTTTTTACCGTTGTAGTCTATGTAATAAAGCGAGTCGTTTTCACACACAATATCCTTTCCTGTTGTGAGCACTGCGCCTGTCTTTTCCGCCAGATAAGAATGTTCAAAGAAAGCGGCGTTGTACCGCCCGGGCGAAAGAATGACGTTAATGCCGCCTGTGTTGACGTGATCCATGACTTCCTTCAGCAGATCGGCATAATTCCGGTTGTCCACCACTCCGGCATTGGCAAATACCTCGGGTGCTCCCCGTCTTTGCAATTCTCTGGCAATCATAGGATAGGAGGCACCGGACGGCACACGCAGGTTGTCTTCCAGAATGTACCAGTTGTTGTCCTTTGACTGAACGAGATCAATGCCTGAAATATGGCTGTATATGCCCTTGGGAGGACATACGCCGTCACACGGGGTAAGAAATCCCTTGGCAGAAAAGACAAACTCCTCAGGAATAATGCCGTCCCTGACGATCTGCTTTTTGCCGTAAATGTCCTGCAAAAAGCAATTCAAGGCGTCAACCCGCTGACGCAGCCCCGATGCAAGGTAGTAAAATTCCTTTCTGCCGATCACTCTCGGAATCGGATCAAACGGAAAAAGCTGTTCTTTGAATTCTCCGTTCTTGTAAATACCGAATTTTACACCGTATCTTGCCAGCAATCCGTTGATGGTTTCCGCATTTTTAATCAATGAATCCATACTCATTACCTCCTTAACAAGTCAAGGGCGCTTTTGCACCTGATGCAAAAACGCCCTTGTTTCTTGTTAGTATCATATCACAAATCTTATCGTATGTCAACGAATTTTTGCAAGATTTGTTTTTGATAAATTCATTTTGGAGAAATATCCAAAATGAATTGTCTTATTATAAATTATTTTTGAAATTATTTTGTTGATCACCTGCAAAATAATATTGACAAATGCAAACAAAAGATATACAATAAAAGGGAAGAGCAAAGGCGTTCTCGTATTTTACGGGAGCGCCTTTTTGCACTTGAAAAAGATAAAGAATGGAGGATGCGCAATGGCAGCTTTTGAGAAAACACGCTCCGGAATACCGATGATGGACGAGGCTTTGCAATACATACGGCTGGGGGACAATGTTGTCTGGCAGGTTCCCTCCCTCAATGAATTCCGATATGTGGCGGAACGGTTCGCACAGCAGGCAATAGCGGACCGCAGAAATCTCATCTATATCCGTTTTGCGGAACACGAGCCGATTCTCACGCCACGGCAAGGGTTGAAAATCGAACACGTAGAGCTTTCGCACCGCTTTGAAAATTTCACGGTCAATATACACAATCTGATTGAACGGGAGGGCTACGACGCTTTTTATGTCTTTGACTGCCTGTCAGAGTTGGAAGAAGCGTGGGCAACCGATCTGATGATGGGCAACTTCTTTCACCTGACCTGTCCGTTTCTGTTTATTCTCGATACAGTCGCCTATTTCCCTATTATCCGAGGCAGACATTCCTTTGACGCGATTGCGACCATCAGGGATACAACGCAGCTTTTCCTTGACGTGTATAAAGAAAACGACAATGACGGGCAGTCATTCTATGTGCGTCCGATGAAGGTGTGGAACCGTTATTCCCAGACGATGTTCCAACCTTATCGCATGAGAAGGGAGGACAACAGCTTTACTGTTCTTTCCGAGGGGACCGAGATCAGCCATTTTTACGGACTCATGAATAAAGAAGCCGGAAAAGCGCTCGATCAGAATCTCGACAGCTGGGAACGCTTTTTTGTAAGAACCAAGATGCTCTATGAAAACGGCGTGGACGTAACCAATGAATGTGCGAGAATGTGCAACATCATGCTCACCCGAGACGAGCGTATGCGCAGTCTTATCAAGCAGAATTTCAGACCGGAGGATTACTTTGAGGTGCATTCCCGCATGGTCGGTACGGGAATGATCGGCGGCAAGGCTTGCGGAATGCTCCTTGCGAGGAAGATCGTGGAGAATCACCGCCCCGATATTTTTGAACGCTTTGAGCCGCACGATTCCTATTACATCGGGTCCGACGTGTTTTACGCCTATATCGTGGACAACGGTTTCTGGGATTTGAGGATAAAACAGAGGACGGAGGAAGGATTCTTTACGCTGGCGGATCAGTTCAGAGAAAAGATCATGGAGGGAAAATTCCCTGCTGCGATAGAAGCCGAATTTCGCAGAATACTCGATTATTACGGCAGTGATCCGGTGATTGTCCGTTCCAGCTCGATATTGGAAGACGGCTTCGGAAACGCCTTTGCCGGGAAGTATGAATCGGTATTCTGCGGCAGCATCGGTTCTCCGGAGGAACGTCTGAAACAGTTTGAGGACGCGGTGCGCACCGTCTACGCCAGCACGATGAGCCTTTCGGCGCTTGACTACAGAAAACGCCGGGGACTCGACAAACGCGATGAACAGATGGCAATTCTGGTGCAGAGAGTATCGGGTTCAAGGTATGAGGGTTTCTTCATGCCCTGCGCGGCAGGAGTGGGTTATTCGACCAGTCCGTACAGAATGGATTCGGTGCGTCCGGAGTCGGGAATGCTCAGACTCGTGATGGGACTTGGCACTGCCGCCGTAGACCGGAGAACCGGCTCTTATCCGCGAATGGTATCTCTCGATGATCCCAAGCGGGTGATCAATACCTCTGTTTCCGACAGACAGCAGTATTCACAGCGGCTTGTGGACGCGGTCAGTCTGGAAAAGGGAGAAGTCGAGGGTTTCGACCCAATGAAATTATCCCTGAAGCTCCCGACTTACCTTAATCGGCTGCTGCTTGCGCATAATTATGAAACCGAAGCGCGGTTCAGAGACATGGGCATTGACAGGGATATTCTTTTCGTCACTTGCGATGGTCTGACCGGCAATCAGTCGCTAATGAATGATATGCGGGAAATCCTCGGACTGATTCAGCAGCATTACGAATACCCGGTAGACACGGAATATACCATTAATTTTGCCCCTGACGGGAAATACGTCATAGACCTTCTGCAATGCCGTCCTTTGCAGCTTACCGCCGACGGCGACAGGGTGGCATTTCCGGAAGACATTCCTTCCGACAGAATATTGCTTGAAACAAAGGGCGTCTCCATGGGATTTTCAAGAGAATTCGATGTGGACTGCATTGTGTATATCGATCCTGTGAGATATTACAGACTGCCTTACAAGAGAAAGTATGACGTGAAGAAGGCTCTCTCCGACGTCAACTGGCAATTCAGAGGAAAGGGAAAGCGCTTGATCCTGCTCACGCCCGGCAGAATCTGCACGTCTTCGCCGGAATTGGGCGTTCCGTCCGGATTTTCGGATATCAGCGAATTTTCGGTGATTGCGGAGGTATCGGAGTCCAGTATAGGCTACATTCCGGAACTCAGCTATGGCAGCCACATTTTTCAGGATCTTGTTGAATCCGGCATACTTTACACGGCCGTTTTTGAGGGAAAAAGCACGGTTGTATGGAACCCCCGGCTTCTGAAAGGTCTGCCGGAACTGACAGAGACACTCACGAATCTTCCGGAGGATTTAAAGGGCATTATCGGTGCCTTTGATGCGTCAAAAGCCGGCATGAAGCTGTATTATGACATGGGCGAAGAACGGCTTATGATACTATGGAATGAATAGATGATTCTGAGGTGAAGCCCATGATACTCCCTAAAAAACTTCCTCCCATCGGAGCAAGAATCATAAAATCATCGGTGGCGGTCGGATTATGTATGGTCATTTACTATATCCGCACGCTAACGCCTGTCGGAAACGGATTACCTTTTTACGGAGCGCTTGCCGCTCTGTGGTGTTTGCAGCCTTATGCGGATTCTACTAAAAATAATGCGTGGCAAAGATCGACTGGCACTTTCATCGGCGCAGGATTCGGACTTGTGTTTATCATATTGCTTCGTATTGCAGGACTGACACAGCCCGTTCTTGTCTACCTTCTTGCATCACTAATGATTATTCCTGTCATTTATTTGACAGTTATTTGGAATAAGCGTAATGCGTCGTTCTTTTCTTGTGTTGTTTTTTTAAGCATTGCTCTCACACATTCATTTGATGTTAATCCCTATATTTTTGTTTTCAATCGGGTATTGGATACCTTTATAGGAATAGGCATTGGCCTTGCAGTCAATCATTTTCATCTGCCTGTCAGACACGACAGTAAGACTCTTTATGTCAGCGGAATTGACTCGGTTTTGATCCCCGACGACCATTCCACTATGCAGTACAGTAAGGTGGAATTAAACAGGTTAATAGAATCAGGCGTCAAATTTACCATTTCTACCATACATACGCCTGCCGAAGTTCAATCTTTAATGCAAGGGGTAAACCTGAAATTGCCCGTTATTGTTATGGACGGAGCTGCACTGTATGATGTAAACGAAAAGGAATATCTCGAAGCAGAATCACTTCCGTTAGATGTATGTGAATCTGCCGAAAAAATTATATCGGATAGCGGTATGCGCTGCTTTGTCAATGTGTTGTATGATACAACTCTTTTGATATTTTACGGAGAATTGACAAATTCTGCCGAGAAGGATTTATTCGAAACACACAAGCATTCCCCCTATCGAAATTATGTCAGAGAGAGATTCCGGCGGCATGATGCTTCCGAGCGTGTGCTGTATCTGACTGTTCTCGATACTGACGACAGAATCGCGACTCTATTTAAAAAACTGAATGACAGTCTTGAAAAAACAATCCGTATCACAGTTACAAACTCCGAATATGAAGGCTATCAATATCTTAAAGTGTTTTCTCCTCTCGCGTCAAAGCGTGAGATGATGAAAAAGCTCAAAGAATATACCAGTGCAGAAAAGATCATCACCTTTGGAAGTATTGAAGACGAATATGATGTTTATATTGGTGATGGTGGAGGAAATGTAACGGTAAAGAAATTAAAAAAGATTCACTTTAAGTTTCATGATTTTTTTGAATGATATCAGATACGTCCTGCAATGAAATAAATGCGGACGGATCAATGTCGTGTACAATTTTTTTGAGCTTATTGATCTGAAAATGATTGACGATAAAATATATGATTTCTTTCTGTTCCTTTGAATATCCGCCTATCGCTTTGACAATCGTTCCGCTTGCTTCAAATTGTTCCGCAAGGGTATCAGAAATGTTATTTGCTTTGGTGGTTACTATCATGGCACATTTGGTTTTATCAATACCTTCTACTACAAAATCGACCGTCTTTGAACCAATGTAATAGGTAACAATGGAATACAGTGGAAGTATCCAGCTTTTGATGGTAATTCCGCACACAGTATATAGTATCGTATTAGAATCATGACAAATGTACCTATAGATATGCCTATTTTCTTGGCAAATACAACCGAAAGCACGTCTATACCGTCTATTGCCCCGCCGAACCGTATTGTCAGACCGCTGCCGATTCCCGATATGACCCCGCCGAAAATGGCACATAGTAAAAGATCAGAGCCGGCGAGAGGTGAGATAAACGAAACGTCAATCGGCAAAACATTCATGATCAAAAAAGACATCACAGAATAAACGCCAACGGTAAAAACAGAGTAGATCGTAAATGACGCACCTTGTTTCTTGTATCCAAAGGCAAATATCGGAATGTTCAGAAGCAGCAGAAACAGTGATAAGGTAAATTGGGGCGGAGTGATCTGGTCAAGGAGCATTGACAAACCGGAAATGCCGCTGTCATAGAGCTTTACGGGAAAAAGGAATATCGTTACGCCAAAGGCATTGATGATGCCGGCTATTGTCAGAATAATAAATGTCGAAATACGAAACTCGTCAAACATTTTCGGTCGGTTCTTCTCTGCCGGGACTTGCGCTTTTCTCTTCATAACTTCAACAATGCTCCTCATGAAATGAAATAGATTGATGTAATAAATTATATCAAATGCTTCTGATTGAGTCAATGTGCAACTGCCTCGTAATTGAAATTTTTCAATCCTATCGACCAGAAGTGCTGACTGTCCTTTCAGGTTAATAGAACTATAAGATAAAGAAAAAAGTCTGTGCCTTGTAAAGTGTGATTTACCTTTGCAAGACACATGTCAGCGCCCGGGTATTTTGTCGTCCAGAAGTGAACGTATATTGTCAGTGAGA